>NZ_CP116346.1:603333-905000 GCF_030254645.1 Paucibacter sediminis
CCACTCACCAGCTGCGGGCCCTTGAAGGGATGCTCGCCGAGGCGGTAGGACGAGACCGAGCTGGCGCCGGCGGCGCCGCCCTGGGCCTCGCTGACGATCAGCTGGTCGCGCTGCGTGACGGCGAAGCCGAAGGGCGTCTGGCCGGCCGAGGGGGTGAGCAGGCGTGCGCCCAGGCTGCCATCGCGGCGCACCGGGTAGGAGCTGAGCACATTGGTGGCGCGCTCGCTCACCACCAGCACATCGCCGTCATGGTCGAAGCCCAGTTGGCCGGGTGCGGTGCCGCCCGCGGCCGAGAGGCCGCGCACGCCATCGGCCAGCGGGCTGAGCATGCCGCGCTGGTTGCGGAAGCCCGCCACATTGCCGCTGCCGCCGGCGTTCAGCACATAGACCAGGCCGTCGTTCTCGGCCACGCTGGTGGGATTGAGGCCGCCCGAATCGACCACCGAGCGCAGCACCAGGCCGGCATGGCCCAGCTCGAAGGTCGAGAGCGTGTTGGAACGCGCGTTCACCACGAACAGGTAGCGGCCGCTGCTGCTGAGCGTGACCGCGCCCTGCGAACCCAGGCCGGCACCGCTGCCCAGGCCCTGGGTGGGCACGCGGCTCATCAGGGTGGCCGGGCCGGCGGCGGCGCGGGCATAGACCAGCACCTCGTTGCCACTGGCGGCATTGGTGCTGGTGAAGATCTTGCCGTGGCGCAGGCCACCATCGCCATCGGCGTCATGGTGGGCCAGGGCGGGTGCGGCCAGGCCGGCGGCGGCCATGCCCAGACTCAGCAGGCGGACGAAACGGCGGCGCTGAAGAAGAGCAGTGATTTGCATAGGGGTCTCCGATGGGTGGGGCTGCAGGGCAGGCTGCCGTGCATGCATGCTTGCCGGTAGCAAGCGCCCCGGCCACCGTCGGTCGCCCCGGGTCATCGGATCCTTACGAGTGCACGCGCCACGCAAACCGGTGACAGCGCAGGCGTAATGAAAACGCCGCCGTCACGACTAAGGCGCGGGGATCAGGCGCGCAGCGCGGCGTTCAGCTGGTCCACCACCTCGGCCCAATCGGCATCGCCGGCCAGCTCTTCGCGCAGCAGTGTGGCCTGGGCGGGGCTCCAGAACGGCGCATCGGCCAGCAGCATGGCGGGCGGCAGCGGCGCATGCGTGCGCACGAAGCCGGCGATCGCGGCCGCGTCATTGGGCAGGCCCAGCTGTGCAAACAGTTCGGAAAAACGGTGGAAGGACTTATCCATGATGAGTGCACTCCTCTCAGGCCACCACAGCCGCCAGGTAGATATCGCAGAACGCCTCGGGCATGCGCCTTGCGCGCCCGCTGCTCAGCTCGATGCACACCAGCTCCCAGCGGCCGCGCAGCACGGTGGCGCCATCGTGGTCGCGCCGCAGCTGGAAGCGGCGCTCCATCGTCAGCTTGCCGTCGCTGGCCGTCAACCAGGTGGCGAGGGTCAGGTCTTCACCCAGCAGGGTGGGCAGCAGATAGTCGTAGCTGCCCTGGCGTATCGCCATCGCGCGGTCCAGCCGCCGGTAGTCGTCCAGGCTCAGGCCCAGCGCCTCCGAATGGGCCCAGGCCACCTGCTCGCACCATTGCACATAGACGGCGTTGTTGGTGTGGTTCAGGCCGTCGATATGTCCGGGCTGCGGGCGCAGCGCCTGGGTGAAGGGCTGCGGAAG
The DNA here is from genome assembly GCF_030254645.1 of Paucibacter sediminis. Lineage (NCBI taxonomy): Bacteria > Pseudomonadati > Pseudomonadota > Betaproteobacteria > Burkholderiales > Sphaerotilaceae > Roseateles > Paucibacter sediminis. Next base: position 605,004 of record NZ_CP116346.1, read on the forward strand.
GTCCCAGTCCATGGTGTGCTCGAGCTGTCTCACAGGCCTCCATTGGAACCGATTGCGCGCGCGCCATGTGGCGGGGCGGCCCACCCCTAGTTTGTCGAGCGCCCGGGGGGCCTGCCGGGCCATGGGGCCATGCGAGACTGGCCGCCATGACCGAACAAGACTGGAAGCGGCTGCTGCGCCAGGTGCGTGAGGGCTTGGTGGTCCCGGTGGTGGGCTCGGAACTGCTGCGGGACGAGGCCGGCCACAACCTGCTCAGCCTGGCCGCGCAGCGCCTGCTGCAGGGTTACGGGCTGCAGGCCGCCGAGCCCGAGCTGGCGCCCTTTCTGGCGCTGCCGCGCGCGGTGGCCCAGGTCCATCTGATGTGCCAGACCGATCTGCAGGACCTGTATGCCGAGGCGCACGACGCGCTGGAGGCGGTGCTGAGCGAGCACCAGTACCAGGCGCCCGTCGCCCTGCAGCAGCTGGCCGAGATCAGCGACTTCAAGCTCTGGGTCAGCGCCACCCCGGATGATCTGCTGGCGCGCTGCCTGCGCCAGCGCGGCGCGCTCACCGAGGTGGTGCATGCGCCCAAGCTGCCCACCAATGAATGGCAGGACCTGCCGCCGGATTGGTCCAGCCGCGGCGGTGCCCACCTGCTCTATCTGTTCGGCCGCGCGCGCGCCGCGCCGCTGTTTGCCGCGCATGAAGAGGACGTGCTGGAGTACGCGCACAACATCCTGACGCGCGGCAGCCAGGTGCCCACCGCCTTTCTGGGCGCGCTGCAGGAACGCAGCCTGCTGCTGCTGGGCTGCAGCTTCCCCGACTGGCTGGGCCGCTTCCTGCTGCGCGTCACCAACAAGAGCCGGCTGTCGGAGAAGACCAAGCGCGAATGGCTGGTCGACCGCCCCGACGCCGAGCAGGGCGGGCTGACGCATTTCCTGCGCGCCTACAGCCGCGACACCGAGCTGTTCAGCGATCTCGAGCCCAGCGCCTTCGTGGCCGAGCTGCACCGCCGCTGGAAGCTGGAGCAGGCCGCGCCCAAGCCCGCCAGCCTGCCCAACCCTGCCGAACCGCCACCGGCCGCGGTGTTCTTCGTCAGCTACTCGCGCGGCAGCGACCAGGCCGCCGCCCAGGCCCTGGTGCAGACCCTGCGCGACCTGGGCGCCAGCGGCCCCGCGGATGTCTGGTTCGACATCAGCACGCTGGAGCCGGGCGACAATTTCGCGCAGCGCATCTTCGACGGCATCGCCGGTTGCCGCTACTTCGTGCCGTTGATCTCGCGCGGCGCCGAGGCGCGCGACGAGGCCTTTGTGTTCCGCGAGTGGCGGCGCGCCAACGAACGCGCCGAGGGCATGAACCGCGACTTCATCCTGCCGCTGATCGTCGACGCGGAGTTCCAGCCCGAGCGGCTCTCGCACGTGATCAGCCGCGGCTGGCGCGAGCACCTCGATCTCGGCCATGCGCCCGGCGGCCTGCCCAATGAGCGCACCCGCCAGCGCCTGGAGCGCCTGTTGCGCGAATCGCGCCGCCCGCTGGTCTGATATGCAGAACCCCGCCCTCGACGCCCAGCACCCCTGGCCCGGCCTGGCCGCCTACGACGAGGCCGGCGCGCCCTTCTTCAAGGGCCGCGACCCGGAGGCGCTGCAGCTGCTGCAGCTGGTCAAGCTGGCGCCGGTGGTGGCGCTGTATGGGCGCTCGGGCCTGGGCAAGAGCTCGCTGCTGCGCGCCGGCCTGTTCCCGCGCCTGCGCGAGGCCGGCTACCTGCCGGTCTATATCCGCCTCGACCACCGCGCCGATGCCGCCAGCGTGCTGGAGCAGATCGCCCTGTGCCTGGAAGCGGAAATCAGCGCCCGCCAGCTGCATGCGCCGCCGCGCGCACCGGGTGAATCGCTGTGGCACTGGCTGCACCGCAAGGATTTCGAACTCTGGACCGCCGACAACTGGCCGCGCATACCGGTGCTGGTGCTGGACCAGTTCGAGGAGCTGTTCGCCCATGCCAGCGGCGCGCGCCTGCAGGGCGTGCTGGCGGCGCTGGCCGACCTGGTGGAGAACCGCCTGAGCGCCGAGGTGGCCGGCCAGCGCGATGCCCTGCAGGGGCTGGACAGCCTGAGCCAGCGCTACCGCCTGCTGTTCTCCTTCCGCGAGGACTATCTGCCCGAGCTGCGCGCCTGGGCCCAGCATGTGCCCTCGCTGCTGCGCCACGAACTGCGCCTGGAGCCGATGCGCGCCGAACGCGCCGAGCAGGCGGTGGCCGAGGCCGGCGGCGCGCTGCTGGCGCCCGGGGCCGCCGCGGCGATCGCGCGCTTCGTCGGCGAGCAGAGCGCCGGCCAGGGCCATGATGCGGTGGAGCCGGTGCTGCTGAGCCTGACCTGCGCGCAGCTGGCGGCACGGCGCCAGGGCGCACTGGTGGACCAGGCCCTGCTCGACAGCATCGGCCACGACATCCTGGAAGGCTATTACCGCGACGCGCTCGCCGGTCAGCCCGAGTCCCTGCACCGCTTCATCGAGGACCATCTGCTGCAGGGCAGCCGCACGCGCGGCAGCTATGCCAAGGCCGAGGCGCTGGCCCAGGGCTTCATCACCGAGGCCCAGCTGGAGGCGCTGACTTCGCAATGGCGGCTGCTGCGCGTGGAAAGCCTGGGCCATGTGGACCGCATCGAGCTGATCCACGACCGCCTGGTGGACGTGGTGCGGCTGGCGCGCGACCGCCGCGTGGCGCAGCAGGCGGCCGAGCAGGCGCGCGCGGAGCAGCTGCGCCTGGCCGAGCTGGAGAACGCACAGCGCCTGCGCCGGCGCAGCCAGCTGGCGCTGCTGATGGCGGCGCTGGCCGGCGGCACGGCGATCTGGGCCGTCAGCAAGAAGGAGGCGCTGGAGACCAGCATCGCCAACGAGGCGAAGGCCAAGCGCGAGGCCGAGGCCGCCGAGGCACAACGTCAGAGCCTGCAGGCCGAGGCCGAACGCAAGCGCCTGGCCGAGCAGCAGGCGCGGCGCGCCGAGTACGGCTGGATCGCCGAGCCCGCCGACGCCGGCGAGCAGGCGCGGCTGCAGCGCGTCAGCGACCAGGCCCACCAGGCCATCAAGCGCATCGACCAGTCGACCACGCCCGCCGATGTCGAGCGCCGCCGCGCCACCACGGTGGAAGTCTGGACCAAGGAGCTGGACGAGACGCGCGTCAAGGTGGGGCTGTTCACGCTGGGCTTCCAGGTCGTCAGCCGCGCCGGCAGGGTCACCGACATCGCCACCAACATCGTCTGGTACGGCCAGGCCGCGGCCCGCGAGGATGTGCAGCTGGTGGCACTGGCGTTGCTGCGCTCGGGCGTGCAGCTGCGCGCGGTGCGGCCGATGCCGGTGGAGCTGGCGCGCAGCCGCTCGGCCTGGATACAGGTGGGCGCCGACCATGGCGTGCAGGAGCGCGCGCCGCTGGCCGTCGAGGCCGTGGCCTCAGGCAGCGGCATCGAGACCTGAGCCGGGGCCCTCAGCCCTCCACCACCATCTCGCGCTCGAACAGTTCCAGCGCCGCCTTGCCGACCTGCTGGGTGTCGTACCAGGCATAGGCGCTCACGCCGGCCGCGCCGACCAACGGCATCCAACGCGCCACGCTCTTGCCGAGCGCGCGTTCGCTGAGCTTGAGGCCGATGCTGGTGGCGATCTGCTTGAGCACGGCCGTGGTGGCGGGCCGCACCAGCACGCGCTCGCCCACGCGCACGATCAGGTCGCGCAGGCCCTGGGCCGCGGTATGGCGGAACAGGCAATAAAGCATCTGCGCCTGGCCCAGCTCGGCGCTACGGCCATACAGCGCCGCGATGTCCGCCACCAGCTGCGCCTGGATGCGCCACACCGCCATCATCTCGGGCAGGATGGTCAGCCAGCCCAGCGGGCCGGGCGGCAGGGCCAGCGCACCGGCGGCCGCGGCGGCCTTGGCGGCCGCCTGCTGGCCCAGCTTGCGCGCCGCCACGGCAGGATGGGCGCTGGCGGGCTGGGTGGAGTCGGGGCGCTGTGCCACCAGGGCGAGCACGGCGGTGGCAAGGCGGCTATCGGGCTGGGACATGGGGGCGGTGGGCTGGCCGAGGCGGCGGAACCCTCAGTGTGCCAGCAGCCAATCCAGCAGCTCGGCCCCCAGCACGCGCCGCCGCGCGCTCTCCACCTGGCGGCGCTTGTAGGCCTCGTGACTGGCCGCGCCCTGCTGGCTCTTCTCGAAGCTGGCGCCATCCAGCAGCTGGATCTCATAGGCGAAGAAGAAGCTGGTGCCGCCGCCGTTGGCGATCGGGCCTTCGGTGCCCTCCTCCGCGGCGCTGGCGCTCTCCGGCGGCAGGCCCAGCGCCGCCGCCGGCAGGTGGATCATCTTGCGCACCGTCAGCTGGATGCTCTGGAAGTCCGCCGCGCTGTGCGGGTTGTCGCGCTGGGTCTGCTGCTGCGAGATGCGCGCCAGCTCGCGGTCCATCTGCTGCAGCACCTGCTGCGGATAGCCCTGGCAGCGGTCGATCTCGGCGCGGTGGCAGTTGAACACCTCCTTGGCGGCGCACAGATCGACCAGGGTGTTGCGCACGCGGCTGATCTCCAGATTGGTCAGCGTCACCAGATGCGCGCGGCGCAGCAGGTCCAGCGCCAGCAGGCATTCGATGCGCGTGTTGAGCGTCAGACGCACGCCCAGGTGGTCGTGGATGTCGGCGGCCACGTACTCGGGCTTTTGCAGCAGCTTGACCAGGATGCTGTGGCGCCCCTTGTTGCGCTTGCGGTCCACATGCAGCAGGGGCAGGCAGATCAGGCCATCGGTCAGGTACTGCTGTTCGCCCTCGACCTGCAGCACCGCGTCCAGGCCGGCGAACACCTGCTGGCGGATCGCGTTGAAGTGGCGCAGCTTGAGGTTGTTGTCGATGTAGAACAGGCCGTGCATGACCTTGAGCAGGGCGCAGGCCCACAGCCGCGTCGGCTCGAAGCGATGCGCGCGCTGCGAGGCCAGCACCAGCAGGCGCAGCGGGTCGGCGTCGTCCTCCAGCTCGGCGGGCAGCAGCCCCTGCTGATCGGGGCCGAGGAACTGCGCCCGCACAAAGGCGATCGCCTCGCGCTGGATGCCGCGCAGATAGTCCAGCACGCCGGGCTGGTCGATGTCGTAGCCGTACTCGCGCGCGAACTGGCGCGCGTCGCCCAGATTGCGCAGCGCCAGGGCCCCCATATCGATCACCGACACGCCGCGCGTGATCGCATCCAGATAGGTCCAGTTCAGCGAGAAGCGCTGCTGCGTCTTCAGCGTGGCCTGCAACTCGTCCATGGGGCTTGGTGGTAGCGCTGTGCCGAGCATACGCCTGCGGCACAGCGCCCGCCACGCCCCCGGAACTCAGCCCGCCGGCTCGAAGCCGAAGGCCCGCTCGTGCGCATAGACGAGCTTGCAGTCCTCCAGGTAGCGGGCGTCATGGATGCGGCCGGCCGCCACATAGCCGGTCTGGCCGGCCTGCAGCGTGACCGGCTCGCCATCCGGCCGCAGCGCTCCGCCCTCGCGGCGGTAGAACTGGATGCGCATGCGGCCCTCCACCACCACGGTCATGTCGTGGCCGGGGTGGCTGTGCGGCGGCTCGCTGCTGCCGGCCTGCCAGCGCTCCAGCATCACCTCCACGCCGTCGGGGTTGGCGGGCACGCAGGTGCGCAGGGTGAAGCCCGGCGGCGTGCCGGGCGCGCTGACGTGGTGGTCCCAGATAGGACTTTGCTGCGACATCGTCAATCTCCTCAGAAGCTGTAGGTGGCCGAGATCTGGGCGTTGCGGCCCAGGATGGGGCGCGCGTAGTAATAGTCGCTGCCCGCCGGCGCCTGCACAAAGCCCGAGCGTGGGTTGCCCTCGGTCAGGCCGATGGTGTTGGTGAGGTTGCGCACCGCAGCGTTCAGCGTGAGCTGCGGCGTGATCTCGTAGCGCAGGCTGAGGTTGATGGTCTTGTAGGCCGGCAGCTTCACCGAGTTGGAGACATCGGCATAGCGCATGCCGATGTAATGCCAGGCCAGGCTCAGCTCGCCCTTGTTGTCGTTGAAGTAGACGCTGGGCGCGATGGTGTAGTTCAGATTGGGCGTGCGCTCGGGGCGGTTGCCGTTCCAGCCGGTGGCCTCCTTCAGCAGCGCGTCGAGATCGGCGCCCGAGCCGCGCACCACGCGCAGGTTGTTGACCGTGAACTTGGATCGCTGCACCACGCCGGTGGCGTTGAACTCGAACCAGTTGATCGGCCGCCAGCTCAGCTCGAACTCCAGGCCCTTGGCATTCACGCCCTGCAGCATCTCGATCTGGGCGTTGTCCACCTCGGCGCCGTTGGGATCGCCCTTGAAGTCGGCCTTGTAGAAGGTCAGCGTGCCCGAGTAGTTCCGGCCCTGCATGCGCATGCCCAGTTCGGCAAACTGGATCTTGGTCACCGGCAGCTCGCCGGTGGACTGATAACTCTTGGCAAAGCGGCCGTAGAGCGCGATGTTGTCGTTCAGCAGGTAGTTGCCGCCGATGGTCCAGGAGGGTTCGTTCCAGTCGTTGCGCACGGCGGTGTACTGCCCGTTGGTGGGATAGGCGAAGTAGTTGTTGGCAATGATGTTGTCCACATCGCAGGCCGCATCGCCCAGCGCGGCGCGGTCGCAGCCGGGCTTGAAGGCGCCGGGGATGGGCGTGAACTCGTCATAGCCGGCCTGCTGGCCGCGGTAGCGGAAGCTCTCCAGGCGCACGCCCGCATCCAGGCGCAGCTTGGAGCTGAGCTTGAACTCGTCGTTCAGGTAGTAGGAGAGCGAGCGGGTGCGCGCGTTGCTCAGGCCATCGCCCCAGGTCGAGTACTCGCGTACGCCGTTCTCGGTGTAGGAGCCCACCACCTTGCCGCTGGGGTCCAGCGCCACCAGATCGACGCGGCGCGCGTGGTTGCGCACATCGCTGACGAAGCGCGCCGTGGCCGGGCTGCCGCCCTCGCTCTTCACATTGAAGGCCAAGAGGCCCAGGGCCAGGCTGTTGTCGGGCGTGTTCCAGCTCAGGCGCATATCGTTCACCACCTCACGATTGAGCTGCTTGTCGGCCTGCAGCACGTTGTCGGAGAGCAGGCCGTTGCCGTTGAGCGCATTCAGCTGCGCGGGCGTGGAGAGCACCTCGCCGGTGGAGACGATGCGGATGGCCGGCGTGCAGGCGCCGCCGCAGGCCGGGCCGAAGCGGTCCAGCATCTCCTGCACATAGCCGAACTTGGCCGGGTTGAGGCGGTCCACCGCGGGGCGCAGGCTGTTGTTGCTGGACGAGAACACCACGCTGGCGGTCACGTCGGCATCGGTGTAGCGGCCCTTGGACGAGAACTTCCAATCCGGCGCGAGGTTCTTCTCGAAGCTGTAGCCAATGGCCGTGGCCTTGACGTGGTAGCCGTCGCGCGAGTCTTCGAGCTGGCTGAAGCTGCCGGGCACGAGCGAGGTGCGCACGTTCTGCACGCCGCTGTCCAGGCCGATCATGGTGCCGTAGTTGGCGTCCAGGCCCGGCAGGCTGCGCGGCTTGTCCTTGCCCACCACCGGGATGGGCAGGTAGAAGGTGTTGTGGTCGTTCACCGCCTTCAGGTTGACGCTCCACTCGCCGCCGTCGATCTGCTTGCCGAGATGGGCGCGCACCGTGCCGCCGAAGTTGGCGGTGAACTCGGGGTTGCGCACGCCATCGTCGCGGCGGTAGAAGCCCGAGACGCCGCCGAACCAGCCGTCGCCCAGCCCGCCGGCGTAGCGCAGGTCGACGCGGCGCTGGTTGTAGTCCGACAGGGTGAGGCGCGCCGCGCCCTCGGGCGCGCCCTTGTTGCGGTAGGTCAGGAAGTTGATGGTGGCGCCGGCGCCATTGGTGGTGAGGATGGCCGAGGTGCCGCCGCGCACCGCCTCCATGCGGTCCAGCCCCAGTTCCTGGTGCAAGAGGCCATCGGCCGTCCAGCTCGGGTAGTAGAAGACCGGCAGGCCGTCTTCCTGCAGCTGCACCCAACGCTGGTTGCCGCCCGACATGCCGCGCACCGAGTAGTTGTTGGACATCTCGCCGCCCGAGGCCTCCACATACATGCCGGGGATCAGCTCCATCGCCTCGGCGGTGGAATGCGGCGCCTTGCGGTCCAGCGCCTCGCGGTCGGCCAAGGTCACCGCCACCGAGGATTCGCGCACCGTGCGGATGCCGGTGCTGCCGGTCACCACCACGCGATCCAGCTGGTTGGCGGCTTCCTCTTTGCTTTTCTTGTCTGCGGCCGGCTCGCCTTGCGCCATCGCTGACAGCATGGTCAGCTGCAGCAGCGCTCCGGCCAGGCAGGTGGCGCGCAGCTTGAAACGATTCAATTCCTGGCCGCGTTGCGGCCGCACGTTGCTCTTCTTCGTCATGCTCTTGTCTCCGTTGTTGTAGCGATCAGATGGCGGGCAAAGCGAAGCCCCTGCAGGGCCGAAAAAACCGACCTCGCATGCATGCTTCGGGTGGGGACGGCCGCGCCCAGCCCCGGGCGCGCCGTTGTCGGGTTATGGCGGCGGGCTTCGGCTTCTCATAGCGCGCGACTCGCTCCGAGCAGGGCCGGCGGCTCCTGGCTCGCAATCACATAGGAGGGCACCTCGTGCATATAGCCGGCCAGGCGCCCCTTGGCCTCGAAACGGGCACGGAAGTCCGAGCGCATGAAGCGCTCGGCACCCAGGCGCGGCACGATGCCGCCGCCGATATAGACACCGCCGCGCGCGCCCAGCGAGAGCACCAGGTCGCCCGCCACATCGCCCAGCAGGGCGCAGAACAGCGCCAGCGCCTCGGCGCTGCCGGGCTCGCCGGCGAGGGCCTGCTGCAAGACCGCGGCCGGCTCGCAAGGCGCGGGCAGGGCCTGACCGTCCAGCTCGGCAATGGCCTGGCGCAGATTGGCAAGACCTGGCCCCGAGAGCACGCGCTCGGCCGAGACGCGCCCGAAGCGCTGGTGCAGCCGCGCCAGCAAGGCTGCCTCGCGCTCGTTTTGCGGCGCCAGGCCGACATGGCCGCCCTCGGTCTGCAGGGCGATCCACTGCCGGTCTCCCTGGGGCACCAGGCCCGACACGCCCAGGCCCGTGCCCGGCCCGATCACCGCCAGCGGCCCGGGTGCGCCGGCGGCCGGCCCGCCCACATGCCAGAAATCCGGCTCGGGCAGGGCCGGGATCGCCAGCGCCAGCGCGGTGAAGTCGTTCAGCACCACCAGGCGCTGCAGCTCCAGCTGCCGGTGCAGGGCCTGGGCCGAGAAGGCCCAGTCGCGGTTGGTGAGGCGGATCTGGTCGTCCAGCACCGCGGTGGCAACGCCCAGCGCCGCCTGCGTGGGGCGGGCCGCGCCGGCCTCGTCCAGGTGCTGCAGATAGCGCTGCAGGGCGTGCCCCAGGTCGCGGTGGGCATCGCAGGCCAGGGTCTGCACATGCTCGATGGCCGCGCCAGCGCCGCCCTGCCAGCCCAGGCGCACATTGGTGCCGCCCACATCGGCGAGCAGGCGTGCGCCCGCGGCCGCACGTTTTCCGATCTCGATCATGCTGCTTCCCCTCCTGATTGTTGTTGTCCTTGCTGCAGCGGCGTCCAGGCGCTGCCGGCCCGGTGGCTCGCGAGCACAGCCTCCACAAAGGCCAGGCCCGCCACGCCATCGGCGGCCGTGGTGAGCCAGCGGCTGCTCTCGGCCGGCAAGCGGCCCTCGCGGCGCGCGCGGATGTGCTCGGCGGCCTCGCGGTAGAGCTGGGCAAAGGCCTCCAGATAACCTTCCGGATGGCCGGCCGGGATGCGCGTGGCGGCCTGTGCCTGGGCGGCAGTGCCGGCACGTCCGCGCGTGAGGCGCTGGCCGGCGCCGCCCAGCGGTGTGACGATCAGCTCGTTGGGCCGCTCCTGGGCGAACTCCAGGCTGGCGCGGCTGCCGTAGACACGCAGGCGCAGCGCGTTCTCGCAACCGGTGGCCACCTGGCTGGCCCAGAGCATGCCGCGCACGCCGCCCGGGAAACGCAGCATCGCCTGCACATGGTCGTCCAGCTGCCGGCCCGTCACCAGGCTGCTGAGCTCGGCGCACACGGCCTCGGCCTGCAGGCCGCTCACAAACGAGGCCAGGTGGTAGGCATGGGTGCCGATATCGCCCAGCGCACCGGCCGGGCCGGCCTGCGCCGGGTCGCAGCGCCAGCTTGCCTGCTTCTGCCCTTGCTGCTCGACCGGCTCGGCCAGCCAGTCCTGCGCGTACTCGACCTGGATCAGGCGCAGCGCGCCCAGCTCGCCGGCCTCCACCAGGGCCCGTGCCTGCCGCACCATCGGGTAGCCGCTGTAGCTGTGGGTGAGACAGAGCAGGCGCTCGCGGCACTGGGCCAGGGCCTGCAGGGCGCGCGCGTCGGCCAGCGAGGTGGCCAGGGGTTTGTCGCAGATGACATCGATGCCGACCTCCAGAAAGGCGCTGGCCACCGGGGCGTGCAGATGGTTCGGCGTGACGATGGCCACGGCATCGATGCCATCGGGCCGCGCCGCCTCGCGCCGCGCCATTTCCTGCCAGCTGGCATAGCTGCGCGCCGGCTCCAGGCCCAGCTCCTGGGCGCTGGCGGCGGCGCGCTCCGGGTCGCTGGACAGCGCCCCGGCCACCAGCGTCCATTGCCCATCCAGACGCGCGGCCATGCGGTGCACGCCACCGATGAAGGCGCCCTGCCCGCCGCCCACCATGCCGAGTTTCAAGGGAGCACTCATGCGTCGCCTCCCAAGCCAAGCAGATGGCGCAACTCGGCACGCGGCGTCTGCCCATCCGCGAAATCGTCAAAAGCTCGATCGGCCACACGGATGACGTGGCGCTTGATGAAGTCCGCCCCTTCGCGTGCGCCGGCCTCGGGGTGCTTGAGGCAGCACTCCCATTCGAGCACCGCCCAGCCGGGGTACTCGTATTGCGCGAGCTTGGAGAAGATGGCCTTGAAATCGATCTGCCCGTCGCCCAGCGAACGGAAACGCCCGGCGCGCTCCAGCCAGGGCGCGTAGCCGCCGTACACGCCCTGCCGGCCATTCGGGCGGAACTCGGCATCCTTCACATGGAAGGCGCGGATGCGGGCGTGATAGATGTCGATGAAGGCCAGGTAGTCGAGCTGCTGCAAGAGGAAATGGCTGGGGTCATAGAGGATGTTGGCGCGCGGATGCTGGCCCACCCCATCGAGAAAGCGCTCGAACGTCAGGCCGTCGAACAGGTCTTCGCCCGGGTGCAGCTCGTAGCAGACGTCCACCCCGGCCGCATCGAAGGCATCGAGCACCGGCCGCCAGCGCCGTGCGAGTTCGGCAAAGGCCTCCTCGATCAAGCCGGCGGGCCGCTGCGGCCAGGGGTAGAGATAAGGCCAGGCCAGCGCGCCGGAGAAGGTGGCATGGGCGGTGAGCCCCAGGCGCTGCGAGGCACGCGCGGCCAGCATGAGCTGCTCGGCCGCCCAGGCGCTGCGCTGGGCCGCATCGCCGCGCACGGCCGGCGCCGCGAAGCCATCGAACTGCCGGTCGTAGGCCGGGTGCACGGCCAGCAGCTGACCCTGCAAATGGGTGGAGAGTTCGCTGATCTGCAGGCCATGTTCCGCCAGGCGGCCGCGCAGCTCGTCGCAGTAGGTCTGGCTTTCGGCCGCCAGCGCCAGGTCGAAGAGGCGCGCATCCCAGCTCGGGATCTGCAGGGCCTGAAAACCCAGGTCGGCGGCCCAGGCGGCCAGGTGGTCCAGGCTGTCGAAGGGCGGCTGGTCGCCGGCGAACTGGGCCAGGAAGAGGCCGGGGCCTCGGAGGGTGGTGCTCATCATGCGCGCTCCCCCTTCAGTTCGTCGGACTGGCGCTCAATCAGTTGCGCCTGCTCCAGCACGCGCAGCTGCTCCACCGGCTCACCTTCCAGGCGGCGCAGCAATAACTGGCCCAGCTGGCGGCCAGCGCCATGCAGCGAGGCGTAGTAGGTGGAGAGCGGCGGCACGAAATAGGCGCTGACATTGCTGTCGTCGGTGGCCACCACGCAAGCCTCGCGGCCGGCCTGCCAGCCCAGCTCGGCAAAGGCCGAGAGCGCGCCCAGGGCGCCGTATTCGTTCGCGCACACGAAGGCGCTGGGGCGCGGCCGGCGCTTGGCCAGCTCCAGCACCAGGCGGCGGCCATCGGCGGCCGAGAGGCCCGAGCATTGGGTAAGCGCCGGGTCGTGCGCGATGCCGGCCTCGCGCAGCGCGCGGCGGTGGCCGGCGTCGCGGTGCTGGCTGTACATCAGCTCGGCCGGCGGGTTGAGCATGGCGATGTGGCGATGGCCGCGTGCGATCAGCCGGCGCGTGGCCTGGTAGGCCATGTCCTCGTGGTCGGTGTCGTACCAGGGATGCGGGCTGGCCAGGGCGCTGCGGCCATAGCTGACGAAGGGGAAGTCCTGCTCCAGCAGGTAGCGGATGCGCTCGTCCTGCGGTTTGGTTTGCGTCAGCACCAGGCCATCCACACGGCGCGTCTCCACCAGCTTGCGCAGGCCCGCCACCGGGTCTTCGTCGGGAAGCTCGGGTTGCACCACCAGGCTGTAGAAGGTGCCGGCCAGGGCCGCATGCAGGCCCGAGACCAGGGCCATGAAGCCGCTGTCGGTGAAGTCCTGCTCGCTGTCCTCCACCGGCAGCACGATGGACAGGGTGTAGGTCTTGCCGGTGCGCAGCTTCACGCCCGCCAAGTTGGGCGTGTAGCCCAGCTCACGCGCGGCGGCCTTCACCAGCTCGCGCGTCTCGAGCTTGACCTCCGGCCCGTCCTGCAGCGCGCGTGAGACCGTGCCCAGCGAGAGGCCGGTATGGCGCACCAGGGTCTTGAGGGTGACTTTGCTTGGCGCTTCGCTCATGGGGCGGCTTTCTTCGAATAGAGACGGTGGCCCAGCAACAGGGCCACGCTGGAGGTCCAGGTAAAGGCCGGGTCGCGCAGCGGCGCGCCGGTCTGGGCGTCGTAGTTCTCGGCCAGACCTGAGGACGCGCACATGGTGGTGTAGCGCCGTGCCAGCTCGTCGCCCAGATCGGGGCGGCCGCAGCGGTCCATGGCGTCGACAAAAAGCAGCGTGGTCGGCGCCCAGATGGGGCCGCGCCAGTAGCCGTCGGCGCGGTAATGCGGGCTGCGCTGCGATTCGGTGGCGAGGCCATGCGGGCTCAGGAAGCGGCCGGGCTCGAAGAGCTCAGCCAGCAGCCGCTCGCGCATGGCGGCCGGCAGGCGCTGGCCCAAGAGCAGCGGGATGTAGGCGATCAGGCTGTCGCCCCCGCCCTCCACCACGCGGCCATCGGCGAGCCGGGCCACAAAGCGCTCGCCGGTCCAGAGCTGGGCCAGCAGGCGCTCGAACAAGGCATCGGCCTGGCGGCGCCAGTCCAGCGCCTCGGCCGGGCGGCCCAGCAACTCGGCCAGCGCGGCCAGCTCTTCCAGCTGCAGCACCAGAAAGCTGCTGAGGTCGGGGCTTTGCAGCGGTGTGCCTTCCAGAAAGGTGGTGGCGTTGTCCCAGCCGGCATCGTTGCCATGGTCGTAGGCGGGCAGGCCGCCCTCCGCTGCGGTGGCCAGCCAGCTGCGCGCCTGGGCGGCCAGCCAGTCGTGCATCTGCGCGCAGCGCGCGGGCGACCAGGGCGACTGCCGGCGCAGCTGGGCCACCGTCCAGCCATGCACCGGCGGCTTGGTAAAACGCCAGTAGGCCTGCAGGTCGTTGGCGAAGTCCGGCAGGCGGCCGCTTTTTTCGTGCTGCAGCTCGAACAACACCGCCAGCTGCTGCCAGGCCCGTTCGGGCTGACCAGCGCCCAGGGCCAGGGCATTGAAGCAATGATCCCAGCTCCAGATGTTGGTCATCCAGTTCTTGGACATATACATGGCCGGGTAGCGCAGCACCCCTTCGGCCGGCACCAGGCAGGACCAGGTGATGTAGGCCGCGAGCCGGCGCAGCGGGGTCAGGTCTTGCGGCAGGGGCAGCGTTTGCGCCAGCCAGGCCTGGAAGTCGGCTTCGCTGGCGGCCCGGGCGGCTTCAAAGCCGGCCACGTCCTCGCGGGCCGGCTGCACCCGGTACAGATGCACCGAGGCCGCCCAGGCACCCTGGGCATCCGGCCGCAGTTCCAGCGCGATGCGCTCGGCGCGCTGGCCCTGCCAGGGCGCGTCCAGCCGCAGCTCGCCCTGCGCCAGCGCCACACGGGCCGAGAGGTCCTGGCCGGCGCAGCTCACATGCACGGTGCCCTCGGACAGGCGCTGCGCGTAGTCATAGCGCTTGCTCTGCAGGGTGAGCTGCAGGACGATGCCCTGCCCCTGCAGCGCCAAGGTGTCGGCGTCGGCCCAGGCGAACTGCAAGCTGCCGCCGCCCTCGGCATGGAAGCTCAGCTGATCGGGCTGCAGCGACCATATGCCCTGCAAGGCCTGACCCTCGGCATCCACCGGCTGCAAGCGGAACAGCCGGCCCAGGTCGGTGTGCTCGTCGCCGCCACGCAGATGGCGCAGCCAGAAGGACTGATCCTCCGCCAGCCAGGACACGCTGAACCAGCTCTCGCGCCGCGAGAAGGGCACGCGCTGTGGGTCAAACAGGTTTACGGCAGTCGCACTCATCCCTTCACCGCGCCCGCACTGGCGCCCTCCATGATGTGGCGCTGGGCCAGGAAGAACAGCAAGAGCGGCGGCAGGCACAGCAGCACGGTCATCGCGGCGATGGCGGTGAGGTTGTTGGCATGCAGGCCGCGGAACTGGGCCAGGCCCAGCGGCAGGGTGTAGCTGCTCTGGTCGTTGAGGAAGATCAGCGGGCCCAGGTAGTCGTTCCAGCTGCCCAGGAACTGGAAGGTGCCCACCAGCACCAGGGCCGGCGCCATCAGCGGCAGGTGGATGCGCCAGTAGATCTGCCAGGCATTGGCGCCATCCATGCGCGCCGCCTCGTCGAGCTCGCGCGGGATGCTCATGATGAACTGGCGCAAGAGGAAGATGTAGAAGGCCGCGCCGAAGAAGTTGGGCACGATCAGGGGCTTGAGCGTGTTGATCCAGCCCAGCCAGTTGAACTGCATATAGAGCGGGATCATGGTCACGTCCCAGGGGATCATCATCGAACCCAGCATCACCATGAAGAGCGTGTCGCGGCCGCGGAACTCGAAGCGCGCAAAGCCATAGGCCACCAGGCTCGATGAGAACAGCTGGCCCAGCGTGGACAGCCCGCCCACCAGCAGCGAGTTCCAGAGGAACTGGCCAAAGGGCTGCGCGGCCCAGGCCTCGGCAAAATTGGCCCAGCGCGGCAGCGCCGGCCACCACACTGGGGGCCAGGTGTAGAGCTCGCTCTTGGCCTTGAGCGCGGTGACAAGCGTCCAGTACAGCGGCAGCGCAAAGGCCAGGGCCAGGCCCAGCATCAGCGTGTAATAGACGAGCCGCCGCGCATGGCGTGAGGGATCGAACCGCCTCATGACGAGCCTCCCTCGCCACGCTTCACCTCGTTCTCGTAGAACACCCACAGGCTGGAGAAGCGCATCACGCTCATCGATAGCGCCAGGATCACCAGGAACAGCAGCCACGACAGGGCCGAGGCATAGCCCATGTCGAAGTATTTGAAGGCGGTGTCGTAGATGTACATGGCCAGCATATAGGTGGACTTGAGCGGCCCACCCTCGGTGAGCAGCAGGGCCAGGGTGAGCTGCTGGAAGGCCGCGATCAGCGTGGTGACGAGGTTGAACAGCAGCACCGGCGAGAGCAGCGGCAGGGTGATGTGGGTGAACTGCTTCAGGCGCGAAACGCCGGCCAGCGCCGCGGCCTCGTACAGGTCCACCGGGATGCCCTTGAGCCCGGCCAGGAACACCAGCATGGTGCCGCCCAGGCTCCACAGGCTGGCAATCACCACCGACCACATGGCCCAGCGCGGGCTGCCCAGCCAGTTCACCGCCTCCAGGCCCGCCAGGCTCAGCAGGTAGTTGAGCAGGCCGTATTCCTGGCTGTAGATCCAGGTCCAGATCGTCACCAGGGCCACGCCCGAGAGCATGCTGGGCAGGTAGAAGAGCGTGCGGAACAGGCCCTGCCCCCAGGCGCGGCGATTGAGCAGCAGAGCCAGGCCCAGCGCGCCGGCCAGATGGATGGGCACATAGAGCAGGGCAAAGCGGCCGGTGACCGCCAGCGCGTCCCAGAAGTCGTCGTCGCTGGTGAGGATGCGCCGGTAGTTCTCCAGGCCCACGAAGCGTTCGCCGCCCATCAGCGGCCAGTCGAAGAAGCTGGTGTAGAGCGAGTACAGCAAGGGGCCCAGGGTGAAGGCCACAAAGCCCAGCACCCAGGGCGCCACCAGCAGATAGGGCGTGAGGCCGCTGGGCCAGCGCAGGCGGCGCACCTTGGCCAGGCCAGGGGCCAGGTCTTGCGCCGCGGCCGCCGCGTCCCGCGCGGTCTCGTGCAGGTGGGCGCTCATTGCAGCTTCCTTTCGGCCTTGGCTGCTGCCTTGCTCAGTATGGCCGCCACATCGCCCTTCTTCAGAAACACCTCCTGGATCGCATCGCGAACCACGCCCGAGGCGCGCGTCCAGCGCGGGTTGAGCAGAAAGGCCGGCACCTCGTCGCGCATGCTCAGGGCCATGGCATAGAAGGGCGCCACCTGCGGGTCGTCCTGCAGCGCAAGCTCACGCGCCACGCTCAGCAGCACCGGCAGATCGCCCTGGCGCAGGCGCACCGCCTCGGCGCTGCTGTAGAAGCGGATGAACTGCCAGGCCAGCTCCTTCTGCTTGGAGTCTCGCGCAATGGCAAGCGAAGACACGCTCACCACGCTGTGCGCCGGCCGGCCCTGGAAGCTGGGCAGCGGCGCCACGCCGTAGCGCTTGCCGTCCTGCGCCAGCTCGAGCCGGAAGGCTGCGCCGTCCATCAGCATGGCGACGCGGTCGGCCACGAAGAGCTGGCGCTGGTTCTTGCCATCGCCCACGCCCAGGGTGGCGGCCAGGCCCTGGTCCAGCAGGCCCAGCAACATATTGAACATGGCTTGCGAGGCCGCGGAATCGAGCTCGCCCCGCAGCCGCTGGCCATCGCCGGCCAGCATGCGTGCGCCGGCGCTCCACAGATAGCCCTGGAAATCGTAGGGATCGGGCGCCACATCCAGGCCATAGCCATAGACCTTGGCCGCGGGCCGGCTGAGTTTCTGTGCGAGCACGCGCAGGTCCTCCCAGCGCCAGTCGGCCTTGGGGTAGGCCAGGCCGGCGCGGTCGAACATGTCCTTGTTGTAGTAGATGACCTGGCTGGTGAAGCCGGCCGGCACGCCGTAGAGGCGGCCATCCACGCTGGCGAAGCGCAAGAGGCCGGGCACCAGGTCGCTGGCCTCGAAGGCGGGTTCGCGCGCCTGGTAGGCATCGAGCGGCTCCAGCACGCGGTGGTAGAGCGGAAAGTTCCACATCATCATCACGTCGGGCGGGTTGCGCGCCCCGAAGGCCGCCGAGAGCTTCTGGTTGAAGCCCGCGCCATAAGCCTCCACCTGCACGCGCACGCCGGGATGGCGCTGCTCGAAGGCCGCGGCAATGCGGCGCTGGATGTCCAGGTTCTCGCTGCCGTCCCAGGTGGCGAAGCGCAGCACCTGGGCGCTGGCCCACAGAGGCCACAGCACGGTGAGCAAGACCAGCAGGCGCTTCTTCATGCCATGGCCAGTGCGTCTTGCACCGCCTCACTCAAGACGCGCGGCAGCGCAAGCCCGTCCGCACCGAAGGCATGCAGGTGCTCGGCCGGCACGTCCACGCCCACGTGCTCGCCCTTGTGAACCATGCGCGCGCCGTCCACGGCGGCCGTCAGCGCATGGCCGTTGCCCAGGCGCAGATGCACCAGGCTTTGCGCGCCCAGGCGCTCCACCATCAACACCTCGGCGCGCAAGGCCCCGGCATCGCCCAGGCGCAGATGCTCGGGGCGTATGCCCAGCGTCGTCGCACCCGCGCGCGCGGCGGCGCCGGCCAGGGCTTGGGCCGGCAGCAGGTTCATGCGCGGCGAGCCGATGAAACCGGCCACGAAGAGATCGGCCGGTGCGTGGTAGAGCTCCAGCGGCCGGCCCACCTGGGCGATGCGGCCCTGGTTCAGCACCACCACCTTGTCGGCCAGGGTCATGGCCTCCACCTGGTCGTGGGTCACGTAAATCATCGTCGCCTGCAGCTTCTGGTGCAGGCGCGCCAGCTCCATGCGGGTGTTCTCGCGCAGCGCGGCATCTAGGTTGGAGAGCGGCTCGTCGAACAAAAAGATGCGCGGCTGGCGCACGATGGCGCGGCCGATGGCCACGCGCTGGCGCTGGCCGCCGCTGAGCTGACGCGGCTTGCGCTCCAGCAGGTCTTCCAGCTGCAGCATGCGCGCCGCTTCAAGAATGCGCGCCTCGATTTCGCCCTTGGGCCGGCCGCGCAGGCTCAGGCCGAAGGCCAAATTCTTGCGCACCGACATATGCGGATAGAGCGCATAACTCTGGAACACCATGGCCAGATCGCGCTCGGCTGGAGGCAGCTCGTTGATGCGGCGCCCATCCAGGCGCAGCTCGCCGCCCTGTACCTCCTCCAGCCCGGCGATGCAGCGCAAGAGCGTGGACTTGCCGCAGCCTGAGGGGCCAAGGAAGCAGACGAACTCGCGGTCGGCGATCTCGAGGTTCACGTCCCGCAGCACCTCCACCGGGCCGAAGCGCTTGCAAAGACCTTGGATGCTCAGCTGGGCCATATCAGTTCAAGCGCTCGCTCAGATAGCGCAGGCCCACGCGCGCGGTGCGCGCCGGCTGGCTGGGGTGGTCGTGCTCGACGATGAAGGTGTGCAGCCGCGTCGCCAGGCCCGGCAGCCACTGTGCCCAGGGCAGGCGCCCCTCGCCCAGCGTGGCCCAGCCCTGCTCGGCGGGCTCGCCTTGGCCCTCCAGCGCCAGGTCTTTGACATGCACCGATTGCAGGCGCGCGGCATAGCGGGCCAGCCAGAGCGCCGGGTCTTCGCCGGCGCGCGCCACCCAGGCCACATCGGGCTGCCAGCGCAGCGTGGGCGCGGCCTCGAACAGGGTTTCCAGCACCGTGCGGCCATCCTCCAGGCGTTCGAACTCGAAGGCATGGTTGTGATACGCCAGGCTCACACCCTGCGGGGCCAGGTCTTGCGCGTGCTGCTGCAGCCGTGCGGCCAGGGCCAGCCAGCCGGCTCGGTCGGCGGGGCGCTCGCCCTCGTCCAGCCAGGGCATCACGAGTTGATGGCAATCCAGCGCCCGCAGGGCCTGCAGGATCTCGGGCAGGCGCTGGGTCGCGAGCTCGCTCATCTCCACATGCATGGAGGCCAGGCCCAGGCCGCTGGCCTGCAGCGTGGCGACGAACTCGTCGGCCGCCAGGCCATGCAGGGCCTCGGTCTCTACCCAGGCATAGCCGGCGTCGCGCGCCAAAGCCAGCCGCTGGGCCAGATCACCGGCGCTGCGCACGGTGTAGAGCTGCAGGGCAATCTTGTTCATGCGTTCACCTCGCAAGCGATCTGCTGGGCAAAGCTCAAGGGCAGCGGCGCCGGCCGCTCGCAGCGCGTACCCAGCAGCACCGGGCTGGCCTTCTCGGCCGCGCGCAGGGTGGCGTCCATGATCTCCAGCACATGCAGGGCCAGCTCGCCATTGGCGCGATGCGGCTGGCCGGCGCGCAGGGCCCAGGCCATCTCCGCCACGCCCAGGCCGCGCAGGCGGCCGGTGAAGGTGCGCGGGGCCAGGTCTTGCCAGTCGCCGTCGCACTCGCAGACGCTCAAGTCGCCGCCAAACTGGTTCGGGTCCGGCAGCACCACCGAGCCCTGCTCGCCATACAGCTCGATATGGCTGTTCTTGTGCTTCCAGACATCGAAGCTGGTGCTCAGCGTCACAAAGGCGCCGGCCTCGAACTCCAGGCCCGCCACCACATGGGTGGGGGTCTGCACCTCGATGCGCTGGCCCTGGCGCGGGCCGCGCGGCACCGTGCGCTGCAACCAGCTGCTGTGCGCCATGCCGCTGACGCGCCGCACCGGGCCCAGCAGCTGCACCAGCTGGGTGAGGTAGTAGACGCCCATGTCCATCAGCGGGCCGGCACCGGGGCGGTAGAAGAACTCGGGGTTGGGATGCCAGTCGTCCGGGCCGCGCTCCATCATGCAGGCCTGGCCGGCGACGATGCGGCCCAGCCGGCCGCTGTCCAGCAGGGCGCGCGCGGCCTGGCCGGCGCCGCCCAGAAAGGTGTCGGGCGCGCAGCCGATGCGGCGGCCGCTGCGCGCGGCGGCCTCCATCAGGGCCTGACCCTCGGCGTAACTCGCCGCCAGCGGCTTCTCGGTGTAGAGATGCTTGCCGGCCCGCAGCACCTCGGTGCCCACCGCCAGATGCGCGGCGGGCGGGGTCAGGTTGATGATGATCTCGGCCTCGCTGGCGAGCAGTTCCGCTGGCGTCATCGCGAGCAGGCCGAATTCTGCGGCGCGAGCTGTTGCGGCTTCGGCGCGGGCATCGGCCACCGCGATCAGCTGCACGTTTCCGAAGGCGGCCAGGCCCCTGGCATAGGCCGGGAAGATGTCGCCGGCGCCGATGATGCCCAGCTTGGTGGCCTTCTCACTCACAGCGGCGCTCCCAGATCGGCGAGGTCCAGCCAGGCCAGCTCCTCGGCGCTGAGCGTGATGTCCAGGCCGCGCATCGAGCTGGCGGTCTCGGCGATGCTGCGCGGGCCGATCAGGCTGAAGGTACTGAAGCCCTGGGCCAGCACCCAGGCCAGCGCGATATTGATGGCCAGACAGCCTTTCTTGGCGGCCAGCTCGCGGGCCCGCGCCAGGCGCAGGAAGTTGGCCTCGCTGTACCAGCAGCGCACCAGTTCCTCGTCGTCCTTCTTGCCGGGCGCGGCGCGGCCATCGACGAAGAAGCCACGCGCCTGCGAGGACCAGGCGAACAGCGCCAGGCCCTGCTCGGCCAGCCAGCGGCGCGAGTCGGGGTCGCCCGCCGAGACGCAGCCGCGCCAGATCGGCGCCTGCATGCGCGCCAGGCTGAGCTGGTTGTTCACCAGCGAGAAGCCCTGCTGGCCGGTCTTGGCCGCGTAGGCATTGGCCTCGGCCACGCGCGCCAGCGACCAGTTGCTGCCGCCAAAGGCCTGGAAGCGGCCTTTGCTGCGCTGCTCGTTGAGCGCATCGATGAACTCACCCACCGGCACCTCGGGGTTGTCGCGGTGCAGGATGTAGAGATCGGCGCGGTCGGTCTGCAAGCGTTCCAGGCTCTCGGCCAGCTCGCGCCGCATGCCCTCGGGCGTGCAGTTGGGCGTGTGGGCGCCCTTGGCGATCAGCACGATGTCCTCGCGCACGCCTTTTCGCGCCTTCAGCCAGTCGCCAAAGATGGACTCGCAATGGCCGCCCTCGAAGTCGTAGACCCAGGCGGTGTCGAAGGCATTGCCGCCGCGCTCCAGATAGTCGTCGAACAGGGCCGCGGCATAGGGCAGGCTCTCCTGGTGGTCCACGCCCATGATCAGGCGCGAGACCGGCTTACCAAGACCCGGCACCTGGCCGTAGCGCATATTGGCGCCGGGGCGGCGCGCGATCGGCAGCCCGGCCAGGGTCTTGCGGCCGGCCAGCGCCGGGGCCTGCTCGCGTGGGTAGCGCAGGCCAATGGCCTGACGCCAGCGGTCCAGGGCCGCGAGATTGCCCAGGGAGTCCGCCGGGCTCATCGCCGGATGCGGCACGCAGCCGCTCTTCACGGCCTGGGCGAAGGTATCGGCCTCGTAGGCGTAGAGCCCCCGGTCGGTGCTGATCGTCCAGGTTTGGGCCAGCGCCTCGTCCACCCACAGCTCGATGCGGCTCTCGCCCGCCTGGGCGCCGGCACCGTACCAGGGATTGGGCAGCACCAGCGCGCCCTTGCTGCCGCCCAGGCGCAGCGACTCTTCCTGCTCGAAGCTCACAGCCGTGCTGAGCTGCGCGGTGATGTCGCCCGGGAAGCGCAGCGTGGCCAGCGCCCAGGCATCCACGCCGAAGGTCTCGTGCAGGCGGCCCATGGCCTGCAGCTCGAGGGGTTCGGCAAAGGCTTCACCGCGCGCCGCACCGGCCAGCAGGCGTGCCATCGACATCGGATAGCAGCCCACGTCCAGGATGCCGCCGCCGGCCAGTGCCGGCTCCCAGGTGCGCGAGCCGGCGCGCGGGGTGGAGGCGTAGCAGAAGGAGGCCTGGATATGGCGCAGCTCGCCGATCACGCCGCTCTTCAGCAAGGCCAGCAGCTGGGCCGTCTGCGGCAGGCAGCGGTACATAAAGGCTTCCATCAGCACACGGCCTGCTGCTGCAGCCTCCTCGTAGGCGATCATGGCCTCGGCGTGGTTGATGCCCAGCGGCTTCTCGCACAGCACATGCTTGCCGGCGCGCAGGGCGCGCACCGTCCAGTGCAGATGCTCGGTGTGCGGCAGGCCGATGTAGACGGCGTCCACGGTCGGGTTGGCGAGCAGCGCTTCATAGCCGGCATGCGCAATCACGGCCGTGCCCGGTGCCGCGTGGGCGTCGGCAAAGGCGCGCGCCTTGGCCTCGTCGCGGCTGGCCACCGCCACCAGGCCGCCACTGTCGGTCTGCGCCAGGCCCTTGGCAAATGCGCCCGAGATGTTCCCGGCGCCGATGATTCCCCAGTTCAGCATGATGTTCTTTTGAAACGTTTTGATTCGATGAAATATATTGGCCATATCTGAGCCAACTCAGATGGGAAACCCGGTGTGCCTGAGGTCACGCAGACCCGGCCAGGCCCCCGCCGTCGACCACATAGGCAGAACCGGTGACAAAGGAGGCACGATCGCTGGCGAGAAAGAGCACCACCTGGGCGATCTCCTCGGCCTGACCCACCCGCATCAAGGGGCGCGCGTTGCCGGCCTCCACCAGCGCGGTATCGGCCAGGCCCAATTGCGCCGCCTCGTTGCGCAGCATCGCCGTGTCGGTGTCACCGGGGCAGACGCTGTTGACGCGGATCTGCTGCGGCCCATGGTCCACCGCCATGGCACGCGTCATGTTCACCACCGCGCCCTTGGCGGCGCAGTAGGCCACGGCGTCCTTGCCGCCCACCAGGCCCCAGCCCGAGCCGGCATTGATGATGCTGCCGCCGCCCTGCTCGGCCATCACCGGCACCGCGAACTTGCTCATCAGGAAGATGGACTTGACGTTCACCGCCATCACCGCGTCCCACTCGGCCTCGCTGGTGTCCAGCACATTGGCGCGGCGCGTGATACCGGCGTTGTTGAAGAGCACGTCCAGGCGGCCGAAGGCGGCCAGGGTCTCGCGCACCGAGCGCTCGCAGTCGGCGGCCCGGGCCACATTCGCCTCGACGAACTGCGCCTGGCCGCCCGCGGCGCGGATGGCTTCCACCGTGGCCTCGCCGCCGCTGCGGTTCAGGTCGCAGACCACCACCCGGGCGCCCTCGCGGGCAAAGAGTTGGGCGGTGGCGCGGCCGATGCCGGAGCCGGCGCCGGTGATCAGGGCCACCTTGCCGGTGAGTTCGCGTTTGTCGTTCATGGTGTCTCCATCTCCATCGATATCAGGCCGCGACGAGTCGCAGCATGGCTTGTTCCCTGGGCCCCGTCAGCGCCCGCACCGGGCCGGCATAGAGCGCATCCACCGCGGCCGAGCCGCAATCCACGCGCAGTGGCACGCCGCCCAGCGCCTGCAGCTTGCGCGGCGTGATCAGCAGCGTCAGCGCGGCGCGGCCCAGGGCCTGCAGCACGCGCGGGCTGAGCGGCGCATTGCCACGGCCCAGCACATGGCCCTGGCCGCCGATGGCGGTGAGCCAGAGCCTGGGCTGACGCTGCCGCGCCAGCTCCCACAGCTGCGCCTCGGTGGCATCGCGCAGCCAGAGTGCGCCATCCAGCACCACGTCCACGCCGATCAGGCTGCCGTCGAGCTTCAGCGCCTGCTTCAGCGCCCAGGTGGTCGAACCCGGGCCGATCAGGTGCAGGCCCTGCCGCAGCTGCGGTAGAAGGCTGGCCGCCAGCTGCGCGGCATCCACCGCATCGCCGGCCTCGCTGCGCGATTTGCGCCCCTGCAGCAGGCGCTTTGCATCCACCGGCACGCGCAGCTGGCCATACAGCTGTGCCTGCACCCGGCCCTGGCCCAGCGCGGCCTCGTCCAGGTCCAGCACCTCGCGGCTTTCGCTGACGCGGGCGTGGCTGCTCAGGTAGGACGCCGCCAGGGCGCCTGCAGCCCGCGGGCTCACGCCGAAGCAGGCCGATTGCAGCTTCACCCCGGCCGGTATGCCCAGCACCGGCAGGGCCTCGCCCACGGCGTCGAGCACATCGCGCGCAGTGCCGTCGCCGCCGACGAAGAGCAAGAGGGTCAGGTCTTGCGCGAGCATCTGCTCGGCGATCGCGCGGGTCTGCGCCGCGCTGCTGGGCCAGCAGCGCGGCCCCAGCACCTTTGGCTTGATGCCCAGGGCGTACAAGAGGTCCTCACCCATCGCGCCGGCCCCGCATACCCACTCGGGCTGGCAGCTCACCATCAAGGCCCGCAGCGCCTCCTCCGCGCGTTGCGCCGCCCAGACGGGCAGCTCGGCACCCGGCCGGTAGGCGTCGCTGCCGTGCAGGGCCAGCGGCCCGCCGGCACCGGCGATGGGGTTGATGATGAGGCCGACGCGCATGCTGGGCTCAGACGGCGCTGCCGTGCTCGGCCAGCTTGCGCTGCCAGGCGCGCCAGGTGATGGCCCAGCGCTTGGGGTCTTCCAGGTACTCGTCCTGCACCCGCTTCGTCGGGCAGTTGTGTGGCGCACTGCGCACCAGCTCGGGCGTGCTGCGTGCCTCCTGTGCCACGCGGGCCATGATCTGCACGAACTCGTCCAGGTCGGCGCGCGAGTAGGCCTCGGTGGGCTCGATGGTGGCCGGCTCGGGCACCACATAGGGGTGGTGGCTGGTCCAGTAATGGGTGCCATAGTCGGCCGCGCGCAGGCCGATGTCGCCCGAGCTCACGCCGGTGGCCGCGCACAGCTCGGCCCAGCTGTAGCGCACCTGCTCGATGCGGCGCTTGCCGGCGGCATAGGGCGCGGAGAGGCCCTCGATCTTCTCGAGCAGCTGGCTCATCATGTAGTTGTTGTTGAGCACCGCGATCTCGGCCACCTCGCGCAGGCCTTCGGCCCCCAGGTTCATCACCCAGGCGTAGGCGCGCAGCACGATGCTGGCCGTGCCCATGAAGGCCGCCACCTTGCCGATCGACTGCGCCTCGCCCTGGTCGATCCGGTAGCGATCGCCGTCCTTGACGACGCGCGGCCGCGGCAGGAACGGTGCCAGTTCGGCCGTCACCGCGCAGGCGCCCACCGCCGGGCCGCCGCAGGCATGCGGGGTGGCGAAGGTCTTGTGCAGATTGAAATGGCAGAGGTCGAAGCCCGCCTCGCGCGCCCGGGTGATGCCCAGCAGGCCGTTGGCATTCGCCTGGTCATAGCAGGCGAGCGCGCCCACCGCATGCGCCGCGGCCACGAATTCGGCGATCCTGGGGTTGAAGATGCCGGTGTCCTCGGGGTTGGTGATGATCAGCGCCGCGGTGCGCGGGCCCACCGCCGCCTGCATCGCCTCCAGGTCCGGATAGCCATCGGCATCCGGGTAGAGGGTGATGACCTTGTAGCCCAGCACCTTGGCGCAGGCAGCGTCCGAGGGGTGGGAGAAGATCGTCGTGATGATCTCGTCGCGCTGCTCGCCCTCGCCGCGGCTCTCGAACCAGGCCCGCATCATCGCGATATTGGCGTAGATCGCCTGCGAGCCCGAGCGCGGCTGCAGGCTCACCGCGTCCATGCCCGAGACCTCGCAGATCACCTGCTCCATCGCGTGCATCACCTGCAGGATGCCCTGCACCGTGGACTCGTCCTGCAGTGGGTGCAGCTCGCTCATGCGCGCGTCGCGCGCCAGCTGCTCGTTGATCTTGGGGTTGTACTTCATGGTGCAGGTGCCCTGCCCCACATCCACGTTCAGGTCCGCACCCAGGTTCTCCTGCGAGAGCCGCAAATAGTGGCGCAGCACGCGGTTCTGGCTCAGCTCGGGCAGGGCCGGCGCGGTGGCGCGGCGCATGCCGGGAGGCAGCTGCTGCAAGGCATCGTGCGTTGCGCTCTCGATGCCGGGCTCCAGCTCGGGCAGCAGGATGGCACGCTCGCCGGGCTGGCTGAGCTCGAAGATCAGCGGCTCGTCCCAGCGCGCCTGCTGGTAGCGGCGCAGATTGGGCTTGCCATCGGTGAAGCGGTGGGCGGAGATGTTTTCCATGGTGGCACTCATTGGGTCAGCAGCTCGCGCAAAGCCGTCACCAGGGCATCGATATCGGCCTGGCAGTGCAGCTCGGTGAAGGCATAGAGGGCGCTCTGGCCCAGGGCGGGGAAGACGGCCGAGAGATCGTGGCCGCCGAAGATGTCGTAGCGTTCGCGCAGCGCCGCGTTGATCTGCGCCACCGTGAAGCCGCTGGCATTGAAGTCCAGCACGAACTCCTTGAAATGCGCCGTGCCGGCATGGGCCAGGCGCAGGCCCGGCACGCTGGCCAGCTGCTGGCGCGCATAGGCGACGCGCCGCAGGATGCCCTCGCCCAGCTCCACCATGCCCTGCGGCCCCATACTGGCGAGATACACGCCGGCGGTGATGCCCCAGAGCGCGGCGGCGGTGCCGACGAACTCATTGCCGTTCTCGCGCTGGTCGAAGGAGGTGCGGTGGTAGGCCACATCGCCAAAGCCGTACTGGCCCGGCACCGAGGTGGGCGCGATGCCAAAGAGGCGCGAGGGGTATTGCAGCACCAGGGCCTCGTCGTCGCGGCTGGCGATGAAGCCGCCATGGCCGCCGCCGTAGCTCATGTGCATGCCCAGCGGCTGGATGTCGCCGCAGACGATGGCCGCGCCATAGTCGCCGGGCGGGGTCAGCACGCCCAGCGAGCTCGGGTCCACGCCCACCACCAGCAGCGCACCAGCGTCCTGCACCAGTTTCGCCAGCGCCGCGCCTTCGTCGATGCCGCCGAAGTAATTGGGTATGTCCACATAGAAGGCCGCCACCTGCGGGCCCAGCTTGGCGCGCAGATCGGCGCGGTCCACCAGGCCGGAGGCCGCGTCGAAGGCCACCTCGATGAACTCGATCTCGCTGCGACCGTAGGTCTGCATATGCGAGCGCTTGTCGGGGTTCACATTGGCGGCGACCAGCACCTGGCGGCGCGCCGTGTGGCGGGCCGCCATGCAGCAGGCGGTGGCGGCGGCCTGGTAGCCGTCGTAGGTGGGCACGCTCACCACCTCGAGGTTGAGCAGCTCGCCCATCATCGAGCAGTACTCCCACAGCGCCTGGAAGCGGCCGTGGTCGTCATAGGGCTCGCCGGCGTAGGCGGTGAGGAATTCGCTGCGGCCGTTGATCTCATCGCACAGTGCCGGCACATGGTGCTGGTAGCAGCCGCCGCCCAGAAAGCTCAGCACCTCGCCGCAGTGCGTGTTCCTGGCCAGCAGGCCCTGCACATGGCGCTTGAGCCTGGCTTCCGAGAGCAGCGGCTCGGGCAGATTCAGGGCGCGCGGCAGGCGCAGCGCGGCCGGGATGTCGGCATAGAACTCCTCCACCGAGGCCGCACCGGTGGCCGCCAGCATGGCCGCCTTGACCGCCGGCACCGAGTTCGGGATGTAGGGGTAAACCTTGGTTTTATTCATGAGCCCTGCACGTCATTTGAAACGTTTCGATGACGCTATTTCAATGGTAAGCAGCGGATTGCACAAACGAGAAATATTTGCCTCATGCATAAGTGGAACTAATCCAAGCAGGGCTTAGCATCGCGCCTCATGCGACGCCATCTGCACCACCTGAACGCGCTGCGCTGCTTCGAGGCGGCCGCCCGTCTGCTCTCCTTCACCCAGGCGGCGGCGGAGCTGCACGTCACCCAGGCGGCGGTGAGCCACCAGGTACGCGCGCTGGAACAGGCGCTGGGCCAGCCGCTGTTCGAGCGCCGGCCGCGCCAGGTGCGGCTCACCGCCGCGGGCGAGCGCTTGGTGGGTGTGCTCTCCAGCAGCTTCGATCGCATCGACGAGCTGCTGGGCCAGCTGAAGCAGAGCGAGCGCCAGGCGCAGCAAAGCCTGCAGCTGGCGGTGACGCCCAGCTTCTCCAGCCGCTGGCTGATGCCGCGCCTGCCGCGCTTCTGGGATGCCCACCCCGAGATCGAGCTGCACCTGCACCACAGCACCCAGGGCGATGCACTCAGCCGCGGCACGGCCGAGGCGGCGGTGGTGTGGACACAGGAGCCCCCGGCACGCGTTTGGGCGCAGCGCCTGTTCGGCACCGCACTCACGCCCGTGTGTTCGCCCGCCCTGCCGCGCCAGGCGCAACCGCTGGACAGCCCGGCCGCGCTGCGCCATTACCCGCTGCTGCACGAAGACAGCTTCGCGGACTGGGCGCGCTGGTTGCGCGCCGCCGGCGAGCCCGAGGTGGCGGTGCGCCAGGGCCAGTTGATCGACGACAGCAATGCCCTGCTGATGGCCGCGATGGCCGGCCGCGGCCTGGCGCTGGGCCGCCTGGCCCTGATAGAGGAAGACCTGCGCGCGGGCCGGCTGCTGAGGCCCTTCGCGCTCAGTATCGAGGCCGAGGGTGCCTACTGGCTGCTGGCCGCGCCGGCCCTGGCCGCGCAGCCGCGCTTCCAGGCGCTGGCGGCCTTCATGCGGGCCGAGTGCGCGGCTTCAAACGCGCACTGAGGCGCGCGCCTTGGCGGCCGCGGCGGTATCGAACATGCCGAAAAAGCGCGCCAGCTTGCCATCGCGCAGCTGCCAGACATGCACCCAGTTGCTCTCGAACACGCCGCCGTTCGGCAAGGCCTGGGTGCGCTCCCAGCCCAGCACGGTGACATGGTCGGGCCCGGCCAGGAACTGGCGCGGCTCGAAGGCCTGGATGCCGTCCACCGCAAGCACCTGGCCGAACCACTTCATCACATCGTCCTTGCCGCGCGCCGTGCGCAGATAGGCCTCGCCGCTGCTGCCGTCGAAGGTCCATTCGACGTCATCGCTGAGGTAGTTCAACAGGCCCGGGATGTCGCCACGCCCGAAGGCGGCATAGGCGGCTTGCACGATCTCGACAGGGTTGCTCATGGGGCACTCCAAAGAGTGGTGTGTGGAGCCCTGTCTACGTACCGGCGCAGCGGCCGGATGCAGCACTCAGCCACCCGCGGCCAGGAATTCACTCAAGCCGCGCGCACCCGCGCGCATCACGCCCTGGTGGTTCCAGCGGAACAGCGGCGCCAGCAGGGGCGCCAGCCAGCGCATCCAGGGTTTGACCAGCTGAACCCGCCAGACATAGGTGACGTCGGTACAACCGCCCTCTTCATGCAAGAGCCAGATGCCCTCGCCCTGCAGTTGGCCACGCGAGCGGCCGCGGATGCGCTCATGCGTCAGGATCTCCACCGCCTCGACCTCGATCAGGATCTCGTAGGGCAGGCGCGTGGCCCAGCGGAAGCGGCGCAGGCTGCCCAGGCCCTGGCCGTCGCCGGCGCGCAGGGTCTGCACCTCGCGCACATAGGGCCACCAGCGCGGCCAGCTCTCGGGCTGGCTGAGCGCCGACCAGACCTGCTCGCGCGGCGCGGCAAAGCGCCAATGGCTGACGAGATCGAAATGGTGACTGGGCGGCCGTGACATACCCTGCTTACGAAGGCGGCGCGGCCTTGGATGCAGGCCCCGACCTCGCGCCCGTCGGGGTGTTTGCATCCAAGCGCCCGCCGGCCGCGTAGAGCATGCCATGGAGAGCCCCACCCCCGCCCAGGCGCGCGCGATACGGCGCAAGCTGATGGAGCGCGTCGCCGATGCCGACGCCAGCCACCTCACCATTGCCGCCGACGCGCCCGGCTGGCAGCCCTTTGGCGAGGGCGTCAGCATCAGGCCGCTGCGCGAGCAGGGCGGCGTGCTCTCCTATCTGCTGCGCCTGGCGCCGGGCGCCAGCCTGCCGCCGCACCGCCATCCGCTCGACGAGGAATGCCTGGTGCTGGAGGGCTGGCTGAGGGTCGGCACGCAGATCGAACTGGGCCCCGGCGGCTACCATCTGGCCCACCAGGGTGCCCTGCATGCGACCATCAGCACCGTCGCCGGCGCAACCATCTTCTTGCGCGGTGCGATTCCGGAGGCGGCCCAAGCGCTGCGCTAGGACAAGCATGAACAATGCCTCACATCTGCAGCTTCCAGACCCCGGCGAGCCCGGCTGGCCCGAGCCGCTGCTGGACGAGCACGAGGAGCCGGACGACGCGCCGGATGCCGCGCCCGCCGGCCCCTATGCCGGCCCCTATGCCGACCAGCATGCCGACCCGCATGCCGACCACAGCGCCGGCCCGGCGCTGCAGCGAGTGAGCGACGCGCAACTGGCGGCCTGGATCGATGCCGTGGTGGCGCGTGACGAGCAGGCCCTGGCCGCCCTCTACGACGCCACCTTCACCCGCCTCTACAGCCTGGTGCAACGCATCGTGCGCCGCGAGGCGCTGGCCGAGGAGGTGGTGGAAGACAGCTACTTCCAGGTCTGGCGCCAGGCGCCGCGCTTCGACCCGACGCGCGGTTGCGCCATCAGCTGGCTGCTGGCCATCGCGCGCTCGCGCGCCATCGACGCGCTGCGCCGCGAGGCGCGCTTCCAGCATGCCAGCCTGGACGATCAGGCCACCGACGCCTACGACGGCAACGCCGGCAGCGACGAGCTGCTGGAGCTGGCGCGCCACCATGCGGACCTGCACCGCGCCCTGCTGCAACTGGGTGCGCAGCCACGCCAGCTGGTGTCGCTGGCCTTCTTCCGCGGCCTCAGCCATGAGGAGATTGCGCTGCAGACGCGCCTGCCGCTGGGCACCGTCAAATCACAGATACGCCGCGCCCTCATCACCCTCAGGCAGGTCCTGGGCGAGACCGGCCTGCCGGCATTGGCTTCCTGAAGGCAGCATATGAGCACCCCCAAGCCCGAAACCCGCCCGGCCGCAGCGGCCAGCCACACCGAGCAGGAATTCGCTGCGCTGCTCAGCGAGCCCCTGGCCAACAGCTGGCCGGCGCAGCCCGGCGCCAATAACCCGGCGCTGGCGGCCGTGCGCGGCCGCCTGCTCGGCCGCCTGGCCGCGTCGCAGGCCGCGAGCCGCCCCATGGTGACGGCGCGGCGCCTGCGCCTGCCCGCCCAGACGGTCGCGCCCGGCGTGCAGCTGCGCAGCCTCTACCGTGCTGACACCGCGCATGCCGCGCATGCGGCGCGCCCCGGCGAGCCCCTGCGGGCCTGCCTGCTGGAGCTGGCCGCGGGCGCGCGCCTGCCGGCCCTGCCGCATGCCCATCTGCACCGCGAATGGCTGCTGCTGAGCGGCGCGGTGACGCTGGGCGAGCGGCTCCACCTGGCGCCGCGTGACTACCACCTCCAGCCCGCCGGTACGCCCGCCCTGGCGCTGCACAGCGCGGCCGGCGCCCTGCTCTTCCTGCGCGAGAGCGCCCTGCCGGCACGGCCGGGGGACCAGCCCTGCACCGTGCACGACCAGGCCGCCGCCTGGCCCGACTACGCGCCCGGCATCCAGCGCCGCGTGCTGTGGCAACGCGACGGCCAGGCTGCCCTGCTCTACCGCGCCCAGCCGGGCGCCCAGGTGCCCCAGCACCGCCATGGCCACGACGAGGAATGCCTGATGCTGGAGGGCGAGCTCTTCCTCGACGATCTGCTGCTGCAGGCCGGCGACTACCAGCTCGCCCCCGCCGGCAGCGGCCACCAGATCACCGAGACCGACACCGGCGTGGTGATCTATGCGCATGGCGACCTGGATCTGCAGTTTGTAGGCTGAAGCCTTGTCAGCGCGGCTGCCTCGCAAAGAAGTCCCAGATCATGGCCGGCCCGTCGGGCGCCATCGGTGAGGGGCCCAGCAGCCGGGGCCGCTGCGCGTAGGCTTGCGGCAGGCCATGGCCGCCGCCATGGATGGTCACCAGCTCGACCTCGGTCCTGCCCTCATTGCGCCAGCGGTTCTGCTCGACGCTGAAGCCCCCGGGCACATCCATGCGGCTGGTCTGGGGCGCAGCGCTCAGGTGATTCCAATCGGCGAAATACTGGGCCGAGGCGTGCGAGGAAATGATCGGCCCGCCTTTGTAAAACAGGCCCAGCAGGCTGATCTCCCCGCCTGCATAGGGCACCAGCGGATCCAGGGTGCCATTCATGATCATCACCGAGGTGCTCTGGGCCGAGGGCTTGCATTGGAAGTTCTGCGGCGCCGGCACATTGGCCACCACCGCCGCCACCGCCCGATAGCGGCCGGGCTGCTCCAGCGCCAGACGCATGGCCATGGAGCCGCCATTGGAGACGCCGGCGGCAAACACGCGCGCCGGATCGAGCCCATGCTCGGCCACCAGCTTGTCCACCATGGCGGCCAGGAAGCCCGCATCGTCGGCGCGGGCGCCGTCCACCTTTTTGTCGCCAATCACACTGCAGTCGTTCCAATCGGAGGCATAGGCCTTGGGGTAGGCGACCGCAAAGCCATACGCGTCGGCCAGACGTTCAAAGCCATAGCCAGTGCCCATGCGTATGCGCTGCGGGCCTTCGCCCGAGCCATGCATCACCAGCACCAGGGGGGCACCCTTGGGCAGGCCCTTGGGTGTGTAGACGCGGTAGCTGCGCGTCAGGCCGGCCACCTCGATGGACGCCTTGCGCAGCGTGCCGGAGAGTTGCGGCGGCGCGGGCTCGGGGGCGTAGACGAAGTAGCCAAACAAGCCGGCCAACAGCGTCAGCAAGGCAAGCAGGCCAAGCAAGCCAAGCTTGAGGAAACGCAGAACTGTTCTTTTCATGGCGATGCAGGCGATGGAGTCAGTGCCGCTAATGTGCCCGCATCGCCTGCCCGGCAAGGCACCCGCCGGATCGGCGACGCCGGCGTCGGGACGAACGACGCCCGGCCACGACCGGCAACGCCGGACCATTCGTCCCGCCAGGGCGTGCCCGGAAACCCGCGGGGCGTGGGCCGTCCGAGCGCCGCTGCGCTCGCGCCGGCATATCCAAACAATCGCCCTGTCCCACTTCAATCATCACAGCCGACCATGACCACTCCCTTCATTGCCAAGGCCCTGGCCAGCACAGCCTTGTTGATCTCGCTGGGCACGGCCCAGGCTGCCGTCATCTTCAAGGACGCGCAGCTGCAAGCCCTGCAAGAGGGCGGCAAATACGCCGAACTCGAACAGCTGGCGCAGGCCCGCCTGAAGACCAACGCGGCCGATGCCGAGGCCAGCGCAGCCCTGACCCTGGCGCTGACCTTTGCCGACGCCGCCGACCCCAAGCGGCTGGAGGCCGGCGCCAGGCAGGCCAAACTCTGTACCGATCAGCACCCCATGGTGGCGGTCTGCCATCTGGCGACGGCTCAGAACCTGAGCATGCAAATGCTGGGCATGGGCATGGCCCGGGCCATGCGCAGCGTGGGCAGCCTGAAGGATGTCTGGATCCGCACGCTGGAGCTGGAGCCCAGCAGCTTCACTGCCCGCGTGCAGCTTGCCAGGCTTTTGCTGACCGTGCCCGGCATCATGGGCGGCAGCGTCTCCAAGGCCCGCGAGCTGGAAGCCGCGGTGCGCAGCAGCCAGCCCGACACCGCGCGCATCATCCGCGTCTTCATCGCCGCCGAGGCCAAGAATTGGGGCGAGATGGAGAGCGAGTTGCTGGCGATTAAAGCCGGCAAGGACGCCGCCCTGCAGGACGAGGTGCGCGAGGCCACCATGCTGCTGGCGCTGAACTATCTGAAGGACGGCAAGGACCTGGCCAAGGCCCGCGGCCTGTATGAGGGCCTGCAACGCGAGCAGCCCAACAAGGCCGGCGGCTTTTACGGCATGGGCCGGGTCCACGCGGCACAGGGTCAGACCGACGAGGCGATTCGCTCACTGGAGCGCGCCAGGATCCTGAGCGGCGCCGAGGACTATCCCATCGACCATCGCCTGGGCGATGCCTATCTCGCCAAGGGCGACAAGGCGCAGGCCAAGGCGGCCTACGAGCGTTTCCTGGCCAACAAGCGCGCGAACCCGGCCAATGCCGAAGACGCGCGCAAGAGCCTGGCCAAGCTGGGCTGATGGTGGAGAGAAGGAAAAGACCGTGACGAACGAGCAAATCCCGCTCTGGCGCCTGCACCTGCCGCGCGCCTACCCGCTGTGGCGGGCCGGGGCGATGACGCCGAATGTGCGAGAGAGCGCCTTTGCCTGCCTGATGGGTGTGGTGCTGACGCCGCTGGTGCTGCCCTGGCGCCATATCGCGCATCACTACTTCCGCAAGACCGCTGAGCGCTGGCGTTAGTCGACGCACCCGCAGCTGCCCACCATCGGTCCTCGCACTCAAAGGTATTCTGCCGTGATGCCAACCCCCCCTGCTTCCATCAGCTTCAGCGAGCGGCTCGCGCCGCCCGGCTGGCGTGCCCTGTTCGGCTGGCGCCGCCTGCGCACCGTCGCCATCATCTGCGCGCTCTTCGTGCTGCTCTTCAGCTTTGGCTGGAAGGCAGGTATGTGGGTGCTGGTGACAAGGATCTTCGGCGTTGGCCTGAGCTTGCTGCTGGTGTTCGGCCTGTTCGAGCAATGGCCGCGCCGGCTGCCCGGCTGGCTGGCGCGCTGGGCCCTGCAGGTGGCGGCGGTCGGCGTGACCGTCCCCGTCGCCATGTTCATGGCCTACCTCTTGAGCACGGCGCCGGGCGCGCCGATGTTCTGGCATGAGCCCAAGCGCCTGGAGGGCTTCATGACCTTCACCTTTCTGGGCATGCTGGTGGCGCCCTGGACGGCGCTGACGGCCCTGCTGCGCCAGCGCGAGGCCAAGGTGGAGAAGCAGGCCATCGACTTCGAGCTGGAGCGCAGCGAGATGGCCCGCCAGGCGCTGGACGCGCGCATGCGCTTGCTCAGCGCCCAGGCCCAGCCGCATTTCCTGTTCAACACCCTGGCCAATGTGCAGGCCCTGGTGGAGGCCGGCTCGCCGCGCGCGCCCCGGCTGCTGCAAAGCCTGACGGATTACCTGCGCGCCGCCGTGCCGCGCCTGGATGGCTCGGCCAACACCCTGGGCCAGGAGCTGGAGCTGGTGCGCGCCTATCTGGAGCTGATGCAGATGCGCATGCCCGACCGCCTGGCCTTTGCCCTGCATATCGGTGCCGGCGTGCATCTGCTGCCCTGCCCACCCATGACCCTGCTGACGCTGGTGGAAAATGCGGTGCAGCATGGCATCGACCCGAGCGAGGAAGGCGGCCGCATCGACGTGCATGCCGAGCTGCTGGAGGGCGGGCGCTGCCGCCTGCGCGTGGTGGACACCGGCGTGGGGCTGCAGGCCACGGGCGGCGGCCTGGGCACCGGCCTGGCGGCGCTGCGCGAACGCCTGCTCTGGGCCTATGGCGGCAGCGCCAGCCTGGACTTGAGCGAGGTGGCGCCGCATGGCGTGCAAGCAAGGATAGAGTTCGCCCGTAAGGAATCTGAATGATGCAGGCCACCGCCCTGATCGCCGACGATGAGCCCCTGCTGCGCGAGATTCTCGAAGCACGCCTTGCCGCCGCCTGGCCCGAACTGCAGATCGTGGCCCAGGCGCGCAACGGCCGCCAGGCCATCGAACTGTTCGAACAACACCAGCCGACGATCTGCTTTCTGGACGTGCACATGCCGGGCCTGAGCGGGGTGGAGGTGGCGCGCCATATAGGCAAACGCGCCCATCTGGTGTTTGTCACCGCTTTCGATCAATACGCGCTGGAAGCCTTCGAGCAGGGCGTGCTGGACTATCTGGTCAAGCCGGTCGCGGCGGCGCGCCTGGGCGAGACGGTGGAGCGCCTGAAGGCGCGCCTCTCACAGGCCCAACCGGCGGTGCACAGCGAGGCCTTGCTTGTGCAACTGGCGCAGCGGCTCAAGCTGAATCAGCCCGAGCCGCTGCGCTGGGTGCGCGCCTCGGTGGGCGCCTCACTGCGCATGATTCCGGTGGACGATATCGACTATCTCAAGAGTGACACCAAGTACACCCTGGTGGCCTACCGCGACGAGGGCCAGGCCGCCGAGGCGCTGATACGCATGCCGCTGAAGGACCTGCTGGCGCAGCTCGACCCCGCGCACTTCAGCCAGGTGCACCGCTCGGTGGTGGTGAATCTGCGCTCGATCCGGCGCCTCACCCGCGGCGACAACGAGACCGGCGAGATCGAGCTCAAGGGCCGCAGCGAACGTCTGCCGGTGAGCCGCAGCTACCTGCCGATGTTCAAGGAGATGTAGGCGGGCGCCGCGCGCCCTCAGCGCCAGCGCTCCAGCTGCAGGTAGTACCACATGCCCAGGGCCAGCATGCGCTGGCCCAGCCAGTCGCCCACCGGCACGCGCCGGTGGCGAAAGCGCTGGAACAGCTCGAAGCCGCGCGGGCTGCCCAGCAAGGCGGCCGCCATCACCTCGCCGACGATGTGCGAGGTGGCCAGCCCATGGCCGGAATAGCCCTGCGCGTACCAGACCCGGGGCGAGAGCTTGCCGAGCTGGGGGATGCGGTTGATGACGATGCCCATATGGCAATGCCATTGGAAGGCAATGCCCACGCCGCGCAGCTGCGGGAAGGTGCGCTCGATGGCGGGCCGCAGCTCGGCGGCGATGTCGCGCGAGGCCGCGCCCGAGTAGTTGGCGCCGCCGCCGAACAGCAGCCGGCCATCGGCCGTCATGCGGTAATAGTCCAGCACGAAGCGGCTGTCGTAGACGGCCAGGTCCAGCGGGTTGAGCTGGCGCGCCAGCGCACCCAGCGGCTCGGTTGCGACGATGCCGCCGGCCGCGGGGAAGATCATGCCGCCCAGCTTGCGCGGCTCCAGCCGGTGGTAGACATCGCCCGCCAGCAGCACCTGGTCGGCCACCACGCGCCCCTGCGGCGTGCGTATCGACGGCGTGGGCCCGTGCTCGATCTCCAGCACCGGTGAGTCCTCGAACAGCAGCCCGCCCAGGCCCGCCAGCGCGCGCGCCTCGCCCAGGCAGAGATTGAGCGGATGCAGGTGCATATTGCGGCGGTTGACGATGCCGCCGTGGTAGAGCGGTGTGTCGAGATAACGCCCCATCTCCTTGGCCTCGACCAGCTCGACATCGGCGCCCAGGCCGCGCTCGACCATCTCCGCATGGGCCTGGCGCATGTCGCGCATATGGCCGGCGCTGTAGGCGGCGTGCAGATGGCCCAGCTTGAGGTCGCAGGCGATGCCATAGCGCTCGATGCGGCGGCGGATGATGTCGTGCCCGCGCCAGCGCAGCATCCAGATGAAGTCGTCGGCGGCCTCGGCGCCGATCTGGCGCGCCAGCTGGCGGCGCATCGCGGCGTCGCCCGAGAGGCTGCCCGTCACCTGGCCGCCGTTGCGGCCCGACTGGCCCCAGCCGATGCGCTGCGCCTCCACCAGCGCCACCCTGACGCCGCGCTCGGCCAGCTCCAGGGCGCTGGCCAGGCCGGTGAAGCCGCCGCCGATCACGGCCACGTCGACGCGCTGCTCGCCCTCCAGGCGCGGATAGCGCTGCGCGCTGTTACGGGTGGCGTTGTAGTAGGAGCGGATGCTGTCGTCCATGCGTCCGCCCTCAGACCAGCTCGAGATAGCGCTCGAGTTCCCAGTCCGTCACCGCCTCATCGAAGCGCGCCACCTCCCAGGCGCGCGTCTCGACGAAATGGCGCACGAACTCCTCGCCCAGCAGCTCGCGCGCCAGTTCGGAGCGCGCCATCGCCGCGGTGGCCTCGGCCAGGGTGGACGGCAGGCGCGGCAGCGATGGCGTGTCGCCGGCCGGCGGCAGCGCCAGCCGGTGCTCGATGCCGTAGAGGCCCGAGGCCAGCGCGGCGGCGATGGCCAGATAGGGATTCGCATCGGCGCCGGCGCTGCGCGTCTCCAGCCGCATCGATGCCGCACTGCCGGGGATCACGCGCAGCGAGGCATTGCGGTTGTCGACCGCCCAGTTCGGCCGCACCGGCGCGAGGTTGCGGTCCACCAGGCGCTTGTAGCTGTTCACGAAGGGGGCGTACATGGGCAGCAGCTGCGGCAGCGCGTGCAGCTGGCCGGCCATGAAGTGGCGCAGCGTGTCGCTCATCTGGTGGGCGCCGCGCGCATCGTGGAAGCAGTTGCGCCCATCACGCCACAGGCTCTGGTGCAGATGCTGGCCGCAGCCGGCATAAGCCGTCGAGTACTTGGCCATGAAGGTGCTCAGGAGGCCGTGGCGGCGCCCGATCTCGCGCACCGCCTGCTTGAACAGCACCGCGCGGTCGGCCGCGCGCAGCGCCTCGGTGTAGCGGATCGCGGCCTCGAAATTGCCGGGGCCGGCCTCGGTGTGCAGGGCCTCCAGCGGCACGTCGATGGCGTTCAGCTGGGTGAACAGATCGCGCACGAAGGCATGCTGGGCATCGATGCGCAGGGGCGAGTAGTTCGTCAGGCCCTGGGTGGCCGTCTGCAAGCCGCGGTAGCCCTTGGCGCGCACCGAGACCTCGCTCTCGGCCAGCAAAAACCACTCAAACTCGACGCCGATCTGCGCCGTGAAGCCCATGCCTGCCGCCTTGGCCAGCACCTTCCTGAGCAGCTGGCGTGGGCAGATGGGCAGCGGCGTGCCATCGGGCTTCACATGCTCGCCGAGGATCAGCCAGCGCCCCTCGTCCCAGGGCAGCCGGCGCGCGGTGCTGGCGTCGAGCCTGAGGCCGATGTCGGGGAAGCCGGTGTGGAAGCCGGTGAACGAGACCTGCTCGTAGAGCCGGTCCTGGATGTCCCAGCCGAACAGCGCGCTGGCGATGCTGCCGCCCGTCTCCAGCATGCTGGCGATCTTCTCGCCGCTGAGGTGCTTGCCGCGGCACACGCCGTCGATGTCGGTGACGGCAAAGCGCACATAGGGTTCGCGTTCCAGCAGTTCCCTGCTGAGTGTGGTGCTTGGTCTTTCATCCATGATCTTTCAGCTTCCTTTCAAGCGGTCTGCACATGGCAGAATCCGCGCCACATATGTCGTCAAAGAGCGCCCTCAAACCCGCCGGCACGCGCCGCGTTCCGCAACAGGAGCGCGGCGTCAAGACCATCGAGGTGATCCTGCAGGCGGCCGGCCAGGAGATCGAGCGCGGCGGCCTCGCCAAGCTCACCACCAAGCGCATCGCCACCGCGGCCGGGCTCTCGGTGGGCGGGCTCTACGAGTACTTCCCCAACAAGGAAGCGGTGGTCCATGCCCTGGCCAGCCGCTGGCTGGAACAGATCAAGGACGCGATCGCCGCGGTGCATCCGGCCAAGACCGGCTGCCAGGATCTGGTGCGCTACCTCACCATGGTGTTCGAGGCGGTCAAGCCGCATTACCAGCAGGTGCCCGGCGTGAGCGGCCTGATCTCGGTGCTCTCCTCGGTGCCCGAGCTGCAGGCGCTGGAGGACGAGATCGACGTGCAGGTCAACGGCCTGCTGGCCGACGCCATCGCCAGCCTGGTGCCCCATGTGGACGCCGCGCAGTGCATGACGATGGCGCGCGCGCTCACCATCCTGGACCATTACCTGCTGATCGAGGCCATCCTGCGCGACCCCGCCAACGCGGCGCTCTACGACGAGCACCACCGCGTCTGCCAGTACGCCCTCGCCACCAACCTGATGCTGATGAACGAGCGGGCGCGCGCGGCCGCCCTCGCCAAGCAGCCCTGAGGCTCAGCAGGCCGGCGGGAACTGATCGACGAACAGGCGCGAGCTGCCGGCGCGCGCATGGTTGGCGGCGACGCGGAACACCGTCTCGTCGTCATAGGCGTTGGCGACGATCTGCATGCCGGTGGGCACGCCGATATCCGACAGGCCGGTCGGCGCCGCCAGCACCGGGTAGCGGTTGAGCAGGTTGAAGGCCGGGGTCAGGCACCAGCCCAGATAGGCCTCGACCGGCTGGCCATCGAGCTCCAGCATCGCCTGCGCCACCGGGTCCTGGTCGGCCGGCAGCTGGGTGCTCACCAGGGTGGCGCAGATGAAGGCGGCATAGCCCCGGCCCCAGACCTTGGCCTGCATCTCGCGGTGCAGCTGCTGGGCCAGCAGGGCGCTGGGCATGATGGAGACGGGCGCATCCTTGGCCTGGTCGCGCAGATGCCGGACATAACTGCAGAGTTTGTCGGCATCCGCATCCGGGATGTCGTTCATGAACTCATCGACGAAGATCGCGCGCAGGCCGTCCAGCAGCACCTTGTTGATCTGCTCCAGGTCCCAACGGATGTCGACCTCCTCGACCACCGCACCGCGGCCGCGCAGGCCCTCCAGCGCGCGCAGCAGGTTGCGCTGCACGTCCGGGGCCAGCGCCGCATGGCCCAGGGCCGGGCTGTAGGCGATGCGCATGCCCTGCAGATCGCCGTACTCGGTAGGCAGCGGCGTGAACGGCAGGGTCGTGTAGGAGTTGGGGTGCGGGCCGGCCAGCACGTTCTGCATCAGCACCAGATCGTCGAAGCTGCGCGCCATCGGCCCCTCCACCGCCTGGGCGAAGTACTCGTCGGTGGGCGTGCAGGCCAGGCGGCCGAAGGGCGGCTTGTAGCCGTACACGCCGCACAGCGAGGAGGGGATACGGATCGAGCCCGCCATATCGCTGCCGGTGGCCAGCGGCGCCACGCCGGCGGCCAGCGCCGCGCCCGAGCCGCCGCTGCTGCCGCCGCAGGAATGCGCCAGCGACCAGGGGTTGCCGGTCACGCCGTAGAGCTTGCTCCAGGTATGGCCCAGCACGCAGAACTCGGGGTTGGTGGCCTGGAAGTAGGGAATCGCGCCCGCCTCCAGCAGCTTGTCGACGATGGGGTGGTTCTCGGCCGCGACCTTGTCCTTGAAGACCAGCGAGGCCAGCGGCCGCGGCCAGCCCTTCACCGCCGTCTCCTCCTTGATGATGACCGGCACGCCCTCGAGCGCACGCGCCCTGCCCTCGCGCCAGCGCCGCCCCGACTCGCGCGCCCGCTCGCGCGCCTCATCGGCAAAGATGCCGGCCGCGCAGTTCACCGTGGCCTGCTGGCGCTTGGCCGTGGCCAGCAGGGTCTCGAGGTAGTCGGCCGGGTCCAGGCTGCCGGCACGGAAGCGCGTCAGCAGCTCGCTGGCGGAAAGGTAGGTGTTGTCGTTCATCGTTTGCTCGTTCGTTGAAGTGCTCGTTTCTTCGCCGATGTGGGGCCGGAACTCTCAACCCACGAGTCGGCATCTCAGAACTACCCGGGCCGGGCTGATGGCAAAGCCCTGGGCGGGTGGCCGCTGCGGCCCGGATGCGCAGGCCCTCGCTCAGCTCGGGCTCCCCTGCGGTGCTCGGCCCTTGCGGCCTGGCGCACAACTCTCTGCGCTCACCTGCGGCTCGCTCCGTTCAAACAAAGTGCGCCAATCCAGTGCTTGAAGCGCGCGAGGTCGCGCGCGGCCACAAGGTCCTGTGCTCCTCGGCAGCGCAAAAGGGCCGCCGCAACCACCCACCCAGGGCTTTGCCAACACCGCTGCTTGTGCGCACCCTCGTGCTCCGAGCGTGCTTCGAGCGGCCCAGGCCGGCAGGTGCGAGGCCCCATTGGCGGTGCCGAGCCGCGCAGCCAAACCGGGTTGCGCATCGCTCCGGGCGATGCGTCGAGCGCAGCTTGTCTGAGCACCGAGCACAGTTGGCCGCCGCAGGCGGACAACGGCCCGCAGGGGTGCGAGGGCGAGTTCTGCGCGAGTCCCGGTTTGACGAGCAGCGAGGGGAGCCTGAACGCAGTGAAGGCCTCCGCCTCTGGGGCCGAGTGCCTGCCGGCCTGGGCCGCGGCGCGCGCGAACCGGGCAAGGCGCCAAATGCATCAGCGACTTCATGGGCCCGTCGCGCCGGGATAGAAGGCCGAGTCCGGGCGCGGCAACCACCATGCATGCATGCGCGGCTGGTGGTCGAGGACGACCATCTTGGTGCGGCGGAAGGCGTCGAGGCCGAAGCGGCCGAGTTCGCAGCCGAGGCCGGACATCTTGGCGCCCGAGAAGGGCAGCGCGTCGTTGTCGATCAAGGGGTTGTTGACCCACACCATGCCGGACTCCAAGGCCTCAGCCGCCTCCATGGCCTCGGCCAGGTCGGTGGTGTAGACCGAGGCGCCGAGGCCGAACTCGGTGTCGTTGGCCAGGCGCAGCGCCGCGTCGAAATCGGCCACGCGGCAGATCGCCGCCACCGGGCCGAAGCATTCCTCGCGCATGATGCCCATCTGCGGCGTGACGCCGGTGAGTATGGTGGGCTCGTAGAACCAGCCCGCCTGCTCGCAATGCGGCGGCACGCGGCCGCCGCAGACCAGGGTGGCGCCCTGGGCCACGGCCTCGGCCACCAGGCGTGCCACCTTGTCGCGCGCGGCACGGCTCACCAGCGGGCCGATCTCGGCCATGCCCATGCCATCGCCCACGCGCAGCTGCCGGGTGCGGCGCGCGAACTCGGCGACGAAGGCGTCGTGCACCTCGTCCACCACGAAGAAACGCTCCGACGAGGTGCACACCTGCCCGGTCAGCAGGAAGGCCGAGTTGACGCAGCCGGCCGCCGCGATCTCGATCGGGGCGTGGCGCGAGATGATCATCGGATCGCTGCCGCCCGCCTCCAGCACGCAGGGCTTCATGCGATCGGCGCAGGCCACGCCCACCGCGCGCGCCGCCGCCACGCTGCCGGTGAAGGCCACCGCATGGGTGCCGGGGTGCTGGATCAGCAGCTGGGCCGTCTGCGCATCGCCGGGCAGGCAGGCCAACAGCCCCGCCGGCAGGCCGGCAAAGTGCTGCATGAACTGCAGCGTGCACAGCGAGGTGGCCTCGGCCGGCTTGACGATGCAGGCATTGCCGGCCGCCAGCGAGGCCGCCACGGTCCAGCACAGCAGCAGGATGGGGTAGTTGAAGGGCAGGATGTGCACCGAGACGCCATAGGGCTCGTAGCGCATGTACTGGAAGGAGCCGGCCTGGTTGCTGCCGGCCACCTTGCCGCCGTCGTCGCGCGCCAGCTCGGCGTAGTAGCGGAACACCGAGGCGCAGATCGAGAGCTCGCCCACCGCATCCGGATAGGGCTTGCCCATCTCGCGGCACAGCAGCTGGGCGAGCTCGTCGCGCAGCGGTGATTGCTCGATCGCCTGCGCCACGCCATGCAGCAGGCCTGCGCGGGTTTGCGTGTCGGTGCGCTTCCACAGCCGCTGCGCCAAATGGGCGCTGGCCACGGCGCGCGCCACATCGGCCTCGGCGCAGATCGGATAACGCCCGACCGGCGCCAGCGTGGCCGGGTTGATGGAGGCCTTGTGCGCTTCAGCGAGCGGCGGCAGATAGCCGCCATCGAGGAAGAGCTGGGGTTCCTGCGGGTCGAATCGGGTGCTATGCATGGCTCATCAGGCTCCGCGCAGGTCCATCAGCACCTCGCGGGCGCAGCGCTGGCCGGACTCGACCGCACCATTCAGGAAGCCCGAGTGCAGCAGCGAGGCATGCTCGCCGGCGAAATGGCAGTTCTGTTGCCGCACGCCCTGGTAGCCGTAATAGGCGGTGTAGCTGCCCACCGGATGGGCCGTGTAAGCACCCCTGCTCCAGGCATTGCCGGGCCAGTAGTTCAGGAGCGCGCGGCCGTTCCAGAGCGGCTTGATGCCGGGGAATACGAGTTCCAGGCTGTCCAGCATGTCGGCGGCCTTCTGGTTGATGGGGCGGTCGTTCATCGCCAGCGCGGCGCGGTCGCCGGTGAAGCTGGTCAGGATGCCCTCGGTGCCCGGCTGGGCCCGCGTGACCTCCCAGCTGATCTGGTAGCCACCCGTATCGTTGTCGGTCAGGCCGTTGTAGCCCTGCTCGCGCCAGAGGCGGCGCTTGAACTGCAACTGGAACTTGGTGTGCATGCCCATGCGGAAGTTCTGGATGGTCGCGAGCTTCATGCTGTCGAAGCCGGCGCGGGCATAGTCCACCGAGCTCTGCAGCACCGAGAAGGGCAGCGCCAGCACCACATGGTCGGCCTGCACCTCGACGCTCTGGCCGGCGCAGCTGAAACTCAGCGTGTAGCTCTGGTCGGCGTTGCGCACCAGCTTCGTCAGCGCATGGCTCCTGATGATCTGGCCGGCATCCAGGCGCTGGGCCATGCCCTTGACGAGCTGGTCATTGCCGCCGCGGATGTGATAACGCTCGTCCGAACCGCGCGGCGCGAAGAAGCCCACCAGATCCAGCGCGCTGGCCTCGCTGGCGGCCACGCCGGCCGAGGCATCCATCAGCAGCTTGAGCAGCTGGC
Organism: Paucibacter sediminis; assembly: GCF_030254645.1. NCBI lineage: Bacteria > Pseudomonadati > Pseudomonadota > Betaproteobacteria > Burkholderiales > Sphaerotilaceae > Roseateles > Paucibacter sediminis. The sequence continues at coordinate 648,835 of NZ_CP116346.1, forward strand.
CGAGGCGCGAGTTCAGGCCGCCGGGGATGGTGCGGGCGATGTAGTCGGTCACCGACAGGTGGTCCAGCTCCCAGCCGCGCTGCGTGTAGTTGTCATAGGTCTGCGGCCAGGGCGCGGCGCGGTTGTCGGCGTCGAACTGCGCCTGCACCGCGGCAAAGTCGTTCACCTGCTCGTCCCAGGTATAGCGGGCGCCGGCGATCCAGAAGGTGATCTGGCCGCCCGCCGCGCTGTCGTAGGCGGCCAGGTCGTCCAGCACCAGATCGAGTTCGCGCGCCAGCTCGCGCAGCTCGCGGTGGCCGGTGTCGATCAGCTCGCCGCCGTTCTCGGCCACCTGGCCCGGGAAGGCCGTGGTGTTGGACCAGCAGCGGCCGCCCAGGCGCTCGGAGGCCTCGTAGACGGTGGCGATGACGCCGGCCTTCTTCAGCTCATAGGCACAGGCCAGGCCGGCCAGGCCCGCGCCCACGATCACCGTACGGGTGTTGGTACCGGCCTTCCCGCGCGGCTTGGCGGCGGCCGCCAGCAGCGGCGTCGAACCCAGCGCAGCGGCCGAACCCGCCGCCTGCAGCAGCTTGCGGCGTTCGCGCAGCAGGGCCAGCGCGGCGTCGTTGGACAGGTGTTCATGTTCGTTGCGCAAGCGTGCCACGTCCATCACGCCGGCCAGGACCTTCATCAGGGGAGTGCGAGCCATCTTGTCTGTCTCCTAAATGTTTTTGTGCGCGGGCTGGGAGGGAGGTTCTGCGGGCATCCCGGACGGCCCGCCCCGGGACAGCAGTCGATAGGCCAGGCCGGCCAGCAGCCAGCCGCCGCCGACGGCCAGCGCCATGGCGCTGAGATGGCTCAGGATCGTCAGGATCACGGCGATGCCCATCAGCGGTGCCAGCAGGTGGCTCCACCAGCGGCGGCCGGCCCGGCGACCGAAACGGACCAGCACCGACAGATGCACGGCCATGAAACCGGTCAGCGCGCCGACGCTGATGAAGATGGCGAGCTCGCTGATGCGGTTGCGCATCGCCAGCGCGATGCCCAGCGACACCGCGGTCGAGACGACCATCGCCACCCAGGGGTTGCCATGGCGGCGGTTCACCTTGGCCAGCACCGCCGGCAGGGTGCGGTCGCGCCCCATCGCGAACAGCACGCGGGCCACGCCCACCTGCATCGGCAGCACATTGGGCACGCCCACCACGATGGTCAGGAACCAGGCCAGCGCGACCCCGGCCCCCGGGCCGGCCAGCTGGTCCAGCAGCTCGTAGATCACCAGGGCCGGGTCGTGCACCGTGAAGCCGGCCAGCAGATTGCCCATCACCCAGGACACCCCCACGCACAGGCTGCCGGTGATGGCCAGGTTCGTCAGGATGGCCCGGCCGACCAGGCGCGTTTCGCCATCCCTGACCTCCTCGGCCAGCGTCGACACCGCGTCGAAGCCCAGATAGCTCATCACGCAGATCGAGGTGGCGGCCAGCACGGCGCTGCCGTCCCATGGTCCCGCCGGCAGCAGCGGCGCCAGGCTCAAGGCCCCGCTGCCCCGGCCGCCCTGCAAGGCCCACAGGCCCAGCAAGGTCACGCCGCCGACCAGCAGCAGTTGCAGCAACACCGACAGCATGCTGACCCGCGAGGTGACCGTGATGCCATACCAGTTGACGACGACGGTGACCCCGACCGAGATCAGCACCCAGCCGGCACGGCCGACGCCCGGCATCAGCGTCTCCAGGCCGACCGCACACATGGCATAGATGAAGGCCGGCACCAGCAGGTAGTCGAGCAGGATCATCCAGCCGGCTAGAAAGCCCGCGAAGGGCCCCATGGTGTGGCTGGCGAAACCGTAGACGGAACCGGCGCTGGGCAGCTCGCGCGTCATCACCGCATAGCTGCTGGCGGTGAAGTAGACGCACAGCGCGCCCAGCAGGAAGGCCAGCGCGATCAGGCCATGCGACTCCTCCCAGACAAAGCCGGCCATGGTCAGCGGCGTGACCGGCGCGGTATAGGCCAGGCCGTAGAAGACCAGGTCGCGGTAGCTCAGGGCGCGCTTGAGCTGGCCTTGTTGATCGGTGCTCATGGGGTGAGTTCTCGGGTTTGATGAAGGTGGGCAGGCATGGCGATCGTCTCAGAGTGCCGGGCGCCGGCCCGCCCAGCAGGCGGCCTCGATCGCCGCGCCGATGCGGAACACGCTGCCCTCGTCGAGCGTGCGGCCGACCACCTGCACGCCGATCGGCACGCCATTGCTGGCCACACCCGCGGGCACGCTAAGCACCGGATGCCGGCTCAGCAGATTGAAGGGATAGGTCATGGCATCGCTGCGCAGGATCGCGCTGCTGTCGCTCTCGCCCTCGGCCGAGCTGCCGATGCTGGCCATGGTGGGGCAGATCAGCGCGTCGTGGCTGGCCATCAGGCGCGCCATCGAGTCGTACATGCGCCCGATCACCTCGTTGGTGGCCAGGTACTGCTCGCCGCTGACCTTCAGGCCGTCGGCGGCGAACTGGCGGATGTAGTCGCTGGTGGGCGCGTCCTGCAGCAGGATGCGGCTGGCGAACTCGCGCCCGGTCTCGTAGCCCAGGCGCTGCAGCACGGCGTCGGCGGCGCGCTCATCCCAGTCCAGCGCCACCGGCTCGACGATCGCGCCCTGCTCGCGCAAGGCCTGGGCCACCTGCTCGAGCGCGCGCCGCACATCCTCGTGCACGCGGTAGAAGTTGAGGTCGTAGGAGAGCGCGATGCGCAGGCCCTTGACGGGCGCGAACGCCAGCGGCACCTCCAGCTTGGGGCTGACGGTGGCGGGGTCGGCCGGATGCGGGCCGTTCACCACATTGAACATCAGCGCGCAATCGGCCACCGTGCGCGCCATCGGGCCGATATGGTTCATGGTGTGCAGGGCATAGCCGATCGGCGTCACCGGCACCCGGCCATAGCTGGGCTTGAGCCCGACCACGCCGCAGTAGCTGGCGGGGATGCGGATCGAACCGCCGATGTCCGAGCCCGAGGCCAGCGTGGTCATGCCGGCCGCCAGCGCCGCGCCGCTGCCGCCGCTGGAGCCGCCCGGGGTCATCGCCAGGTTCCAGGGATTGCGGGTCACGCCATGCCGCACCGAGCGGGTGAAGCCGGCCATGTAGAACTCCGGCACATTGGTCTGGGCATGGATGACGGCGCCGGCATCGAGCAGGCGCTGGGTGATCGGCGCGTTGACGGTGTCGGGCTGGTTGCCCTGCAGCCAGGAGCCCTTGGTGGTGACCCAGCCGCACAGGGTGTGCTCGTTCTTCAGCGCCACCGGAATGCCTTCCAGCGCGCGCAGCGGGGCACCGCCTCGGGCATAGCGCTGCTCGGCCTCGCGTGCCGCCTGCATGGCCAGCTCCAGGCGCTGGGCGCTGAAGGCATTCAGCTGCGGCTCCAGCTTTTCCGCCTGCGCCAGCTGGGCGTTCAGCAGCTCGACCGGCGAGAGCTCGCGCTGGCGGAACAGTTGCAGCGCCGCGCTGGCGCTCAGGTAGCAGAGCTCGTTGGATTCGGATGGGATGGGCATGGATGGATGAAGAGAGTTCGGGTCGGGTGACTCAGTGCGAGTCGATGGGCAGGGGGCCCTGGTTCGAGAACAGCAGCGGCGCGCGGTTCGCGTCATCCGCGAGCAGCGCGGCCAGGCGCGGGCGCTGCGGCTGGGCCTGAGGATGGAAGCTGGCGCCGGCGTCGTCGCTGCGCAGCAGCTGGCCGTCCTGGCTGACGGCCAGCGCGCCGCGCTCGCCCAGCCTGACGAGGCCCGCAATCGATGTGTTGGTGCCGGCCTCGATGCGGCCCCAGCTGCGGCCCGCATCGGCGCTGCGGTAGAGCGCGCCGCGCAGGCCGCCCGCCAGCAGCACGCCATCCGCCAGCGCGGCGCCGGCCCAGAAGGAGCCGCGGTAGCCGGTGGCGAGATAGCTCCACTGCTGGCCGCCATCGGCCGAATGCAGCAGATAGCCCTTCTCGGCCGCGGCATAGAGCGTGCCGTCGGGGCCCGCGAACAGGCCGTAGAGATTCAGGTCGGCGCGCTTGGCACCGGGCGGTGCGGGCAGCTCCTGTGCCTGCCAATGGCGGCCGCCATCGCGGGTCAGCAGCACTAGCGACCACAGGCCCACGGCCACGCCATGCTCGCGGTCGAAGAAGTGCACGGCGAACAGCGGCCGGTCTTCCTGCGGCGCGCTGCGCTGCAGCGTCCAGCTGTCGCCGCCATCGGCGCTGTGCAGCACCACGCCGGCATGGCCCACCGCCCAGCCCTCGCGCTCGTTGGCGAAGGCAACGCCGGTGAGCGTCACGTCCACCGGCACGGTGCGGGCCTGGCGCCAGCTGGCGCCGTGGTCGTCCGACAGCAGCACCACGCCATGCGCACCGACCGCCACCGCACGCTTTTTCTGCGCGCCCGCCCAGGCGGCCGCCAGCATGGGCGCCTGGCTCGCATGTGCCACGCGCTCGGCCGGCTGCAGGGTCACGGCACGGCCATCGACCGCCAGGGCCAGGCCCAGTAGCAGGGTGGCGGCGCGTTTGCAGAGTGTCTTCATCATGGTGGCTGGCCTCGTCAATGCAGCATCAGGCCGGGCACGCGGGCGGGCCGGCGGCGCGGCAGCAGGCGCTCCAGCCATACCGCGAAGGCGGGCAGCGCCGTCATCGCCATCACCATATTCACCATAAACATGAAGGCCAGCAGCTTGCCCATATCGGCCTGGAACTTGAGCGCCGAGAACGACCAGGTGGCCACGCCCAGGGCCAGCGTGATGGCGGTGAAGATGGTGGCCGTGCCGACCTCCAGGATCGCCTGCTCGAGCGCCTGCACGATGGACTGGCCCCTGGCCAGATGCAGCTGCAGGCGGTTGTAGATGTAGAAGGCGTAGTCGACGCCGATACCCACCGCCAGCACCATCACCGGCAGGGTGGCCACGGTGAGGCCGATCTGCAGTTCCTTCATGAACCAGTAGCCGATGAAGGTGCCGATGGTGAGCGGCAGGCAGCAGGCCAGCACGGCCCGGAAGTCGCGGTAGGTCGCGAACACCAGCAGCACGATGGCGGCATAGACGTACAGCATCATCGGCAGCTCGCTGGCCTCCAGCGTCTCGTTCACCGCCGCCAGCACGCCGGCATTGCCCGAGGCCAGGCGGATCTGCACGCCCGCCTCGGCATGGCCGGCGGCGAAGGCCTTGACGGCCTCGATGACGCGCTGGATGGTGACCGCCTTGTGGTCGGTCAGGTAGAGGTGCACGGCGGTCATGCTGCAGTCCTTGCGCATGGTGCCGCGGGTGCGGGCGATCTCGGTGGCCAGGGCCGCGAAGTTGGCGGCGTCCAGGGGCACCGCTTCCATCTTCGGGTTGCCCTCGTTGTAGCCGAGGTTGTACTGCTTCATCTGGTCGGAGAAGGCGCTGACGGACAGCACGCCGGGCACCGGCTGCATGGCCCAGACGAAGCGGTCCTGGAACAGGCCGATGTTGACGTTGCCGCAGAAGCCGATGCCGTCCTGGGTGGCGAGAGCGCCAGGGGCCGCGCTGGCCTCGAAGATCACGGTCAGCCAGTCCAGGCCGGTGTCGTAGTTGGCGGCGATCGACACGGCGTCGCGGTTGAAGCGCGCATCCGGGCGCAGCTCGGGTGCGCCCGGCTCCACCGTGCCGACCACGCGGCCATGGCTTTGCCACACCGCCAGCCCGAACAGCACGGCGACCAGGCCCAGGCAGACCGCGGCATGGCGCGGCCTGGCGATGCGGGCCAGCAGGCGCAGCCAATCGGCGCGCGCCTCGCGCAGCGCCATCGCGGCATCGGCATAGCTGCGCTCGACGCGGAAGAAGGAGGCCGCCACCGGCAGCATCAGCAGGTTGGTGACGATCTTGAAGGCCACGCCCAGCGAGGCCGCGATCGCCAGCTCGCGCACCATCGGGATCGGGATCAGCAAGAGCGTGATGAAGGAGACAAAGGCGGTCGCCAGCGCCAGCGTGCCCGGGATCAGCAGGCCCGTGAGGCTGGCGCGGCAGGCGGCCTCGCAGCTCCGGCCCAGCGAGACCTCGCGCACGATGAAGTTGATCTGCTGCACGCCATGCGAGACGCCGATCGCAAACACCAGAAAGGGCACCAGCACCGCCAGCGGGTCCAGGCCGAAGCCCAGCAGCTGCAGCGCGCCGAACTGCCACACCAGCGAGGTGAAGGAGCACAGGATGGGCAGCAGCGTGAACAACAGCGAGCGGCAATACCAGTAGACCGCCGCGGCGGTGAGCAGCAGGGCCAGGCCGAAATAGGCCAGCACCGAACCGGCGGCGTCGGCGATCTCGCCCACCTGCTTGGCGAAGCCGATGATCTCGATCGCGAAATCCTGGTCCTCGAAGCGCTGGCGCAGCTGCTGCTCGAGGATGCGGTTGTAGGCCACGTAGTCGAGCTGGCGGCCGTCGGCGCCGGTCTCGATCAGCTCGGCGCTGATCATGGCGCTGTCCTGCCCGCGCGAGACCAGGGTGCCGACGAAGCCGCCCTGCAGCGCCGCCGCCCGGATCTTGGCGATGCTCGCCTCATCCAGGCTCTCGGGCGTGACGCTGCCGTCGATGAGCGGATCGGCGCGGAAGCCCTCCTCGGTGATCTCGTTGACGAAGCTGTTGGGCGTCCACAGCGACTGCACACCCAGCCGCTCGACATTCGGCAGAAAGGTCACCGCCTGCGTCACCTGGTAGAGCCGGCTCAAGGCCGCCGCGGTCCAGATCGTGCCCTGGCGCGCCCGCACCACGATGTTGAGGCGGTTCGCGCCCATCACATCGTTGCGGTAGGCGTGGAAGGTCGCCACATAGGGATGGTTGCTGGGCAGGTGCTTCTCGAAGCCGGCCTCCATGCGCAGCCGCGAGCCGAAATAGCCCATCACCAGCGTCAGCAGCAGCAGCGCCGCCATCACCAGCTTGCGCCGCCCGAAGCAGAAGGCCTCTAGGCGATCCAGGAAACGCTGCGTCATCGCCGTCATGCCCCTCAGAAGTTGCGCGAGGCGTTGAGGCCGATGAAGCTGCGGTCGCGGTAGGGCTGGTCGACCGCCGTCTCGCCACCCATGAAGCGGGCGTAGTTGACGGCAAACTGCCAGCGCGCCGGGTTCTGGATGAAGCTGACGATGAAGTTGGCCGAATGCGCGCCCTTCATGAAGGTGGCGGCGCCATTGGGCGTGCGGCCGCTCAGCGCGCGGAAGTAGTAGAGCTCCGGCACCACCTGCCAGCCCGGGATCAACGAGCCGTCGTAGACCCAGCTGAAGTCGAAGTTGATGCCCGCCGAGTTCTTCGTGCCCACCGCCACCGGCGTGCCGCTGGCCGAGGTCTGCTGGCCCCAGCCCCAGCCGCCGGCCGAGATCAGGTCATCGCCGTACTGCTGCTGCAGGCGCGGGAAGCGTATCGCCACCGCCTCGGCCAGCAAGGTGCCGGTCTGCGCGCCTAGCAGATTCAGCAGCCCGGGGGCCGAGTCCGGCGTCAGGCTGAACAGCGCGGTGAGCGCCAGCTGCATGCGCGAGGTATCGACCCAGCAGTTGCCGTTCTGCGAGGCGCAGCCGGTGGTGGCGGCGTTGATGGTGGCCGCGTCCTTGGGGCGGTAGGAGAACTCGGCGCCGATGGCCCAGTCGCCCAGCGGGAAGTTGGCCGAGAGGCCGTAGAGCTTGCGGTTCTCGCCGTACACCCAGCCCATGCCGCCGTTCGGGTCGTTGAAGGTGAAGGACGGCGACTTGTCGTGGTAGTTGATCGCGTAGGCGCCCAGGTTCAGCTGCGTGCCCTGCGGCTGGTAGCGCAGCGAGACGCCCCATTGGCCGCTGTTTTTCGCCTTGGTTTCCGGATAGCCATAGGCGCCGTGGCCGGCGCCCAGGCCGTTGAAGCTGGACCAGAAGCTGCCGGTGGGTGGCATGTAGTTGGCGTTCCAGCCCAGCTGCACATAGCCCTCGATGTTCAGGCCATGGCCCAGGCCGGCGGCGGCGCTGACGATGGGCGCGGGCAGGATGGCCTCCTTGAGCTGGGTGCCGGGCTGCGAGAGGCGCATCACGTCGACCGCGTTGGTGACGTTGATGCCGCCCGGGATGAACAGGCTCTCGCCCCAGCTGATCACCTGGTTGCCGGCGCGCACGCGCACGGACTGGTCCTCAAAGTCGAACTTCTTGCTGACCCAGAGGTCCAGCACGCGCGCCTTGAAGCGCAGGTCGCGGCGTGCGTCATCGGCCAGGTTGCCGTCCAGGCCCGGCGGCGTGGTGGCACTGCTCCAGCCGGTGGTGCGAGTGGCCGAGAAGTCGCGCAGCCAGCTCACCCGCGCCATCGCGGTGACGCTCTCGGGGAACTTGAGCAGCAGCTCGTGCGAGCCCTTGAGGTAGGTGGTGAAGGCATCGCCCTTGGCGTAGTTGAGGTCGCCCTGGTCGCCCAGGCCGCTGGTCCAGGCCAGGCGGCCGGCCGGCCCGCCGCTGTTGCCCTCGATGACGCGGCCGCCATCCGGGGCATTGGTACGTATGCCGGTACCGACGCTGAGGGTCGAATCGAAGCTGCCCGAGACGAACTCGGTGTTGAAGGTTTCGGCGCTGGCGCCAGCGCAGACGATGGCCGTGGCGGCCGCGACGGCGCGCGCCGCGAGTTGGGGCTTGTTGATCACGAAGCTCTCCTAGTGGTGTCGAGGCGGATCAGCGATCGCTGATGGCACGCAGGTTGTCCGAGGTGTAGAAGGGCGCCTTCATGCGCTCGCCGCTCGGTTCGGTCAGCCACCGGACGTCGACGCCCGCACCCACGGTGCTGAAGTCGAAGATGTAGCGGCCCTCGGGCAGGTTGTATTGGCTGAAGGCGGCCACGTCGCAGCTGCCGGTCTCGTAGACCGGGATCAGGTAGCCCTCGCGCACCTTCCAGAGCGCGCCCTGCATGTCGTAGTCCTCGGCCAGCACGGCGTTCCAGCTGTCCTCGTCGAGGTAGTAGGTGCGCTTGGGCGAGACATGGCGCGCGCCCTTCTTGACGCTGGCCTCGACCACCCAGACGCGGTGCAGCTCGTAGCGGCGCGCGCTCGCGGCCAGCGCGTTCTTCTGCACCAGGTCCGACACCTTGGCCTTGAAGTCGTAAACGCCCAGCGCGTTGTAGGGCACCAGCAGTTCCTTCTTGCCGACCAGCTTCCAGTCGAAACGGTCCAGCGTGCCGGTGAACATGATGGTCTCGTCCAGCAGGTACTGGTTCTCGAAACCGATCTGCGGCGCGTCGTAGGCATAGGCCGGCAGGCGGCGCACGCGGCGCTGGCCGGGGAAGTAGTAGAAGGTCTCGCCGCTGGGGTTGTCCAGCAGGACATTGGCCGCCAGCGCCTGACCGGCCAGCGCCGCCGGCGACTTGTAGCTGAAGTAGGTGAAGTACTCGATATTGCCGACGTCAGAGAGCTTGGCCGAGCCCTTCTTGCCCCAGGGGTAGAACATGGTCTGCTCGAAGCCGGCCTGGATCCAGTCCTCGCTGCCGCGGCGCGGCGAGACGAAGGTGAAGCCGTTGGGGAAGTCCGTGCCCACCCCGTGGTAGCGCATCTTGAAATTCATCATGGCCTGCGCGCCGGTGCTGGGCAGCGGGAAGGGAATGCCCGGCACCGCTGCCGACTTGAGGCTCCAGCCGTCCTCGCCCATCTTGGCGGCGCTGACGTTCTTCCTGGTGTTCTCGGCCACGAAGTCCGGCGCGCCGCAGCTGCGCCGCGTCGGGTAGACGTCCATCTGGAAGCCGGGGTTCTGCTTCAGCAGGGCCAGCTGGCCGGGGCTCAGCTGCTCGGCATGCTCGGCGGCATTGGCGGCAGTGATCGAGTGCAGCGGCTTGTCGGCCTTGTACTTCCAGAAATCCTTGCGCAGCTTGCCGTAGGCCCAGCCCTCGCTGGCCTGCGCCTCATTCGTCCAGGCCGGGATGCGGCCATCCTTGCTGGCGGCCGCGTCGCCGCCCAGCGGGGTCAGCTTGCCGCCGAGTTGGCTGGCGTCGGCCGCGATGGCGTTATTGGGGCCCGCCAGGGCCAGGCAGGCCGCGGCCAACAGGGCCGCATGGAATCGACGCTTGGAAATCGGATCAGCCATTTCTAAGTCTCCAGTCAAGTCGTGGATGGTTCGGTTGCTGGCGCCTTCGGCACGGTGTCGGCCGGGTACCAGTTCCAGTCTTCGCGCTCATCAAAGCGGGTGATCTGCTTAAGCTCCAGGAAGGCTTCGTAGCCCGACCGGCCCAGCTCGCGGCCGATGCCAGAGGCCTTCATGCCGCCCCAGGGCAGCTGGGTGAAGGTGGGCTGGGAGCAGTTGATCCACACCACGCCCGCACGCAGGGCGCGGGCCACGCGCTCGCAGCGCGCCGCGTCGGCCGACATCACCGCGCCGGCCAGGCCGTAGCGGCTGTCGTTGGCCAGCGCGATCGCTTCCGCTTCGCTGTCGAAGGGATTCACGCAGACCACCGGGCCGAACACCTCCTCGCGCCAGATGAGGCTGTCGGTCGGCACATCGGCAAACACGGTGGGCTGCAGGAAATGGCCGCGCTCCAGGCCGGCGGGGCGGCCGCCGCCACTGACCAGGCGGGCGCCACCGTCGCGGGCCCGCACGATCGCCTCCAGCACCTTGGCATGCTGGGCGGCCGACACCAGGGGCCCCATCTGCACGCCCTCGGCGTCGCCGGGGCCGATGCGGATCGCCTCGGCGGCCGCCTTCAGGCGCGCCAGCAGGGCCGCGTAGAGCGGGCGCTGCACCAGCACGCGCGAGGTGGCCGAGCAGACCTGGCCCTGATTCCAGAACACGCCGAACTGCAGCCACTGCACGGCCTTGTCGAGATCGCTGTCGGCAAAGATGATCAGCGGCGACTTGCCGCCCAGCTCCAGGCTGACGTTGCGGCTCTCGCGCGCCGCCGCGGCCATCACCTTGGCACCGGTGGCCAGCGAGCCGGTGAAGGCCAGCTTGTCGACGCCGGGATGCTCGGCCAGCGGCGCGCCGGCTTCGGTACCCAGCCCGGTCACCAGATTGAAGGCGCCGGCGGGCAGCCCCGCCTCGTGCAGATAACGCGCCAGTTCCGTGCAGCTCAGCAGGCACAGCTCGGAGGGCTTGAGCACCACGCAGCAGCCCGCGGCGAGCGCCGGCGCCACCTTCCAGGCCGCCATCAGCAGCGGGAAGTTCCAGGGTGTGATGGCGCCCACCACGCCCACCGGCTCCCTGCGGATGCGGCAGTCAAAACGCGCATCGCCCACATCGACAGCGGCCTCGCCCTCGGCCTCGATCTGCTCGGCCATGTCGGCGTAGTAGTCGAAGCAGAAGGCGGCGTCGGCCACATCCCCGCGCGCCTCCTTGAGCGGCTTGCCGTTGTCGCGCTGCTCCAGCCGCGCCAGCTGCTCCTGCTCGGCGCGCAGGGCGGCCGCCACCTGGCGCAGCAGGGCCGCGCGCTCGGCGGCGCGCAGGCGCGGCCAGGGCCCGTGGTCGAAGGCACGGCGCGCGGCGGCGACGGCCGCGTCCACATCGGCGGCCGTGGCGGCGGCGGCGCGGGCAAAGACCTCCTCGCAAGCCGGGTCCTGCACGTCCAGCGTGCCACCGCGGGCCGCGGGCACGAAGGCGCCGTCGATGTAGAGAAGCCGCTCCAGCATGCTGCTCAGCCGATCTGGCGCGTCAGCGAGATCGCGAACTGGCGCTTCTCGGCTTCCACGAAGTAGGACTTGGCATCGAAATAGGCCTCGGGCGCGTAGACGCCGGGCCGGCGCGGTTCGCGCAGCATCAGCTGCACGGCGATCGAGGCATTCATCGAGGTTGCCGCGTCGACATAACCCTCGTACATCGGATGGGCGCGCACGATGACCTCGCAGCGCGCCGTGGCCGGCTGGCCGCCGACCCGGCCGCGGCCGATCGCGAAGTGGATCTCGCTGCTCTGCTGCGCGGGGATGCGCTGGGCGTTCTCGGCGATATTGCGGTTGATGACGGCGTTCAGCAGGTCCAGCGGCCGCACCGGCGTGCCGTTGATGTCCACCGGGCGGTCGAAGTCGCCGAAGCCCGCCTTCACCAGCCCCACCCAGGCCTCGTGCTCGCGCTTGGGCAGATGCAGCTTCCAGGTGAACTCCTGGATGCCCTTCTGACGGATGCCATCGGCCAGCGGCACGGTCAGCTGCTCGGAATGGATCGAGTACATGAACTCGCAGCGCCCCCAGGGCTCGGGCAGGTCGATCACTTCCTTGCCGGTCTGCGGCGCGCATTCGACATGGCGGCCGCCGAGGAACTGCACGCAGGGATGGGCGTACTCGGCCAGCACGGTCGAGACGCTGTAGGGCGGCACCAGCACCGGGTTCTCCGCGCCGCTCAGGGTGGCGGCCCAGTAGAGGTGGATGCTGTCGATCTCGTCGAGCTGATCGGCCACGGCGCGGCAGATCACATTCGACATGCCCGGGTCGGCGCCGACGCCCAGCACCGCCACCACGCCGGCGGCGCGGAAGCGCTCGTGCCACTCCAGTTGCTTGACCGTGTAGGTGCCCAGCCCGCCCAGGTCCACATAGTCCGCCCTGGCGTCCAGCGCGGCGGCAAAGATGGCCATCTGATGGCCGGCCAGGGTCGGCACCGCGTTGACGCAGATGTCGACCCCGTCGAGCGCACGCCGCAGCGCCTGCGCATCGCTCACATCCAGCTCGTGCAGGCTCAGACGCGCGTCGTTGTTCATCGCCTCGCCCAGCGCCCGCATGCGCTCGCGGCTCGAGTCAAAGAGCTTGAGTTCCGCGATGTCGACGATGGCCCGATCCGACAGCAGGTCGCGAACGATGCCCTGCCCCATCATGCCGGCGCCGCCCAACAGGGCGATGCGCACCTTCTTGTCCTTGTTGCTCATTCCAGCTTCCTTGCTTCCACTGCGGAGCCAGTCTAAAACCGATCGATTAGTCGGTTTATGGGGGTTTTCCAGCGGAAGACGGGAATGAACAACCAGGCCAAACGAAGTCACGGCGACACTCTGGCCTCGCAAACTGACTTATGTTTCGGACTTTTTGGAGGAAGGGGAGTCGCGCCTGGCCAGCGTCCGATCGATCGATCGGACACCGCCAAAGACAACGGCCGGGCTCTGCCTAACTGTTTGGTGAGCCGCCCGATACCGAGGGCAAGCTCAATCAGCCGGTGGCTGAGGCTGCTGCAGCGTTTGCGGTCGGTCGACCCTGCGGGGCAGCCTTACCGGGAGCGGCGGTCGCCGTGAATTCAGCGCCGGACGACGGATTCGGGACCGCTCAGCCCCGGGGCTTCGGCTTGAAGAGATGCAAGACCTCGCCCCGCGCCAACATCTCGACCAGCTGCGCGATCCGCGCGGCGCGGGTCTGCGGCCTCACCGCAGTCTGCACACGCCAAAGCACCGCGTAGCGGTTGCTGGCGTTGATGGTCGCGAAGAAGGCCTGCGCCGGCGGGCACTGGGCCAGCGCGGCCTGCAGGTCTTCCGGCACGGTGGCCGTGCGCGCGCCATCGTAGGCGCGCTCCCAGCGGCCGTCGGCTTTGGCGGCATCGACCTGGGCCTGCCCGGCGGGCTGCATCCGCCCTGCTTCGATGAGCGCAGCGACCTTGGTCACATTCGTCTTCGACCAGACGCTGCGCGGCCGGCGCGGGGTGAAACGCTGCAGGAAGTGCTGGTCATCGAAGCCCTTCTTCTGCCCATCGATCCAGCCCCAACACAGCGCGATCTCCACCGCCTCGAGGTACGTGACGCTGGGGACGCCGACCCCTTTCTTGGCGATTTTTAGCCACAAGCCATCGGAGCTCGCGTGATGCTTGCTCAACCAGGCCTCAAAGGCCTGTGCGGACTTGAATGGCTTTACATCCGGGATGGCTTGAGGGGCGTCCATACCGCGCAGTCTGCCGCAACTCCAGCTGTGCGTTACGACAGGCTGCGCGCCAGTTCAGGCCATCGCCTCAGCCGCACTGCCCCACATAACCGCAGGCGGTGCAGAAGTCGCAGCCGTCCTTGTGGATCATGGTGGCGTTGCCGCATTCCGGGCAGGGCTTGCCGGCCTGCACCTGCAGGCTGGCGCTGGTCGAAACCGACTTGCCCACGGGCGCCTGCAGCAGGCCCATTTCCACCAGCGGCAGGCCCTGCTCGTCCAGCACGCCCAGCATGGCATAACGGTGAATGATGAGGCGCGCCACATAGGCCACGGTGGAGGGCCAGATCTGCTGGCGACGCTCACCCGAGAGGGTAGGCACCGGCGCCATGAAGTGGCCCAGCGGTTCGCCCACGTTGAGCAGCTTGCGCAGCTTCATGCCGATCCAGGCCGGGTCCATCACGCGCATGTCCAGCGAGAGCAGGCGCGCCATGCCGTCCAGGGCCTTGGGGTAGTTGCCCGAGAAGCCCATCGCGCAGGGGCGCGTGATGTGGCCGCCATCCGGCGCCGGCAGGCTGACTTCCTTGAGCGTGAGGGTGAACTGCTCGCCGGTGGCGGGGTTGTCCACGTCCACCGCCCAGGCCAGCGTGCCCATGGTGCTGGTGCGCGGCTCCTCGCGGCTGAACATCGCGTCCAGCACCGGCGTGGGGCCACCCTCCTGCAGCGCGCCGAGCTGCTCGCAGCGCGAGCGGATCACCGCGGCGGTGGCCGAGACTACGCCGGGGAACAGGCGTGACTCGCCGTTCGGCGGCATCGGCATCTCGAAGGCGCGCTCCTCGGCCACGGTGGCCAGCGCGTCGAGCTTGAGGCGCAGCCAGGCCGCGTCATTGGTGCGCAGGTCCATCGAGAGCGTCTTGGCTACGGCGGCCAGGCCGCGCGGCTGCTCGGCGCCGTTCACCCACACCTCGAAGGGCAGGTTCTTGCCGAACAGGCCGGCATCCGGCCCCTCGGCCGGCAGCTCGCCGACGAAGAGCGCGAAGTCGCCATGCGGGTGGCGGATCATGTAGCTCCAGGCCGGGTTGCCGCCGGGCAGCTCGGGCCGGCTGGGCCAGCGCAGCGAGGCCAGCACCGCGGTGGGCAGGCGCTCGACGCGCAGGCGCTGGTTGGTGCCGTCGGCCGTCACCGGCTTGAGCGGCTCGGGCGTGGCGGTAGGTTCGACGCTCAGCACCGAGCCGAGGATGTTGTTGGGCCGGTAGGTGGCCAGGCCCTTCAGCCCGGCCTTCCAGGCCTGGGTGTAGAGATCCTGGAAATCCGCATAGGGATAGTCCGCCGGCACGTTCACCGTCTTGGAGATCGAGGTGTCGACGAAGGGCGCCACCGCGGCCACCATCGAGGCATGATCGGCGGCCGAGAGTTCCAGCGCCGTCACGAAGGCATCGGACAGCGGCGCATCGCTGCCGAACATGTGGCGGTACAGGCGCCAGGCATGGTCCTCCACCGCGTATTCCTTGAAGCTGCCGTCGGGCATGCGCTTCTTGCGCGTGTAGCTCCAGCTGAAGGCGGGCTCGATGCCGTTGCTGGCGTTGTCGGCGAAGGCCAGGCTGATGGTGCCGGTGGGCGCGATCGAGAGCAGGTGCGAGTTGCGCAGGCCCTGGGCGCGGATCTTGTCCTTCAGGCCCTGCGGCAGGCGCGAGGCGAAGTTGCCACCGGAGAGGTAGAGATCGGCATTGAAGAGCGGAAAGGCACCGCGCTCCACCGCCAGGTCGGCGCTGGCCTCGTAGGCGGCATTGCGCATCACCTCGCTGATGCGGCGCGCCACATCGCGCGCGGCCTCGGTGTCGTAGCGCTGGTTCAGCATCACCAGGGTGTCGCCCAGGCCGGTGAAGCCGAGGCCGACGCGGCGCTTGTTGCGCGCCTCCTGCTGCTGCGCGGGCAACGGCCAGGGGGTCACGTCCAGCACGTTGTCCAGCATGCGGGTGGCCACCTTGCAGACCTCGGCAAAGCCCTCCTCATCGAAGCTGGCGTTGGGGCCGAAGGGGTCGCGCACGAAGATCGTCAGGTTCACCGAGCCCAGGCAGCAGCAGCCATAGGGCGGCAGCGGCTGCTCGGCGCAAGGGTTGGTGGCGGCGATCGATTCGCAGTAATGCAGGTTGTTGTCGGCGTTGATGCGGTCCAGGAACAGCACGCCGGGCTCGGCATGGTCGTAGGTGCTGCGCATCACCTGGTCCCACAGCGAGCGGGCCTTGAGCTTGCGGTAGACCCACAGGCCGTCGCCGCGCTGGTAGGCACCGGCGGCGCGCTGCTTGGCGCCGGGCTCGGCCTTGTGCGTGAGCTCCACCTCGGCATCGGCCTCGATGGCCTGCATGAACACATCGGTCACGCCCACCGAGACATTGAAGTTCTTCAGGTCGCCATGGTCCTTGGCGTGGATGAACTCCTCGATGTCGGGATGGTCGCAGCGCAGCACGCCCATCTGGGCGCCGCGGCGGCTGCCGGCGGACTCCACCGTCTCGCAGCTGCGGTCGAACACGCGCATATAGCTGACCGGGCCCGAAGCGCTGCTCTGCGTGGAGCCGACCCAGGCGCCGCGCGGGCGGATGCGCGAGAAGTCGTAGCCCACACCGCCGCCGCGGCGCATCGTCTCGGCGGCCTCGGTCAGGGCAGTGTAGATGCCGGGATGGCCATCGTCGACGGAGGCGATGGAATCGCCCACCGGCTGCACAAAGCAGTTGATCAGGGTGGCGGTGAGCTCGGTGCCGGCGGCGGAATTGATGCGGCCGGCGGGCACGAAGCCGCGGCGCTGCGCGTCCAGGAATCTGGCTTCCCAATGCGCCCGGGCCTCGGGCGCCTCGGCCTCGGCGAGCGCGCGCGCAACGCGCTGGCGCAGCTCGTCCAGGGTCTGCTCATCGCCCTTGGCGTATTTTTCCAGCAGCACTTCGGCACTGATGTCCTGGGCCGGCAGGGCCGAGGCGGGGGCCAGGGCGGTGCGGGGGGCGGAGGCGGGGGTGTCGGTGTGAGCTGGGGTGGGCGGTGTCATGCGGGGGGCCTCCAAATACCTGTATGTATGAACAGATTCGCGATCTTGCCGGCATCTTAGCGCCGCGGTTTTGACCCTGGTCACTGCAAGCCGGCGCAGCCCGCACAAGCATTCGCACTGGTGAGTGCCCACTCGCGCGCGGCATGCAGCACCGGCTGGCTGAAACAAGATTTACCGCCCGGCCGGGACTTACCCTGCTTGCGCCACGCTGGGGGGCCGGCTATGCGCCGTATCGCGCTATCCTCCGGCCATGCCAGCCTCTACCCAAGCCCAGCATGAGGAGCAACTTGCCGCGCTGCAGCGCGCCCTGCACGACGCGCCGGCCAACGCCGCGCTGCACGAACGCCTGAGTGCCTTGCACGAGGCCAGGGGCGAGCTGGACGCGGCGCTGTCTCACTACAAGCATTTCCATCGGCTCAGCCTGCAGAGCGCGGCCGCCGGCCTGCTGACGCGCGCCGAGCTGCTGCAACGCCTGCCCGAGCTGCTGGCGCTGGCCCAGACCCAGGGCCAGGCGCTCTGCCTGCTGAACCTGAGCCTGGATGGCCACGCCGATGCCGGCGCCCAGCAAGGCCTGACCGATCTGCTGCGCGGCCAATGCCGTCAGCGCGACCTGGTGGCCGGCCGGGCGCAGGAGGCGCTGCTGTTGCTGCTGGTCGATGTGGACCTGCCGATCGCGCGCCGGGTGTGCGAGCGCATCCGCGCCGCCTGGGCGCAGCAGAGCAAGCGCACCTTGAGCCTGGGCCTGACGGCCTGGCGCGGCGCGGAGGACGATGCGCTCAAGCTGCTGGCGCGCGCCGAGACGGCCCAGCAGGCCGCCAGCCGCGCCGGCGGCAACTGCCTGCGCGCCGGGTAGACCGGGTTCGCGGCAGGCGCGCGCCCTAAGCGGCCAGCGCGCAGGGCTGGCCCTGTAGCAGCGCCGCAGCCATCATCTCGGCCACTTGCGCGGCATGGGTGAGCGGCCCCATATGGCCGGCCTCGGGCAGCACTTGCAGGCTGGCTTGCGGCAGGCAGCGCGACAGCAGGGTCGCCACGCGTGCCGCCGGCAGCCGCGTGCGGCCGCCGCAGATCAGATGCACCGGCATCCGCAGCTGGCTCAGCACCTGGGCACTCCAGCGTGCGTTGAAGAGCGCCTTGAAATGCCGGCTCACCACTGGCATGCGCCGCGCCAGCGGCTCGCGCTGCGAGGGCTTCAGGCCGGACCAGGCATCGCCGCCATGCCAGTAATTGACGAAGCTCTGCGCGGCGGCCACCGTGTTGCCCTCCGCCAGGCAGCTGTCCAGCTGGCGCGCCACGCCGCGGATCTCCAACCAGGCCGGATCGCTGCTGTCCAGCAGGCCGAAGGCCACCGGCTCGTAAAGCGTCAGCGAGCGCACCAGCCGCGGCCGTTGCAGCGCGATCTGCAGCGCCAGCGCGCCGCCGTAGGAATGGCCCACCAGGTCCAGCGGCGCATGGCCGCCGCGCAGGCTGGCCAGCACCGCGCAGGCCTCGAAGGCCAGGCTTGCCGGCGCATCGACAGGCCAGGCCGGGCTGGCGCCATGGCCCAGCAGATCCGGGGCCTGCAGCGACATCTCGCCCTGCAGCTGCTGCATCACGCTGCGCCATTGCTGCCAGCCGCCGGCACTTGAATGCAGGCACAGCACCCCCGCGCCCCGGCCCGCACATTGCATGGCGAGACCGCCGGACTGCGGCGCGAAAAGACCTTGATCCATCAGCATGGTTCGACCCTCGATGCGGGCCCGCCGCGGCATGCGGTGGGTAGGCTTGCAGCATCGAGGGTGGAGGTTTCAGCGCGGTATCAGGCCGGCCCGGCGCCGGTTTCAATTGTTGTGGCCGCGCTCTGCCCCTGCGGTCGCTCTGAAGGGGCTAGAAGGGGTTGTAGGACTTCTCGCGCCGGTAATGCACATAGCCGACGCTGGCGCCCGCGCGCAGGCCCACGCCCAGGCGGATCGGCGCCAGCGTGATGCCCTTGCTGCGCTGGTAATTGATGCCGGCGCCGCCGATGTAGTACAGGCTGCCGTCCACGCCCGGGAAGCGCTGGTAGATCGCCGAGACGCTGGGCAGCTTGTAGACCAGGGTGAAGACCTTGGAGGCGTTCGCGCCGGCGTCGAAGCCGATCGAGGGCCCGGCCCAGTAGACGCGCGCGCTGCCGCCGCCCTTCATCATCAAATGCCCATCGCCGTAGCGCACCCCCACCGTCAGCGCGGCGGAGGCTTCCTCGCCCTTGATGTAGCCGTTCGGCCGCCCCTGCTCCTTGAAGGCCTTCTCGATCACCTTGGCCAGACCCTCGGTGGTGCTGCCGAAGAACTCGGTGGCGGCCGCGAGGATGGAGTCCTCGTCATAGGTGTTGTCCTGCTTGGGCGAGGCATCGGCCGCCAGGCTGGGCAGGGCTAGGCCGCCCAGGCCCAACAGGGTGGCGCCGCCGCCCAGCTGCCTGAGCAGTTCGCGGCGCTCGCTGGCGCAGGGGCGCAGATCGGTGTTGTGCTTCATGGTCGGATCCTTTCGGTTGAAACCCTAACCCAGGGCGGTCGGCGGGCGCGCCGGGCGACCGCCCGAGTTGTAAGCAAACGCTAGCCGCTCTCTTGGGCCGCAAGCATAGCCAGCATCGCGTGACATTGTTCATGTTCATTCGATCGCCGCTGCGCCTAGACTGCGCAGTCCCTGGGAGGGGATTGCCGAGAGAGGAAGCTTCAACATGCCCAAGCCATGATCCAGGATCTGTCCAAGCTCGCGCTGGCGCTGGAATACGTCGATCTGGCGGCCGGCCATTTCCTGGCCGGCGGCAGCGAGCATGCCGCGCGCCTGCTGGCCACCGCCGCCGAAACCCTGCTGGGCGATCTGGCCAAGCTGGTGAACGACGAGACCCATGGCACCGAGGTGCAGGACCTGCTGGCCAGCATCGCGCGCGCGCATGTGCCGGCCGCCCTGCCCGCGCCGCATTCGCAGATGCGCCAGCAACAGCAGGGCCTGGCGCGCGCCGGCCGCATGGGCGAGTTGCCGGAGGACGACGCCCGGCAGGCCACCGCCGCCCTGCTGCGCGCCTGCTGGTACCTGCTCGAATCGATGGGGCTGGAGGCGGTGGCGCCCGAGCGCCTGCGCCAGGCCATCGAGGTCAGCACGATCTGGGCCGACATCACGCTCTAGGGCCTGTTAACACTACGTTTGCCCGTGCGAACGGGGCCGGCAGGGCCCAGGTCTAGGCGGACGACGCAGCCCAGGCTGGCTGCCTGGGCAAGGAGTTCAACGACGAGATGGGCCCTGCCAGTCCCGTTCCCTTCGGGTTGCCACCAGAAAAACCGTGCACGTCGTTGCAAAGCCTCGCCGGGGAAGTGACCCCGGCTTCGGTTTGCGCCTAGTTCACGGCCTTTCTGGTGGCAACGCATCGTGCAAACGTAGTGTTAACAGGCCCTAGCTCCCTAGAATGGGGCCGGTGCGGCCGCTCCCCCTCATCGTCATCCTGCTGGTGCTGAACCATGTGGCCTTCAGTGGCAGCCGCATCGCCGTGGCGCTGTTCGCCATCAAGCTGGGTGCCACGCCGCTGATCGTCGGCAGCCTGATGGCCACCTATGCCCTGCTGCCGGCGCTGCTGTCGGTGAGCGTGGGGCGCTGGATCGACCGCGACGGCCCGAACCGGCCGATGCTGCTGGGCTCCGCCGGCGTCGGCCTGGGCACCCTGCTGAGCTTCGCCCTGCCGGGCCTGGCCACGCTCTACCTGACGGCGGTGCTGGTGGGCCTGGCCTTCATGCTGATCAATGTGGCGGCCTATCACGCGGTGGGCGAGATGAGCCTGCCCGAGGAGCGGCCGGTGAACTTCAGCTATGTGGCGCTGGGTTTCTCCACCTCGACCTTTGTGGCGCCCATGCTCACCGGCCTGTCGATCGACGCGCTGGGCTACCGCGCCGCCTTCCTGATCCTGGCGCTGTTCACGGTGCTGCCGGTGACGGCGCTGGCCGCCGGCCTGCTGCCCGCCCACCAGCGCCACCAAAGCCCGCAGGCCAAGCGCGCCGGCCATGTGTTCGAGCTGCTGCGCGATGCGCCGCTGCGCCGGCTCTTCATCGCCATGGCCATCCTCACGGTGGCCTGGGACATCTACAACTTCGCGATCCCGGTCTATGGCTCGCAGATCGGCCTGAGCGCCTCGCAGATCGGCATCGTGATGGGCGCCTTCGCGGCCGCCACCTTCGTGGTGCGCCTGGCCATGCCCTTCATCGCCCAGCGCCTGCAGCCCTGGCCGCTGCTGGCCGGCTCGCTGCTGACCGCCGGCCTGGCCTATGTGGCCATGCCCTTCACCCGGAGCGTGGGCATGCTGATGCTGCTGACCTTTGTGCTGGGCCTGGGCCTGGGCGGCCCGCAGCCCATGGTGCTGACCCTGCTGCACCAGGCCGCGCCCGCCGGCCGTGCCGCCGAGGCCCTGGGGCTGCGCACCACCCTCATCAACACCAGTCAGACGGTGATGCCGCTGGCCTTCGGCGCGCTCGGCGCGGCGCTGGGCGTGACGCCGCTGTTCTGGGGCATGGCGGGCGCCATGTTGCTGGGCAGCCTGTACGCCCGCCGCAGCCCGGGCTGAGTGCTAGCATCGATCACGCTCAGGAGCTTGCGATGACCCAAGAACGCCGCCACTTCGCCCGCGTCGCCTTCGACGCGCCGGCGCAGCTCACCACCACCGAAGACCGCCTGCCCGTCAAGCTGCTCGACATCTCGCTCAAGGGTGCGCTGCTGCAGCTGCCGCGCCCCGGCGCGGTGGCCACCGGCACGCCCTGCCTGCTGAAGGTGGAGCTGGACGGCGAGGACAGCCGCATCACCATGGCGGCCGAGGTGGCGCATGTGGACGGCGATCACGCCGGCCTGCTATGCCGCAGCATCGACATCGAGAGCATCACCCATCTGCGCCGGCTCATCGAGGTCAACCTCGGCGAGGCCAGCCTGCTGGAGCGCGAGCTGAAGGCCCTGCTTGCCAGCTGAGCCGCGCCGCATGCAAACCCTGTCCGAACTGCTGAACCAGCACCGCTCCATCCGCAGCTACAAGCCCGATGCGATCGCGCCCGAGCTGATCGAGGCGGTGGCCGCCGACGCGGTGGCCGGCGCTTCCTCATCGGGCAACCTGAACAGCGTGTCCATCGTGCTGACGCGCGACGTCGAGCGCAAGCGCAGGCTCTACGCCCTGCACGCGGAGCAGGAGATGGTGCTGCAGGCGCCGCTGGTGGTGACGCTGTGCGCCGACTGGTGGCGCACGCGCAGCTGGCTCAAGGCTCGCGGCGCGCGCGACAACTTCAACAACCTGATCGGCTACCACGTGGCCGCCTTCGACGCCATCATCCTGGCGCAAAACCTGGCCCTGGGTTTCGAGGCGCGCGGCCTGGGCATCTGCTACATGGGCACCACCCTGCACGCGATGCGGGGCATTGCCGAGCTGCTGGAGCTGCCCGAGACCTGCCTGCCCGTCACCAGCCTGGTGGTGGGCTATGCGGCGGAGGACCCGCCCAAGCGCGACCGCCTGCCGCTGACGGCCCTGCTGCACGACGAGGTCTACCGCCACCCCGATGCCGCCGGGCTCGATGCCATCTACGCCGAGCGCGAGCGCAAGGGCTGGGAGCGCTATATGGCGGTGCCGCGCCTGCGCGCCCTGATCGAGGAACATGGCATCCGCTCGCTGGCCGAGTTCTACACCAGCCGGGTCAAGTACGACCCCGAGCAGTTCCGCGCCGACTCCGCCGAGCTGCGCCGTTTGCTGCAGGACAAACAGTTTCTGCAGGACTGAGACCGCGGGGCTTGTGCCGCGGCGCCGGCCTGCCTAGCATGGCCTCACGGCCAGAGGCGGGAGCATCCATTCCGCCCGCCGGAACTCGAAAGGTCCGCCCCATGCAGTTCCACCCCACCCTGGCCCTCGCGGGCCTGCTGGCGCTCGCCACCACCGGCGCCTGCGCGCAAGCCAATCCCGAGAAGATCAGCGTCTGCCATGAGAACGAAGACGCCTTTCCCTGGCTGCTGAAGGCCAAGCCGGGCTATAGCCAGATCATGATGCCGCTGCTGGAGAAGCAGCTGGGCGTGCCCATCAAGCTGGTGGCGATGCCCTGGAAGCAATGCCTGGCCGAGCTCAAGGCCGGCAGCGTGGATGCGGCCATGAACGCCAGCTACAACAAGGAGCGCGCCGAGTACGCGCATTACCCACTCAAGCTCGACGGCGAGCCCGACGCCACCAAGCGCATGTACCGCGCCACCTATGCGCTCTACCGCGTCAAGGGCGGGGCGCTGAGCTGGGACGGCCAGAAGCTGGTCGCGAACGGCACGGTGGGCGCACAGACCGGCTTCTCCATCGTCGGCCAGCTCAAGGAGCTGGGCGCCAAGGTCGAGGACAGCTCACCCACCGCCGACGAGCTGCTGCAGCGCGTGGCCGCGGGCCGCTACATCGCCGCGGCGCTGCAGACCACCGAGGCCGAGAACTCGCTGGCCGCCTCGGCCGCGCTGGCCGGCAAGCTGGAGCGCGTCAACCCGCCGCTGGCCGAGAAGCCCTATTACACGATCTTCTCCAAGCCCTTCTTCGCCAAGCACGCGCAGACGGCGCGCGAGGTCTGGCGCCTGCAGGGCAAGCTGCGCGAATCGCCCGAGTTCAAGACCCAGGTGGCGCACCTGATGAAGAGCGTGGACTGACGCCGTCTCAACCCTGGATGAAGCGGCGCAGCACCGGGTAGGCCGCGTCGGGATCGTCGCGCCAGGCGCCGTGGCCCACGCCGGGGAAGCGCGCCAGCTGCATCCACTGCGGCGGCAGCGCGGCGGCGATCTCCAGCGCGTCTTCCAGCGGGCAGACCGGGTCGTCCTCGCCCACCATCACCAGCACCGGGCATTGCGCGTGCGCCAGGCCCGGCCGCAGGTCCAGGCCCTGCATTTCGCCGGCCGCGAAGTGCAGCAGGATGTCGGTGTTGAGCAGCACGCGCGCGCCGGCATCGGGGTCGATCGGATCACGCGTGTTGTAGAGCTTGCGGCAGCCGGCCCAGTAGGCGGCCCAGGTGTCGGCATTGGGCGTGCTCCAGAAGGCGCGCGCCAGCTCGCGCGCCACCGGCCCGCCGCGGCGCTCGAACACCGCCAGCTTGCGCGCCAGGCCCATGTGGTGCGAGGTGCTGGAGAGCACTACCTTGGACGCATGGCCGGGGTGGCGTGCCAGGTAATGCTGGGCCACGAAGCCGCCGAAGCTCTGCCCCAGCACGATGGGCTTGACCAGGCCCAGCGCGTCCGACAAGCGCACCACGTCATCGGCCCAGGTATCCAGCGTCCATTCGCTGCGCGGGCGCGGGTCGCTGCGGCCATGGCCGCGGTGGTCGTAATAGATGATCTGGGCCACATCGGCGAGCGCGCCGAAGCCGGGCTTGAAGGCCGAATGGTCGAAGCCGGGCCCGCCATGCATGCAGATCAGCGTCGGCAGCTCGCGCATCAGCGGGCCGTCCGGCAGCAGGCCGGGGCCCTGCACATCGACAAAAAGGCGCACGCCCGGGGCAATTTCAAGTCGCATGAATTTCACTCCTGGTGGCCAGTATGCCGTGGCCCGCCTCCCCAAGCCGATTTCGTCGCCGCATGGCGGCGTCGGTCGCAAGGCGCTCGCCCCGGCCTGGCGGCGGCGGCAGAATCGCTACCATGCCCTCCATGCCCAGCAGCCCCGGTAGCCCTGCCAGAGCCTTCCGTGCGGTCTTCAACCTGCGCGTGCTGGCGGCCATGGTGGGCCTGTGCGTGCTGTTCGCCGGCTCGCGCGTGCTGACCTGGTACGTCGGCTACAGCGATCTGCACAAATGGCTGATGGGCTGGCTGAGCTACACGCGCCAGACCCTGATCTCGGGCTTTGTGCTGCTCTTGCTGATCGGCTGTGCCGAGGCCTGGCTGGCGCGCTGGCCGCTGCGCACGGAATCCGCCAAGCGCCTGCTGCGCGCTGGCGCGGTGCTGCTGGGCGCGGCCCTGGGCGCCGTGCTGCGCAACCGCGTGGCCTACTGGCTGGACCCGGCGCGCGTCAAGTTCGAATGGAGCTGGTTCTTCAGCCTGCTGCTGCTGTGGAGCGCGCTGGGCGGGCTGGGCTATGCGCTGTTCCTGAAATCGCAGCGCGCCAACCTCAGCCGCCAGGCCCTGGCCGAGGCCAGGCTGCAGAGCGAACGCCTGCAGATACGCCAGGTCGAGGCCCAGGTGTCGGCGCTGAACGCGCAGATCGAGCCGCATTTCCTCTTCAACACGCTGGCGAACGTGAAGCGCCTGTACGAGACCACGCCCGAGCGCGGCCGCGACATGCTGGGCCATTTGATCGCCTATCTGCGCTCGGCCCTGCCCGGCATGCGCCGCAGCCAGTCCAGCCTGGGCGAGGAGCTGGCCCTGGTGCGCAACTACCTCAGCATCCTGCAGATGCGCATGGGCCCGCGGCTGCGCTTTCGCATCGAGGTGCCCGAGGCGCTGCAGTCCGTCGTGCTGCCGCCGATGGTGCTGGCCACTCTGGTGGAGAACGCCATCAAGCATGGGCTGGGCCCCTTGCCCGAGGGCGGCGAGATCTGCATCCGCGCCGCACGGCGCGAGGTACAGGGCGGCGCGCAGGGCCTGGTGATCGAGGTCCAGGACAACGGCCATGGCTTCAGCGCCAGCGCCGGCAGCGGCGTCGGTCTGGCCAACACGCGCGCGCGCCTGCAAGCCATGTTCGGCGACGCCGCCCGCCTCGAACTGGAGGCCGCCAGCCCGCGCGGCGTGCTGGCGCGGCTGCACCTGCCGCTGCTGGCGCTGGCGGTGGCCGAGCCCGCGGAGGCCCTCGCGTGAGCGGCCTGACGGCCCATGTCTGGCAGTCCTGGCGCAGCCTGCGCGCGCGCGAGCTGGCCGGCTGGTTGCTGATCGGCCTGCTGTTCGGCGTGCTGGATTCCAGCTCGCTGATCTATGTGCTGGACCAGCCGGGCTGGCCGCTGGCCCTGCTGGGCCAGCTGATCTCGCCGCTGGTGCTGGTGCTGGTGATCGCCCTCATCTGGCTACCGGTGGACCGCAGCGACGCGCAGCATCCGGCCCGGCCCTGGCGCCTGGCCGCCGCCCTGCTGCTGGGCGCGGGCCTGGCGCTGCTGCTCTTGCAGTGGCTGCTGCAGTGGCTGGCCTGGCCCGACGCGATGGCGCTGATGATGAAGAAGGAGGGCAAGCCGCCCTACGACCGCTGGCACTGGACCGGCGTGCTGGGCGATGCGCTGTTCGCCAGCCTCTGCGCCGGCCTGGTGGTGGCCCTGCACGAGATGAACCGGGGCCAGCAGGCGCTGGAGCTGGCGATGCAGGGCAGCCTGCAGGAGCAGACGGTGCTCAAGCGCAAGGCCATGGCGGCGCGCCTGGCCACGCTGCAGGCCCAGGTCGACCCGCAATTCCTGTTCGACACCCTGGTCGGCATCGAGCAGGACTATGCGCGCGGTGCGGCCGGCGCGGCCCTGCGCATGGAGCAGCTGATACGCCATTTGCGCGTGGCCCTGCCGCGCCTGCGCGAATCGGGCAGCAGCCTGGAGGCCGAGGCCGAGCTGCTGGAGAGTTATCTGGCGGTGCGCCTGGGGCCGGCATCGCCCGGGCTGCGGCGCGACTGGCCGGCCGAGCTGGGGCAGCTGGCGGTGCCGCCGATGGTGCTGCTACCGCTGCTGCAACGTGCGCTGGCGCTCAGCGAGGGCGCGCCCGGCCCCTGCGAGCTGCGCGCGGAACTGAACTCGCCGGGCTGGCGCGTCGGCCTGCGCTTCGGCCGCCCCGGCCTGTGTGGCGACGCCGCCGAGATCGCCGGCCTGCAGCAGCGCCTGCAAAGCACCACCGATACCCAGACCCGCCTGGCCTGCAGCAGCAGCGCCGATCACACCCTTTTCAGCCTCGAGCTGCACCCATGAACAGCAGTGCCCCCACCGCCATCGTGGCGGAAGACGAAGACACCTTGCGCCATGAGCTGGTCGAGCAGCTCGGCCGGCTCTGGCCCGAGCTCAGCATCGTCGCCGAGGCCGGCGACGGCATCGAGGCCCTGCGCCTGCTGGAGCTGCACAAGCCCGACCTGATGTTCCTGGACATCCAGATGCCCGGCCTGACCGGCATCGAGGTGGCCCGCCAGGTGGGCGCGCGCAGCCATGTGGTGTTCGTCACCGCCTACGACCAGTACGCGGTGCAGGCCTTTGACGAGGGCGCCGTCGATTACCTGCTCAAGCCCCTGCAGGCGGCGCGCCTGTTCACCGCCATCAACCGCCTCAAGCAGCGCCTGGCGCAGCCGCTGGCGGACCTGAGCGCGGTGCTGGACCGCCTGGCCGCCGCGCCCCGGCTGCTGGAGACGCCGCGCCAGCCGCTGCGCTGGATCAACGCCTCGGTGGGCCAGACCCTCAAGCTCATCACCGTGGACGAGGTGCTGTACTTCCAGTCCGACAACAAGTACACGCGCGTCGCGATCCGCGAGGGCGAGGCGCTGATACGCAAGCCGCTGAAGGAGCTGGTGGAGGAGCTGGACGCCCAGCAGTTCTGGCAGATCCACCGCTCCACCCTGGTGAACGCGGCCGCGATCGCCGGCGTAACGCGCGACTTCCGCGGCCGTCTGCAGGTCAGGCTGAAGGACAGCACCGACGTGCTGCTGGTGGCCGAAAGTTACGCCCACCTGTTCAAGCAGATGTAAGGGCGGTGGCCAGACCAGACTTTTGGCATCGGCGCAGGCGCTGCTTACCATCGGCTCCGATCCCTGGAGTCCGCCATGAAGAACCGCCTGGCAGCCGGCATGCGCCTGCTGCTTTCCCTGCCCCTGCTGTTGAGCGCGGCTGCGCATGCGGCGCCGCCGGCACCGCCCAATCTGGTGGCGCTGAGCGAACAGCTGGTGACCTCGGGCCAGCCCTCGGCGGATTGGCTGGCCACGCTGGGCGCGCAGGGCTTTGATGCGGTGATCTATCTGGCGCCGCCCACCGTCGGCGATGCGGTGCGCGAGGAGCCGCTGATCGTGGCGCGCCAGGGCCTGGTCTTCATCAACATCCCGGTGCGCTTCGACGCACCCAGCGCGCGCGATTTCGAGACCTTCGCGGCCCAGCTGGGCGCCCTCAAGGGCCGCAAGGTGCTGGTGCACTGCCAGGTGAATATGCGCGCCAGCACGCTGAGCTTTCTTTACCGCACGGTGGTGGAGAAGGCCGAGCCGCGCCAGGCCTATGAGCAGGTCGCGCGCATCTGGACCCCGTCGGGGCCCTGGAAGACGCTGATGCTTGATCAGCTGCGTCAGCACCAGATCAACTTCGACCCGTTCTGACCATGCAATACACCTTGTTTGCCCTTGAACAGGAACTCGCCCTGGTGGGCCACCATCCGGGCCCCGAACGGCTGGAGCAGCTGATTGCCGACGAGTTCGTCGAGCATGGCAGCTCCGGCCGCATCTGGACCAAGGCCCAGCTGCTGGAGGTGATGCCCCGATGGCCGGTGGTGCAGCGCGAGGTGAGCGAGTTCAGCGCCGAGGCGCTGGCCGAGAACCTCGCTCTGGTGCGCTACCGCTCGCTGCGCATGGGCCAGCTGAGCCTGCGGGCCTCGGTCTGGAAGCGCCAGCCGCGCGGCTGGCAGATCGTCTTCCATCAGGGAACACCCGTGTCGCCAACTTGACCCCGGGCAAACCGGCCTCGTCTCACAATCGGCCGACCAACCGGAGACGAGCGCATGGCCGAACAAACCCACTACCGCATCTGCCCCCTGTGCGAAGCCTGCTGCGGGCTGGAGATACGCAGCGAGGGTGACAAGGTCATCGCGATCCGCGGCGCCGAGGGCGATGCCTTCAGCGCCGGCTACCTCTGCCCCAAGGGCGTGTCGCTGAAGGACCTGCACGAGGACCCCGACCGGCTGCGCCAGCCGCTGATCAAGCGCGATGGCCGCTTCGTGCCGGCCAGCTGGGACGAGGCCCTGGCCGAGGTGGAGGCGCGCCTGCTGCCGATCCTGCGCGCGCATGGGCCCGACGCGGTGGCCGCCACGGCGGGCAACCCCTCGGCGCACAAGATCAGCCTGCTGGCCTACTTCCCGCGCCTGGTGCGTGCGCTGGGCACGCGCAATGTGTTCTCGGCCTCGACGCTGGACCAGATGCCCAAGCAGCTCAGCAGCGGCCTGATGTACGGCCACTGGCTCTCGATCCCGGTGCCCGACCTGCCGCGCAGCGATCTGCTCATCATCCTGGGCGCCAACCCCATGATCAGCAACGGCAGCCTCTGGACCGTGCCCGACTACCGCGGCA
Source organism: Paucibacter sediminis (assembly GCF_030254645.1). NCBI lineage: Bacteria > Pseudomonadati > Pseudomonadota > Betaproteobacteria > Burkholderiales > Sphaerotilaceae > Roseateles > Paucibacter sediminis. The sequence continues at coordinate 677,796 of NZ_CP116346.1, forward strand.
AGGCCAAGGCGATGCGCGCCCGCGGCGGCCGCATCATCGTGATCGATCCGCGCCGCAGCGAGACCGCCGCCGCGGCCGACGAGCACCTGCCGATCAAGCCCGGCGGCGACGCCTTCCTGCTGCTGGGCATGCTGCACACCCTGTTCGACGAGGGTCTGGTAGAGCTCAAGCACCTGGCCGCGCATGTCAACGGCCTGGACGAGTTGCGCGCCGCCGCCAGCGCCTATGCGCCCGAACGCATGGCGGCCGGCTGCGGCATTGCCGCGGCCGAACAGCGCCGCCTGGCGCGCGCGCTGGCGAGCACGCCGCGCGCCTCCATCTATGGCCGCATCGGCACCTGCACGCAGCGCTTCGGCACGCTCAACAGCTGGCTGATCGATCTGCTCAACATCCTCACCGGGCACCTGGATGCCGAGGGCGGCGCGATGTTTCCCAAGGCCGCCGCCTTCGCATCCAACACCCAGGGCAAGCCGGGCCAGGGCAAGGGCATCAGCACCGGCCGGCGCCACAGCCGCGTGAGCGGCGCGCCCGAGGTGTTCGGCGAACTGCCCATCACCTGCCTGGCCGAGGAAATCGAGACGCCTGGCGCCGGCCAGGTGCGCGCGCTCATCACCCTGGCCAGCAACCCGGTGCTGTCGGCGCCGAACGGCCCGCGCATCGCCAAGGCGCTGGATGCGCTCGAGTTCATGCTGAGCCTGGACATCTACCTGAACGAGACCAGCCGCCATGCCGACGTGATCCTGCCCGGCCTCTCGCCGCTGGAGGATCTGCATTACGACATGGCCTTCCCCCAGCTCAGCTGGCGCAACCACGCGCGCTTCTCGGGGCCGGTGTTCGCGCGCCCCGCCGGCCAGCCGGAGGAATGGGAGACCCTGCTGCGCCTGGCCGCGATGGTCGAGGGCAAGGATTGGCGCGGCGATGTGGGCGCGCTGGACGACGCCTACGTGGCGGCCGACGTGCAGCGCCTGGCCGGCGAACACGCGCCAGCCGTGCTGGCGGCCCTGCAGCCGCAACGTGGCCCCGAGCGCCTGATCGATCTGGCGCTGCGCAGCGGCCCCTATGGCGACCGCTTCGGCCTCAAGCCCGATGGCATCAGCCTGGCCAAGGTCAAGGCCGCCCCCTGCGGGCTGGACCTGGGCGAGCTCAAACCACGCATCCCCGAACTGCTGCGCACGCCCTCGGGCCGCATCGAGCTGGCGCCAGCCGCCCTGCTGGCCGACCTGGGTCATGTGGACGCGGCGCTGGACGCGCTGCAAAGCGCAGCCGCCGGCCTGCTGCTGATCGGCCGGCGCGACACCCGCTCGGGCAATAGCTGGATGCACAACCTGCCGGTGCTGGCCAAGGGCCCGGAGCGCTGCACCCTGCTGGTGAACCCGGCGGACGCCGCGCGCCTGGGCCTGGTCGATGGCAGCCAGGGCCGGCTGCGCACCGCCACCGGCGAGCTGCTCGCGCGCGTCGAGCTGAGTGCCGAGATGATGGCCGGCGTGGTGAGCCTGCCGCATGGCTGGGGCCATGACCTGCCGGGCGCGCAGCTGGGGCTCGCCCGGGAGCGCCCGGGCGTGAACCTGAATGCGCTGCTGGACGATGCGGCGCGCGACCCGCTCTCCGGTAACGCCGTGTTGAGCGGCGTGCCGGTGGCGCTCAGCCCGGCCTAGGCATAGGCGCGCGCCAGCAAGGCCTGGATGGCCTCCTGCGCGGCCGGCTCGTCCAGCGTCGGCGCGTGGCCGCGGCCGGCGATCTCCACCGCCTGCAGCTCGGGCAGGCGCGCGCACATCGCCGCCACGGTGGCGGCCGAGAGGATGTCCGAGCGATCGCCGCGCAGCACCAGCGCCGGCTTGCCCCGGATGGCATCGAACAGCGGCCACAGCGTGGGCGCGGCGCTGCCCGAGTTGACCCCCTGCGCGATCGCCGGGTCGTAGTCGGGCACGGCCACCAGGCCCTCCATCACATGCGTGGCCATCACCATGTCCAGCCAGTCGGCCGGGCCGAAGTCGGGGAAGTTGCCGTCGTTGATGCGCTGCAGCCGCGCCACCGCCTGCTCCAGCCCGCCGGCCTCGGCCGGCTCGCCCATATAGGCCTGGATGCGCGCCACGCCGCGCGGGTCGAGCTCGGGCCCGACATCGTTGAGCACCACGGCGCGCAAGCGCGCCGGCTGCAGCGCGGCCATGATGATGGCCATCAGCCCGCCCAGCGAGGTGCCGACCACGCTGCACTCGGCCAGCCCGAGCAGGTCGAGCAGGGTGAACATGTCGGCCGCATAGCGGTCGGGCCGGTAGCGGGCGGGGTCGGGGTCACGCTGCGAGTGACCGCGGCCGCGCTGGTCCGGGCAGATCACGCGGTAACGCGCGCTCAGGGCCAGGGCCAGGCGATCGAAGTCGCGGCTGTTGCGTGTCAGCCCGGGCAGGCACAACACGCAGGGCGCGCCCGGGCCGGGGCCCGGGTAGTCGCGCGCGAACAGCCGCAGCCCGTCGTCACTGCGGTAGTAACGCTGCAGGTACATGGCCGCCTCAGAACTTCATCTGCACGCCCAGCGTGACCGTGCGCGGCGCGCCGTAATAGCCGCTCAGGATGCCCAGTGCCGGGATGTTGTAGCCATCGGTGCGGTAGGCCTTGTCGGTGAGGTTGCTGCCCTGCAGCGAGAAGCTGAGGTTCTTGCTGCGCTCCCAGATCAGGCCGGCGGACAGCAGCGAGTAGGCGTCCTGCGCAATGATCTCGCTCAGATCGGTGGTGGGGTAGACCTTGGTGCGATAGCTCAGGCCGACGCGCGCGCGCAGCAGGCCGCCGAAGGCCGGCTGGCTCAGGTGCTCGAGGTTCAGGCCGCCCTGGAACTTGGGCGCATTGGAGAACTTCTTGTCCTTGGCCACGTTGACGCCCTTGTCCATGTACTCGTCGTACTTGGCATGCAGGGCGGCGAGGTTGCCGCTGACGGTCCAGGCCGAGCTGGGGCGCCAGACGAACTCGAGCTCGGCGCCCTGCACGGTGGCCTTGCCGGCGTTGGTGAAGTCGCCCAGGAAGGTGGGCGCGCCATTGATGACCACGGTGCTGAACACCGAGAGCTGCACGTTCTTGTACTTGTTGTGGAAGGCCGCCGCATTCAGCTCCAGCCGGCCGCCGTCCAGCACCATCTTGGAACCCAGCTCGAAGGAATCGAGGGTCTCGTCCTCGAAGGGCTTGAGCGTGAGCGGGTTGGCCTGGTTGGCGCGCACGTTGTAGCCGCCGGACTTGAAGCCGCGCGAGGCGGTGGCGTACAGATTGGTGGTACTGCTGAACTTGTAGTCCATCGACAGCTTGGGCGCGGTGTTGTGCACCTTGCGCGTCTTGTCGAAGTCGGCCGCGGTGGCCACCACCTTGGTGTAGGTGCCGTCGGAGAAGCCCTGGTTGAGCACCACCGCGCGCTTGCTCTCCTCGGTGAGGCGCAGGCCGGCGGTCAGGCCCAGGTCGGGCGTCAGGCGCCAGTTCCAGTCGCCGTAGACGGCCGTGCTCTTGGTGTAGACCTTGCCGTTGGTGTTGCCGAAAGAACGGAAGATGGTGTCCGCCAGGAAGGCGTTCAGCACCGTGCCGCCGGCCTTGCCATCGAACTGGTAAAGGCCGAGCACGCCCGACTGCGTGCCGCCGGCGTCGTAGGTGAACTGCAGCTCGTTGCTGCGCTGGCTGTCCGAATAGCTGGCGCGCACGTCGGCGATCTTGTTGGGCAGGCCGTCGAAGTCGATGCCGGTGGCGGTGTCGCCGCTGCGATAGGCGCTGATGAACTTGGCGGTCCAGGCGTCCGAGACATTCCAGGTGGCGGTGAGCGACTGGCCACCGCCATGGGTGAAGTTGGCGTTGGCCATGCCGCTGGTGATGTCGTAGCGGCTGGTCGGCACCGGCGTCTTGAGCGGGTCCCAGGTGCTGTTCACCGCCATGCGCTGGAAGCCGCGCATGTTCGAGTCGTCGCGCGTGCGGTCGATGCTGAACAGCACATTGAAGGGCATGCCGGTGGGGAAGAAGCCGAAGCTGGCGCGGCCGGCATTGGTCTTCTGGTTGCTGACGGCGCTGCCGTCCACCAGGTTGTGGCCATAGCCATCGTGGTTCAGGCTGGCCAGGGCCACGCGGCCGCGCAACTGCCCGTCGGCGCTGGCCGCCCCGGCAGCAGCCTTGAGATTGATCTGGCCATAGTTGCCGAAGGCAAAGCTCAGCGCACCCTCGGTGTCCTTGCCGAGCGGGCGCGACACGTACTTGATGGCGCCGCCAATGGTGTTCTTGCCGTACAGCGTGCCCTGCGGCCCGCGCAGCACTTCCACGCGCTGCACATCGAACACGTCCAGCAGGCCGCCCTGGGGCCGTGCCACATAGACATCATCGAAGTAGATGCCCACGCCCGGGTCCACGCCCCACAGCGGATCGGCCTGGCCGACGCCGCGGATGAAGCTGGTGACGGTGGTGTTGCTGCCGCGCGCGGCATAGACGGTGAGGTTGGGCACCTGGCCCTGCAGGTCGCCGAGGTCCTTCACGCCCAGGGTCTCCAGGGCCTTCTCGGTCATGGCGGTCACGGCCACCGGCACGTCGCGCAGGCTTTCTTCGCGGCGGCGCGCGGTGACGGTCACCGTCTCCAGCGTCGTCACCTCGCTCTTGGCCTCGTCGGCGGGCTTGCCGCTGGCCGCGGGCGCGGTCTGTTGTGCCATCGCGGGGGCGGCAAAGGCTGCGGCCAGGGCCAGGCAGAGGCGGCTGATGCGTTGATGCTGAAGGGTCATGAGGTCTCCGTTTTGTGGTCTGAACTTTTTTGAGGGCGAGTCCACCCAGCCGGCGCGCGCGGCCGGCGCAAATGGGCGGGTGGGGAATGCGGGGCTGGCGCGCGCCTAAAGCGGGCGTTAAGCGGGCGCTAAGCGGGCGCAGCCGTGGTGTGGGTGCTGGTCATGCCTGTCTCCAACTTGTTGTCATGGCCTGTGCGCGGCCAGGTAGGCTTTTCTTTGCAAAGGCCATGCCCAAGGCCGGCCCGGCGGCCCCAAGCAAGTGCAAACCACTAGGCTTTGGGGCCGAAAGCGGGGCTGGCTCGCCGCTTGGCCGCGCCGGGCCGCGGCGCACAGCGCCCAATTGTCCACACAACAGGCACCGATACGTAAATCGTTGTCCAATTTTCAGTCGATGTCTGTGTTTCAGACAGCTGGTGCGGCTCATTGCGCCGTCCAGCCGCCGTCCACCGGCAGGGCCACGCCGGTGATGCCGGCGGCCGCCTCACTGCACAGGAACACCGCTACCTCGCCGATGCGCTGCGGCGGCAGCAGGGTCAGGTTGGGCTGTTTCTCGCGCAGCAGTTCGCGGATGCCGGCCTGGCGGTCGCCGCCCAGGGCGGCGGCGACCGCCTCAATCTGCGGCTGGATGATGGCGGTGTCGGTCCAGCCCGGGCAGATGCAGTTGACCGTGATGCCCTCGGCCGCGGTCTCCAGCGCCACGCCCTTGGACAGGCCCACCAGCCCATGCTTGGCAGCCAGGTAGGCGGCCTTGTTGACCGAGGCCACCAGGCCATGCACCGAGGCGATGTTGACGATGCGGCCCCAGCCGCGCGCGCGCATCCGCGGCACCGCCGCCTTCATGGTGTGGAAGGCCGCGCTCAGATTGACCGCCAGGATGGCGTCCCAGCGCTCGGCAGGAAATTCCGCAATGCCGCAGGTGTGCTGGATGCCGGCGTTGTTGACCAGGATGTCGGGCGCGGCCAGCGCCGCGCTGGCGGCGGCAAGCAGGCCCGCGGCCGCCTGGGCATCGCCCAGATCGGCGCGCACATAGGCGGTGCGGCGCCCCGTGGCGCTGGCCAGTTCGGCGGCCACCGCATCGCCCTGCGCCTGCGGCTCGATGCCATGCAGCACCAGGTCCGCGCCGGCTTCGGCCAGGCAGCGGGCGATCGCCAGGCCTATGCCCTGGGTGGCCCCGGTCACCAGGGCGGTACGGTCGTGCAAGGTCATGTCTCGTCGTCCTTCTTGAGTTGCTGGCGCAGCGCCGTCTTCAGCACCTTGCCGTAATGGTTCTTGGGCAGCGCATCGACGAACAGATAGCGCTTGGGTCGCTTGAAGCGCGCCAGGGCCTGCAGGCATTGCGCATCCAGCGCGGCGGCGTCCGGTTGCGCGCCGGCCTCGGGCGCGACAAAGGCCACCACGATCTCGCCCCATTCGGCATCCGCCTGGCCCACCACCGCCACCTCGCGCACGCCGGCGCAGCGCAGCAGCACCTCCTCGACCTCGCGCGGGTAGATGTTGGAGCCGCCGCTGATGATGAGGTCCTTGGAGCGGTCCTTCAGGGTCAGAAAGCCCTGGGCATCGAGCGCGCCCATGTCGCCGGTCCAGAGCCAGCCACCGCGCAGGGCCTGGGCCGTGGCCTCGGGCTGCCGCCAGTAGCCGGCCATCACGGTGTCGCCGCGCACCAGCACCTCGCCGGTCGCGCCGGCCGGCAGCGCATTGCCCTGCTCGTCCGCCACGCGTACCTCCACCAGGCTTTGCGCCACCCCCACCGAGGCCAGACGGGCGAGCCAGTCGGGATGGTCGCGGTCGGCCAGCTGCGCGCGGGCCAGCGCGGTGATGGTCATGGGCGACTCGCCCTGGCCATAGATCTGCACGAAGCGCGGCCCCATCAGGGCCAGCGCGCGCTGGATGTCCTGCACATACATGGGGCCGCCGCCATAGACGATGGTCTTGTAGCCCGAAGCGTCGCCGCCGCTGGCCTGCAGATGCTCGACCAGGCGCTTCACCATGGTGGGGGCGGCAAACAGGCACAGCCGCCCCAGCCGCTGCGAAAGCCCCTGCAGCTCAGCCACATCGAAGCCGCCCGAGCGCGGCACCACATGGCGCGCGGCCCCGGCGACGAAGGCAAAGTTGTAGAGCCCGGCGCCATGCGACATCGGCGCCGCATAGACGATCACGTCCTCGGCCTCGACCGCATCCACGTCGATGAAATAGCAGGCCGTCATGGCGAGCAGATTGCGATGCGTCTGCATCACGCCCTTGGGCCGGCCGGTGGTGCCCGAGGTGTAGAACAGCCAGGCCAGATCGTCGGGGGCGCGCGCCTGCATGGGCGCCGGCTCATGGGCCAGCAGCGCGGCATAGGCGGCCTCGTCGGGGCAGCAGAGCATGCGCAGGCCCGGCATGCTGGCCAGCTCGGGCTGCAGCGCGGCGCCCAGGTCGGCGCTCACGAACAAGGCCTCGGCACCGGCGTCCTGCACGATGTAGGCGAGCTCCTTGGCGTGCAGCTTGGCATTCACCGGCACCACCGCCAGCCCCGCCCACCAGGCCGCATAGAGCAGCTCCAGATAGGCCGGGTGGTTGCTCATATAGAGTGCCACACGCGCACCCGGCCGCAGGCCGCAGCCCTGGCTCAGGCCATGCGCCAGGCGCGCCACCCGGTCGGCCAGCTCGCCATAGCGGACCAGCAGCTCGTCGCCGTGCAGCAGGGCTGGCCGCTCCGGGTGAAGCAGCGCGCTGCGCTGCAGCAGGCTGGCCAGGTTCATTGCACCCGCTCCAGCACGCTGACGTAATTGGCCACCGCCGAGCCGCCCATATTGAAGACGCCGCCCAGGCGCGGCTGCGGCAGCTGCATCTCGCCCGCCTCGCCCACCAGCTGCATGGCGGCCAGCACATGCATGGAGACGCCGGTGGCGGCGATCGGGTGGCCCTTGGCCTTGAGCCCGCCCGAGGCATTCACCGGCAGCGCGCCATCGGCCATCACCAGGCCCTGCTCCAGCACGCGGGCGCCCTGCCCGGGCGGCGCCAGGCCCATGGCCTCGTAGCTGAGCAGCTCGGCGATCGTGAAGCAGTCGTGCACTTCGGCGAAGGAGAGATCGCGCACGCCGATGCCGGCCTGCTGCAGGGCCTGTGCCCAGGCGCGACGCGGGCCCTCGAAGGCGAGCGGGTCGCGCCGCGAGAGCGGCAGGAAATCGTTCACCTGCACGCGGCTGCGCAGCGCCACCGCGCGCCTGAACTGGCGTGCCAGGCTGGCATCCACCAGGATCAGCGCGGCCGCCCCGTCCGAGACCAGCGAGCAATCGGTCTTGCGCAGCGGCGCCGCGATCAAGGGGTTGCGCTCAGAAACTTCGTTGCAGAACTCGAAGCCCAGGTCCTTGCGCATCTGCGCCCAGGGGTTGCGCACGCCGTTGGCGTGGTTCTTGGCGGCGATGCGGGCCAGCACCGCGCCGTGATCGCCATGGCGCTCGAAATAGGCCTGGGCGATGCGGCCGAAGATGCCGGGAAAGCTCAGGCCCTGGCTGGCCTCCTCGGGCACATAGGAGGCATTGCCAAGGATGCGCGTGACCTCGGCGCCCGACACCGCCGTCATCTTCTCGGCCCCCACCACCAGGGCGATGCGGGCACGGCCGGCCTCGATCGCGTCGGCCGCCGCATACAGCGCCGCGGCACCGGAGGCACAGGCATTCTCCAGCCGCGTGGCCGGGGCCCAGCGCAGCGCCGCGTTGGCCTGCATGGGCAGGGAGGAGGCAAAGATCTCCGGCACGAAACCGCCGTTGAGCTGACCGAGCCAGATGCCGTCGACCTCGGCGCCGCCGAGGCCCGCGTCCGCCAACGCGCCCTGCGTCACGCCGCCGATCAGCTGCTCGAGATCCAGGCCGTCCAGACGCCCGAACTTGCTGTGGGCCCAGCCAACGATGCACACTGCCATGCCATGCTCCTTGTGAGGTTCGGCGCGACTATAGGAACAGCGCCGCGCCCGCGAAACACGTACAACTACCTCAGGACTGCCCCCATGCCCGCCAGCGACGCCAGTGCCGAACCGAGCGCCGACGCCGATCTCAACCTCGCCTTCGACCTCGCTCCCGTGGGCCTGTGCGTGACGCGCGAACGCGGCATCCAGCGCTGCAACGATGCCTTCGCCGAGATGTTCGGCTACCAGCCTGCCGAGCTGGCGGGCCGCTCGATGGCCTGCCTCTACCCCTCGGATTCCGAGTTCGAGCACATCGGCGCGCAGGGTTTCAACGTGATGCTGGAGACCGGCCGCTACAGCGACGAGCGCATCATGAAACACCGCAGCGGCCGGCTGTTCTGGGTGCATGCGGCCGGGCGTTCGCTGCGCCGCGATCAGCCCTTTGCCTGCGCGGTCTGGATGTTCGAGGACATCTCGGCGCGCCGCGCCGTCACCGTGGACCTGACGGCGCGCGAGCGCGAGATCGTGCGCCAGCTGGCCGCCGGCCAGAGCACCAAGCAGATCGCGCGCCTCTTGGGCATCAGCCCGCGCACCATCGACGGCCACCGCGCCCGCATCATCCGCAAGGTCGGCGCCAGCAGCGCCAGCGAGACGCTGGCCAAGCTGGTGGGGCTGGCCTGAGCGGCCGGCTCAGGGCTGGTAGAAGCGCAGCAGGCCCTGCCACAGCGCCAGCGCCTCATGGGCCATGCTGGTGCTGCCGGCCAGGGGCTTGGCGTCGGCGGCCAGTTGCACCATCACCAGCTTGAGGGCCGGATCGATCAGCATCATCTGGCCGAACACGCCCAACATCGCAAAGCGGCGCGAATTGCCCGGGAAGGTCCAGAACTGGTAGCCGTAGCCGAAGTAGGGGCTGGCGCGGCCGGGCTGGAAGGCCGGCGCATGCAGGTGCCAGTCGGTGGCCTCGCGCAGAAAACGCGCCGGGATGATTTGCTGGCCGTTGTCGGGGCGCCGGCCATCGTTGGCCAGCAGCACGCCCAGGCGCGCGTAGTCGCCCAGCGTGGCGTTGAAGTTGCCCGCCGCGGCCTCCAGGCCGGTGCGGTCGGCGCGCCACAGCGCGCTCTGCTCGGCGCCCATCGCCTGCCACAGTCGCGGCCCCAGGTAGTCGCTCAATGACTGGCCGGTGGCGCCGCGCAGCGCCGCCGCCAGCATCACCGTCTCGGTGCTGGCGTAGTGAAAGCGCGTGCCCTGCGGCGCGATGCGCTGGTTGATCTGGCTGGCGGCGGCCTCCAGGCCCTCGCGGCTGGCGGCACGGCCGTAGCGGGCCAGATCGTCCTGGCCGTCGTAGCGCTCCTCGAAACGTACGCCCGAGGCCATGCGCAGCAGATTGCGCAAGCTGGTCTGGCCGTACAGGGTGTCGGCCAGGCCAGGCGCATAACGCTCGGCCGTATCGTCCAGCGAGCGCAGCTTGCCCTCCTGCAGCGCCAGCCCCACCGCCAGCGCGACGATGGACTTGGCCATCGAGTGCGAGACAAAGCGGTGCTCGGGCCCGCGCTCGTACTGATAGCGCTCGAGCTGCACCACGCCGTCCTTCACGATCATCAGGCCCATCACGCGCTGGCGCGCCAGGTAGGCGCTGACGTCGCGCTCGACGCCATCGTCCGCCAGCCAGCGCAGCGCCGGCTCGCTGGCCGCGCGAGGCAGCCGCAGCGGCTGCTCGCTGGCCGGCAACTGGTGCACCGGCCCATTCAGGATGCCGGCGATCGCGCCCTGGTTGCTGAAGGAGCCCACGCGCACCGCTTCATTGCTGAACCAGTCGCCGGCGGTGCCGAGCGGATAGCCCTGCTGGCGCCCCAGCAGATCCTCATCGGGGGCGGCATGCAGCAGCGCCGGCAGCAGCATGGCCAGCCATATGCAATGCCTTGTCGTCGCCATCACCACCGTGCTGCCGCCCCTGCGAGTCTTGTTTGATGAGGCGCATTTCAACAGCATTCCCGGCCGCTCCCAATCCCAGGGACTGGGGGCCAAGTAGCGCCGGCCGTGAAACTTCGTTAGGGTGAACCGGGTAACTGTGGTACATTCGGCAGCATAGATACGCACAAGACCGTTTCTTCAAGGTCTTCAATCTGCAGCCCCGCCGTACGTTCGCTTCATTCGTCGCGCCAGGCTCGCTCCAGTTTTAACTCCCCGTTTGACTGTTCTTGAGTGTTTCTGTCTCCGCAGGCCATGTGGTCGCGGAGTGTTTTTCAATAGTTTCCTAAGGAACAGATCATGACGACTATGCAAACCGGTACCGTGAAGTGGTTCGACGACGGCAAGGGCTTTGGTTTCATCACCCCCGATGACGGCACCAAGGACCTGTTCGCCCACCACAGCGAAATCCGCAACAACGGCGGCTTCCGCACCCTGGCCGAAAACCAAAAGGTCGAGTTCGAAGTGAAGCAAGGCCCCAAGGGCCTGCAAGCCGCCAACATCCGCGGCGTGTAATTCACGGGGCCTGGTGGATCTTTCGAGCTCCGCCCGGCCTCTGAACTCAGCCTGGGAAGGCTGGGACCCTGGTGCAAGCCAGGGTCTCTATCCGCAAGCAGCGTTGACCCAACAACATCTGTCTTGCGATTGAATGCAGTGACCCGTGTCACTCATCTGCGCGACCCGATGCGCAGCGGCGCCAGCAAAGCTGGTTGCCAACCCGGTGCATGGCACCAAATCCCTTTATCGCAATCCGCGCCAAGACGGTTTCCCTATTCGCTCACGCCACAGGGACGGCATCAAGGCGCACACCTCAAAAGACTATGCAAACGAAAAAAAGCATTGAGGTGGGGCGTTTCCTTGTCTCACCTTTCACCAAACCCACCCATGACGGCGGCTTCGCAGCCTCGGTCTCGATCCGCTCCGGCCAGGGCATGGCCAGCCATGACCGCGTGATGCGCTTCACGCCGCGCTTTGCCACGCAGCGCGCCGCGATCGCCTATGCCACCCGCGAGGGCGTGGCCTGGGTCAGCAAACTCCATTAAGACGCCTCGGCGCCTTGCCAACAAAAAGGGCGACTCCTTGCGGAGCCGCCCTTTTGCTTTGCAGCGGAAGAACCTGAGGGTCAGGTCTTGCCTGGCAGCGCCACGCCGCCGCCCAGCGCCTTGTAGAGCTGCACGCCGTTGACCAGCTGCGCCAGCCGCACCTGCAGCGCCGCCTGGCGCGCCGCGAAGCTGGCGCGCTGGGCGTCCAGCAGCTCCAGCGAGCTGGAGGCGCCGTTGGCAAAACGCAGCTCCACCAGTCGCAGACGCTCGGCCTCGGCCGCGGCCTGCGCATCCTGGGCGCGCGCCTGCTCGCCCAGCGTGGCCCGGCCCGCCAGCGCGTCGGCCACCTCGCGGAAGGCGCTCTGCACGCTCTTCTCGTACTGCGCCACCGCGATCTCGCGCGCCGCCTTGGCCGAGGCCAGGTTGGCTTCGTTGCGGCCGCTGTCGAAGATCGGCAGCAGCAGTTGCGAGGCAAAGCTCCAGGCGGTGTTCTTGAACAGGCCGTCGAGCTCCGAGCTGGCCGTGCCGAGGCTGGTGGTGAGCGTGATGCTGGGGAAGAAGGCCGCACGCGCCGCGCCGATATTGGCATTGGCGGCGCGCAGCAGGCTTTCGGCCTGCAGCACATCGGGCCGCTGCACCAGCACTTCGGAGGGCAGGCCGGCCGGCAGCTCGGCGAGCTGCTGCGCGGCCAGGGCCTGGCCCGCCGGCAGATCGGCCGGCAGGGGCTGGCCGAGCAGCAGCACCAGGGCGTTCTCGTCCTGGGCGCGCTGGCGTTCGGCCTGCGCCACGGCCGCACGCGCGGCCTCGAGCGCCGAGGCCGCGCCGGCCAGATCCAGGCTGGAGGCGGCGCCGTTGTCGAAGCGCAGCTTGAAGAGGCGATGGCTGTCCTCGCGCGTCGCCAGGGTCTGGCGCGCCAGCTGCAGCAGCTCCTCGTCCGCCTGCAGGCCCAGATGGGCAGCGGCCACCGCGGCCACCAGGCTCAGCTGGGCCGCGCGCGCGCCCTCGGCGCTGGCCAGGTAGCGCTGCGTCGCCGCGTCGCTCTGGTTGCGCAGCTTGCCGAACAGGTCCAGTTCATAGGCACTGATCTGCAGGCCGGCCTGGTAGCTGCTGGTGATGGTGTCGTCCTTGCCGGGCTGGCGCGAGCTGGCCAGGCCGACGCCCACGGTGGGCAGCTGGTTCGCGGCACTGACGCGCGCCAGCGCCCGCGCCTGCTCCACATTCAGCAGGGCCACGCGCAGATCGCGGTTGTTCTGCAGCGCCAGCTCGATCAGCTTACGCAGCCGCGCATCAGCGTAATAGCGCTGCCAGTCCAGTTGCGCGGCCGCCTCGGGGCCCTGGCTGGGCTGGGCCCAGGACTGCGCCACTGGTGCGGCGGGGCGCTGATGCTCGGGCGCCAGATTCACGCAGCCGCTCAGGGCCGCGGCCATGAGGACACTCAAGGTCAGGATTTGCTTGCTCATCTCAGCGGCCCTCCGTCGTGTTGCTGGCTTCACTCATTGCCGCCTCATGCGCATACAGCCGCCGCTGCCGGTCGCTGCCCTTGAAGATGCGTCGCACCACCAGGAAGAACACCGGCACGAAGATCACCGCCAACACCGTGGCCGAGATCATGCCCGACAGCACGCCGGTGCCGATGGCACGCTGGCTGGCCGAGCCCGCGCCGGTGGCGAAGAACAGCGGCGTCACGCCCAGGATGAAGGCCATCGAGGTCATGATGATGGGGCGGAAGCGCAGATGGCAGGCTTCCAGGATGGCCTCGATCAGGCCCTTGCCCTCGGCCTGCAAGTCCTTCGCGAACTCGATGATCAGGATGGCGTTCTTGGCCGAGAGGCCGATGATGGTGATCAGGCCCACCTTGAAGTAGACGTCGTTGGGCATGCCGCGCAGGCTGGCACCGGCCAGCGCACCCAGCAGACCCAGCGGCACCACCAGCAGCACCGAGAGCGGGATGGACCAGCTCTCGTACAGCGCCGCCAGGCACAGGAACACCGCCAGCAGCGAGAAGGCGAGCAGGATGGTGGCTTGCGAGCCCGAGAGCTTTTCCTCGCGCGACAGGCCGGTCCACTCATAGCCGATGCCGGGCGGCAGCTGCTTGACCATCTGCTCCAGCTCGGCCATGGCCGCGCCGGTGGAGGCACCGGGCGCGGCGTCGCCGGCCAGGCGCATCGCCGGGTAGCCGTTGTAGCGCGTGGCCTGCATCTGGCCGGTGATCCAGTGGGTGCGGGCAAAGGCCGACAGCGGCACGCCCTGGCCCTTGGCATTGCTGACGTTCAGGCGCAGCAGGTCCTCGGGCTGCATGCGGGCGGCGGCATCGGCCTGCACCACCACGCGCTGCAGGCGGCCGCTGCTGGGGAAGTCGTTCACATAGGCCGAGCCCAGCTGGGTGCCGATCACCGCGGCGATCGCGTCGTAGCTGACGCCCAGGGCGTTGGCCTTCTCGCGGTCGATGTCCAGCTGCAGCTGGGGGGCGTCTTCCAGGCCGTCGGGGCGCATGCCGGTGATGAGCTTGCTCTGGCTGGCCATGCCCATCAGCTGGTTGCGCGCGTTCAGCAGCGCCTCGTGGCCGAGGCCGGCGCGGTCCTGCAGGCGCAGGGCAAAGCCGGTGGCCGTGCCCAGCTCAGGGATGGGCGGGGGCGAGAGCGGGAAGATGAAGGCATCGCGCACCGCCATCATGGCGCCGAAGGCGCGGCCGGCCAGCGCCGAGGCGCTGTGCTGCGGGCCGACGCGCTCCTCCCAGGGCTTGAGCGGCACGAACACCAGCGCGGCGTTCTGGCCCTGGCCCGAGAAGGAGAAGCCGATCACGCCCACAGTGTGCTGCACCTCGGGCTGCTTGAGCATGAAGTCTTCCACCTGCTTGACGGCCGCCTCGGTGCGGCTGGCGGTAGCGCCCGGGGGCAGCTGCACATTGACGATCAGGTAGCCCTGGTCTTCGTTGGGCAGGAAGGAGGTGGGCATGCGGGTGTAGAGCAGGCCCACGGCCGCCACCACCACGCCATACACGATCAGCATGCGGCCGCTCTTCTTCAGCAGCTTGGCCACCCAGCCCTCATAGCCCTTGGCGGTGCGCGCGAAGCCGCGGTTGAACCAGCCGAAGAAGCCGGTCTTGGCGTGCGCATGGCCGGCCTGCACCGGCTTCAGCAGGGTGGCGCACAGCGCCGGCGTGAGCGTCAGCGCCATCAGCGCCGACAGCAGCATGGAGGCCACCATGGCCAGCGAGAACTGGCGATAGATATTGCCCACCGAGCCGGCAAAAAAGGCCATCGGCACGAACACCGACACCAGCACCACGGTGATGCCGATGATGGCGCCCGAGATCTGGCTCATCGCCTTGCGCGTGGCCTGCAGGGGCGGCAGCCCCTCCTCGTTCATGATGCGCTCGACGTTCTCCACCACCACGATCGCGTCGTCGACCAGGATGCCGATCGCCAGCACCATGCCGAACAGCGTCAGCACATTGATGGAGAAGCCCATCCACAACATGATGGCGAAGGTGCCCAGCAGGGCCACCGGCACCACGATGGTGGGGATCAGGGTGTAGCGCCAGTTCTGCAGGAACAGGAACATCACCAGGAACACCAGAACGACGGCCTCGACCAGGGTCTCGACCACCTGGCTGATGGAGATCTTCACGAACTTGGACGAGTCGTAGGGGATCGCGTAGTTCACGCCCTCGGGGAAGTAGCGCTCCAGTTCCAGCATGCGCTCCTTCACCGCGGTGGCCGAGGCCAGGGCGTTGCCGCTGGGGGCCAGCTGGATGCCGATGCCGGTGCTGGGCTTGCCGTCCAGGCGTGAGTAGGAGCCATAGCTCTGGCCACCCAGCTCGATGCGCGCCACGTCCTTGAGGCGCACGCTGGAGCCGTCGGTATTGGCGCGCAGCACGATGTTGCGGAACTGGTCCACCGTCTCGAGCTGGCCCTTCACCACCACCGTGGCCGACATGGTCTGGCTGGAGAGATTGGGCAGCTCGCCGATCGAGCCCGCCGGCACTAGCGCGTTCTGCGCGCGGATGGCGGCATTCACCTCGGCCGGGCTGATGTTGAAGGACAGCAGCTTGGCCGGGTCCAGCCAGATGCGCATGGCGCGCTCGGTGCCGAACAGCTGGGCCTGGCCGATGCCGGGCAGGCGCTGCAGTTCGGGGATGATGTTGCGCGAGGCATAGTCACCCAGGGCCACCGGGTCCAGCGTGCCGTTCTTGCTGGAGAGCGTGACGAAGAGCAGGAAGTTGCTGCGCGACTTGTCCACGCGCACGCCCTGCTGCACCACCTGGGCGGGCAGGCGCGGCGTGGCGCGGCCGAGGCGGTTCTGGATCTCGACCTGGGCCAGGTCGATATTCGTGCCGGGCTCGAAGGTGACGGTGATGGCGCCGGTGCCGTTGGCCTGGCTGACCGATTCCATATAGGCCAGGCCGGGCGCGCCATTGAGCTCCTGCTCGATCACCGAGACGACGCTCTCGTCCAGGGTCTTGGCCGATGCGCCCGGGTAGGCGGTGCTGATGACCAGCGATGGCGGCGCCACCGTGGGGTACTGCGCCACCGGCAGCTTGGTGACGGAGACCGCGCCGAACACCAGGATGAACAAGGCGATCACCCAGGCGAACACCGGCCTGTCAATGAAGAAACGTGACATGTGTGGTGCCTCCTCGGCTTAGCGGCTGGCGGCGGAGGCCGGTGCTGCTGCGGCGTTGGGCACCCACGGCACCGGCGTCACCGGCGCGCCGGGCACGAACATCTTCTGGAAACCGTCGACGATGACTTGATCGCCCGGCTTGAGGCCGTCCAGCACCACCCATTGGTTGCCCTGGGCCGCGCCCACCTTGACCATGCGCGGCTCGGGCTTGTTGCCGGCGCCGACGATCAACACCGAGTCACCCTGGTTGCTGCGCTTGACCGCCTGCTGCGGCAGCAGGATGCCGGCGGGCAGCTCGGCCTGCGCCAGGCGCACGCGCACATATTGGCCGGGCAAGAGCTGACCCTCGTTGTTCGGCACCTCGGCGCGCAGCAGCACCTGGCCCGAGCTGGCGTCCACGCTCAGGTCGGTGAAGAGCAATTTGCCGGGCTTGGCCAGCTCGCTGCCATCGTCCAGGGCAATGCGCACCTGCGCCGCCTGGGCGCCGGCCGAGCGCAGTTGGCCCTTGGCCAGCGCGGCGCGCAGCTGCTGCACCTCATTGGCGCTCTGGGTGAAGTTCACGTAGACGCTGGAGGTCTGCTGGATCAGCGCCAGCTGGGTGGCCTCGGCGGCGCTCACCAGGGCGCCCTCGGTCACCAGGGCACGGCCGATGCGGC
Source organism: Paucibacter sediminis (assembly GCF_030254645.1). NCBI lineage: Bacteria > Pseudomonadati > Pseudomonadota > Betaproteobacteria > Burkholderiales > Sphaerotilaceae > Roseateles > Paucibacter sediminis. The sequence goes on from NZ_CP116346.1 coordinate 694,705, forward strand.
CGGAGATCGGCGCCGTCACATGGGCGTAGTCCACGTTCAGCTTGGCGGTCTGGATCGCGGCCTTGGCGGCAGCCACATCGGCCTCGGCGGACTTGGCGGCCGCCACCGAGCTCAGGTATTCCTGCTGGCTGATCGCCTTGGCATCCACCAGAGGCTTGTTGCGTTCGGCCTGAGCCGCCGCCTGGGCCAGATTGGCCTGGGCCTTGGCCAGGCTGGCCTGGGCACTTTCCAGCGCGGCCAGGTAGGGGGCCGGATCGATCTGGAACAGCGGCTGGCCGGCCTTGACCTCGCTGCCTTCGGTGAACAGGCGCTTCAGCACCACGCCGTTCACGCGCGCCCGCACCTGGGCGGTGCGCTGGGCCTCCACGCGGCCCGGTAGCTCGGTCTGCAGCGCCACCGCCTGCAACTCGGCCTTCAGCACGCCCACCGGGGCCGGCGGCGGCATGCCACCGCCACCCGCGCCGGCGGCCTTGTCGCCGCCGCCGCAGGCGCTGAGCGCCGCGGCCACCGCCACCACAAGGGGCAGCAGGTAAAGGGCGCGGGCACGCAGGCCAGCGCCGGATGAGGATGTTGCGGCGACTGTTACTGCTTCTTCTTGGACTGGCATCACGATGGGATTCCTCTCTGCAACTCGGTAGAACAACGACGAACGGCGCGTCGGTTTTCGACATGGGGATGGGGCGGAGTATAAACATACATTCGCGTATGTATGTTTCTTGACCTAAAATCCCTACACCATGGCCAGGAAAACCAAGCAAGAAGCAATGGAGACACGCCACCGCCTGCTCGACGCGGCGGAGCAGCTCTTCCATCAGCACGGGGTTTCACACACCTCGCTGCAGGATATCGCGCAGGCCGCCGGCCTGACGCGCGGCGCCATCTATTGGCACTTCGAGGACAAGGCCGAGCTCTTCGACGCCATGATGGAACGCGCCGCCATGCCGCTGGAAGAAGGCATGAGCATGACGAGCGAGGCCTCGCCGCAGCTGAGCCTGGCCGAGCTGCGCTGGGGCCTGGTGAACGTCTTCTACTCGGCCATGCACAACGAGCGCACCCGGCGCGTGTTCGAGATCGCGATGCAGAAGGTGGAGTACACCGGCGAGCTGCAGGCCCTGAAGGACCGCAAGCTCAGCGCCCATCGCGATTGGCGCGCGCAAAACCAGGCCGCGTTCGACCATGCGGTGGCCCTGGGCCAGCTGCCCAAGGCGATGGACACCCGCCTCGCCGCGATCGCCCTGGTGGCCCTGGTGGACGGGCTGATCCATCAATGGATCATGGACCCCGAGTCCTTCGACCTGATGCAGGTGGGCCAGGCCAGCGTGGAGGGCTTTCTCACCAGCCTGGCGCAAAGCGGCAGCGCCCTGCTGCCGCCCATGAGCGCCGAGGAACGGGCCCGCCTGGGCCAGGCCGGCATTTGCCGGCGCGCGGCACAAAGCCACGCCGAATGACCTTTCAAGCCCCGGGCCTTCGTCGGGAGGGTTCGGGTTTGTGCCGAGTCAAGGGACAATCGCGGGTTGCCCGCGCCCGATTGATCTGAAAGCCCTGCCGTGTCCGCCCATCCCGCCATTACCCCGCCCAAAGCCTCCAAGGCCCTGACGGCCTACCGCCCGTTCTGGGCCAAGCGCTTTGGCGTGGCGCCCTTCCTGCCGATGAGCCGGGCCGAGATGGAACAGCTGGGCTGGGATTCCTGCGACATCATCATCGTCACCGGCGACGCCTATGTGGACCATCCCAGCTTCGGCATGGCGGTGATCGGCCGCACGCTGGAGGCGCAGGGCTTTCGCGTCGGCATCATCGCGCAGCCCGATTGGCAGAGCGCCGATCCCTTCAAGGTGCTGGGCAAGCCGAACCTGTTCTTCGGCGTGGCGGCAGGCAATATGGATTCGATGATCAACCGCTACACGGCCGATCGAAAGATTCGCAGTGACGACGCCTACACGCCCGGCGGCGAGGCGGGCAAGCGGCCGGACCGCGCCACCCTGGTCTACACCCAGCGCTGCAAGGAGGCCTGGAACGATGTGCCGGTGGTGATCGGCGGCATCGAGGCCTCGCTGCGCCGCATCGCCCATTACGACTACTGGAGCGACAAGGTGCGCCGCTCCATCCTGGTGGACGCCAAGGCCGATCTGCTGGTGTATGGCAATGCCGAGCGGGCCATCGTCGAGATTGCCCACCGGTTGGCGCAACGCAAGCCCATCGAGAGCATCACCGATGTGCGCGGCACCGCCTTCATGCGCCGCACCAACGACCCGACGGCCGCCGGCTGGTTCGAGCTGGATTCCAGCTCGGTGGACCTGCCCGGCCGCGTGGACGAGCTGATCAGCCCCTACCAGGAGATCGCGCAGGAGACTTGCGACAGCGCCACCGCCTCCGACGCGCCGAAGCCGATCACCATCCACCGCAGCGGCAAGATGGCCCTGCCCCCGCGTGAACAGACCGTGATACGGCTGCCGGCCTACGAGCAGGTGAAGAGCGACCCGGTGCTGTACGCCCATGCCAACCGCGTGCTGCATCTGGAAACCAACCCCGGCAACGCGCGCGCCCTGGTGCAGAAGCACGGCGAGCGCGACCTCTGGATCAACCCACCGCCCATCCCGCTGACCACGGCCGAGATGGACCATGTGTTCGACCTCAACTACGCGCGCGCGCCGCACCCGCGCTATGCCGACGAGCATGGCGGTCATGATGGCGCGACCAAGATCCCGGCCTGGGAGATGATCCGCTTCAGCGTCAACATCATGCGCGGCTGCTTCGGCGGCTGCACCTTCTGCTCCATCACCGAGCATGAGGGCCGCATCATCCAGAGCCGCTCGGAAGACTCGGTGATCCGCGAGATCGAGGAGATGCGCGACAAGGTGAAGGGCTTCACCGGCGTGGTGTCCGACCTCGGCGGTCCCACCGCGAACATGTACCGCATCGGCTGCAAGAGCCCCGAGATCGAGGCCGCCTGCCGCAAGCCCAGCTGCGTCTACCCCGGCATCTGCCAGAACCTGCAGACCGACCACGGCCCGCTGATCCAGATGTACCGCCGCGCCCGCGCGCTCAAGGGCGTGAAGAAGATCCTGATCGGCTCGGGCCTGCGCTACGACCTGGCGATCAAGTCGCCCGAGTACATCAAGGAGCTGGTGACCCACCATGTGGGCGGTTACCTGAAGATCGCGCCCGAGCACACCGAGGGTGGGCCGCTGTCCAAAATGATGAAGCCGGGCATCGGCACGTACGACAAGTTCAAGCAGCTGTTCGAGCAGGCCAGCGAGGAAGCCGGCAAGAAGCAGTACCTGATCCCCTACTTCATCGCCGCGCATCCTGGCACCGCCGACGAGGACATGATGAATCTGGCGGTGTGGCTGAAGAAGAACGGCTTCCGCGCCGACCAGGTGCAGACCTTCTACCCCAGCCCGATGGCCACCGCCACGGCGATGTACCACACCAGCAAGAATCCGCTGAAGAAGGTCACGCGAGACAGCGAGACGGTGGACATCGTGCGCGGCGAGCGCCGCCGCCGCCTGCACAAGGCCTTCCTGCGCTACCACGATGCCAACAACTGGCCCTTGCTGCGCGAGGCCCTGCAGGCGATGGGCCGGGCCGATCTGATCGGCAACGGCAAGCACCACCTGATCCCGACCTACCAGCCGATGACGGACGGCAGCTACGAGAGCGCGCGCCGCAAGAACTCGACGCCGGTGAAACCCTGTAGCGCCAAACCGACGGCCAAGCCCGCCGGCACGGCGCCGCGCAAGGGTCAGATCTTGACCCAGCACACCGGACTGCCGCCGCGCAACACCGGAGCCAAGCCGGCGCGCCCCGCCGCCAGGCCGGGCACGGCCAAGCCGCCAAAACGCTGAGCGGGGGCTGATCAGGGCTGGGGCGGTGGCTCCGACTGCGTTTCGGCTGGCTGCGCCTGCCAGGCACGCCACAGTCTGAGCGCCTGCAAGCCCGTCTTCAGCAGGCCCAGCAGGCCGGCCACCTTGGCCGGGCGGCGCAGCATCAGCACCACGCCGGCCACCCCCAGGCCGGTGGCCGCCGCCCGCCAAGGCGGTGGCAGGCCGCGCAGCAGGCGCAGGCCGCGCCAGGCCCAGGGCATCCAGCCCAGCGGCCGCACCAGCTCGCGCACGTCGGCCTGCAGATCGCCACGCAGCGTGGCGCTGCGCATGCGCAACTCCAGCTGGCGCAGGCGCAGCGTCTGTTCTGCATCGCGCCAGATCATGATGACGAGCTCCCCAGAGCGTCGCGGTCGCGCGCCAGTTCGGCGGCGCTGGCGGCGAACACCCCGTCGGGGCTCTGCAGCCGGTCGCGCGCCCGCCCCAGCATGGCGTAGCCCAGGCCGGCGTACACCAGGCACAGCCCCAGTGCCACCGCCCAGCGCCAGCCCTCGGGGCTCAGCAGCAGCAGGGCCAAGCTCAGCATCACCACCGCTGCCATCACCAGCATCACGGCCAGCAGGGCCGTCACCAGAGCCGAGACTAGGCGCAGCTTCTCAGCCTCGAGCTCGGTGCCCAGCAGTTCCAGGCGCAGCTGCAGCAGTACCAACAGATGGCCGCCCAAGCGCTGCAGCGCTGGCTTCAGCCCGCTGCCGGCGCCATCATCAGTTGCGGGGCTGCTCATGCCTCATCTCCGTGTGAACGAATGCCAGCATTGTGCTCGCAGCGCTGCAAATCAGGGTAAGGCCTGTCCCTCCCTAGACACAGGGAGGCGCCGGCTTGGGCTACAGTCCGGCTAGCAGACAAAGACCTATGACCAAAGCCTCGAAGAAGCGCCACAACACCCGCTTGATCGCCACGATCGAGCCTGTCGGTGCGGTCCATAGTGGCGCAAAGGCTGGGCTTGAGGCAAGCTACGGCGTGCTCGTACTTGTCCGCCTCACCACCCCCAAGGTTGAATAAATGTCGGAAAGCCAGATGTCCAACAGCGCAGAGCTCGCCCCAGGCGATGACGACCTGCTGGAGTTCCTGGACGGTCCCGAGCATCACGACGAGATACCCGCGCACGAGCAACAGCCCTGGCGCATCCTGATCGTCGACGACGACGCCGATGTGCACAAGGCCACCGAGCTGGCCATGCAGGGCCTGCAGGTGGAGGGCCAGCCGCTGTCCTTTCTGCACGCCGAATCGGCCGCGCAGGCGCGCCAGGTGCTGAGCGCCGAGCCCGATCTGGCGGTGGTGCTGCTGGACGTCGTGATGGAATCGGAAGACGCCGGCCTGCAGCTGGTGCGCTTCATCCGCGACGATCTCAAGCTGCGCGCGGTGCGCATCGTGCTGCGCACCGGCCAGCCCGGCTATGCGCCCGAGATCGAGACGGTGCAGACCTACGACATCAACGACTACAAGACCAAGTCGGAGCTGACGCGCACGCGGCTCTACACCGTGCTCACCGCCGCGATCCGCTCCTACCGGCAGATCCGCGCGCTGGAAAGCAACCGCAAGGGCCTGGAGCTGATCGTCGAGGCCAGCACCGAGCTGAGCCGGCTGCAGGGCCTGCAACGCTTTGCCGAGGGCGTGGTGACCCAGCTCTGCGCCCTGCTGGGCATCCTGCCCGAGGGCCTGGTGTGCGCGCGCTCGAGCGCCGATGTGGACGATCAGTCGCGCATCGTCGCCGCCGCCGGCCAGTTCAGCAGCCTGATCAACTGCCCGCTGGGCGCGGTGCAGGTCACCAAGGTCAGGCACATCCTCACGCGCTGCCTCAGCGAGCGCCAGAACATCTACGAAGACGGCTGCACCTGCCTCTATTTCGGTCTCTCCAACGGTCGCGCCCTGGCGGCCATGGTGGACGTGGGCCGCCCCCTGGACGAGCTCGACCAGCAGCTGCTGCGCGCCTTCTGCTCCAACATCGCGGTGGGCTTCGAGAACGTGGTGCTGTATTCGCAGCTGATCGACCAGGCCTACAACGACCAGCTGCTGCACCTGCCCAATCGCACCCGTTTCATCGAGCTGCTGGAGCAGAACCTCAAGCATCCCGACGGCATCACGCTGGCGCTGATCGACCTGGACGACTTCTCCGACGTCAACGACGCCTTCGGCCACCGCTTCGGCGACCAGGTCCTGCAGGCCGTGGTGTCACGCCTGGCGGACCAGCTCGGCTTCAACACCTCGATGGCGCGCGTGGCGGCCGATGCCTTCGGCCTGATGGGCCCGAACCATCTGGTCAACGGCGACAACATCCGCAACCTGTTTGCCGAGCCCTTCACGGTGGCGGGCGAACGCCTGCAGCTCTCGGCCACCACCGGCCTGGTGCGCCTGACCGAGTCGAATTCGGTGGGCTCGGAACTGCTGCTGGATGCCCAGATCGCGCTCAAGCGCGCCAAGCAGCAGCACCGCGGCTCCTCGCAGTATTTCTCCGCCGCCATGGGTACCGACGCGCGCGAGCGCTTCAAGCTGCTGAAGGGCCTGCGCGCCGGTTTCGAGGAACGCCGTCTGTTCGTGGTCTACCAGCCTCAGGTGGATCTGGTGAGCCGCCAGCCGCTGGGCGCCGAGGCGCTGCTGCGCTGGCGCACCGCCGAGGGCCAGTTCGTGCCGCCGGACCAGTTCATCCCGCTGGCCGAGCAATCCGGGCTGATCATCAGCATCGGCGACTTCGTGCTGCGCACCGCCTGCTTCCAGCTCAAGCATCTGCGCGACCTGGGCTATCAGGACTTCCGCATGGCGGTGAACATCTCGCTGGCCCAGTTCCGCCATCCGCTCTTCATCCAGACCGTCAAGGCGGCGCTGGAAGACAGCGGCGTGCCGGGCACCAGCCTGGAGCTGGAGATCACCGAATCGATGGCGATGGAAGACATCTCCCTGGTGCTGCGCGTGCTGGCGGACATCCGCAGCACCGGCGCCTCGGTGGCGATTGACGACTTCGGCACCGGCTTCTCCTCGCTGAGCCAGCTGCGCCAGCTGGACGTGGAGCGGCTCAAGATCGACCGCGCCTTCGTGCGCGAGGCCCAGAGCAGCAATGCCGGCTCCACCATTGCGCAAATGGTGGTGAACCTGGGCCGCGGCCTGGGCATGCGCGTGATCGCCGAGGGCATCGAGACCGAAGAGCAGTGCCAATACCTGCAGACCCTGGGCTGCCACGAGGGCCAGGGTTATCTGTTCGCCAAGCCCATGATGGCCGACCAACTCCAGCTCTGGCTGGAGAGCGGTAAGGGCGAGCCGCTGCAGTAAGCCGGCCCGCCCCCTGCGCGGCAGGTGGCTACTTGCTGCGCGCGATCAACATGCCCAGCAGCAGGCCGACGCCGGCCGCCACGCCGATGGACTGCCAGGGGTTCTCGTGCACATAGTTGTCGGTGGCCTTGCCGGCGGCCTTGGCCTTCTCGATCGCAGCCTCCTGCAACTCGGTGAGATGGCGCTTGGCGCGGTCCAGGCTGGCCTGGACCTTGGCGCGCAACTCGCTGGCGCCCTCGCCGGCCTGGCCGGCGGTGGCCTTCAGCAGGGACTCGGCCTCGGCGACGACGGCGTGCAAATCTGCCACCAGGCGTTCCTTCTGGGCGTGTACTTGGTCTGACATGGCGTCCTCCGTTGCGGTACTGGGATCAATGCTTGTACACCTTATCCCAGCCCGGTGCAGCCCCAATGTCCCAGATCAACGTATCAGGCCAGCAGGGTGTCGGCGCTCACATAGGCATAGCCCAGATCGCGCGCCACCGCCTCGTAGGTGACGTGGCCGGCGGCCACGTTCAGGCCCGCCTTCAGATGCGGGTTGTCCTTGAGCGCCTGCTTCCAACCCTTGTCGGCCAGCGCCACGGCATGGCCGATGGTGGCGTTGTTGAGCGCGAAGGTGGAGGTGCGCGCCACCGCGCCGGGCATGTTCGCCACGCAGTAATGCACCACGCCGTCCACCACAAAGGTGGGCTCGGCATGGGTGGTGGCGTGCGAGGTCTCGAAGCAGCCGCCCTGGTCGATCGCCACGTCCACGATCACCGCACCCTTCCTCATGCGCGACACCATCGCGCGCGTCACCAGCTTGGGCGCCGCGGCGCCGGGGATCAGCACGCCGCCGACCACCAGATCGGCCGACAGCACCGCCTCTTCCACGCTCTGCGCCGTCGAGTACTGAGTGGTGATGCGGTTGCCGAACACCAGGTCCAGCTGGCGCAGGCGGTCAACGCTCTTGTCCAGCACGGTCACCCGCGCGCCCATGCCCACCGCCATCTGCAGCGCATGCGTGCCCACCACGCCGCCGCCCAGGATCACCACATGGGCGGGCGCCACGCCGGGCACGCCGCCCAGCAGCACGCCCATGCCGCCCTTGCTCTTTTCCAGATGCGCGGCGCCGGCCTGCACGGCCATGCGGCCGGCCACCTCACTCATGGGCGCCAGCAGCGGCAGGCCGCCGCCGGGCGCGGTGACGGTTTCGTAGGCAATGCAGATCGCGCCGCTCTTCACGAGTGCGGCGGTCTGCTCGGGGTCCGGCGCCAGGTGCAGATAGGTGTAGAGGATCTGGCCGGGGCGCAGCATCGCGCATTCCTGCGGCTGCGGCTCCTTGACCTTGACGATCATCTCGCTCTGCGCAAACACCGTGGCGGCGTCGGGCGCCAGCTGCGCGCCGGCGGCCAGGTACTGCTCGTCATCCAGCCCGATGGCGGCGCCGGCACCGGCCTGCACCAGCACGCTGTGGCCGCGGCTGCTGAGTTCGCGCACGCTGGCGGGCGTCAGGCCCACGCGGTACTCGTGGTTCTTGATTTCCTTGGGGCATCCGATCTTCATGGCTTGTCTCCGTTCTTGTAGGACTTGGCTCCGCGCTTTGTACGACCGGCAGCCGTCCGAGCGCAAATGGCATTTGCCGCGCTACAGCGGCATTAGCAACGCTAATCGGCGCTAATCCGCCGCCTCTTCCCAACGCTCGACCAGGAAGAAACCCTCGGTGGCACGCCCCAGCAGGCGCAGGCGGCGCCCCTCCAGCGCCTCCAGCTCGGAGTCGCGAAAGGGGTTGCCGCCCACGCGCCGCAGCACATGCTGCAGCCCCTGGGCGTCCTCCAGCACCATGCCCCGGTGCTCGCTCTTCGTGCCCTGCGCCAGCAGGCGCTTGCTGATCTTGCCCACGATCTCGCTCATCGGCCAACCTTTGTGTGGAAATTAGCGCGAATGCACCCGCCGCACATGCAGCAGCTGGCCGTTCTCCTCGGTGGCGACGATGGCCAGCAGATGCGGCACGCGCTGCTCGCCCGTGCCATGCTGCGCCAGGCCCTTGAGCACATGGATGCGACGTATCGGCCCCTTGCCGCCGATCTCGAAGCTCAGCCGCGAGACCTCGCCCTGCAGGCCCGATTCGCGCGCCATCATCTGCATGGTGCGCTCCACCGGTGCGGCCGGCTCCAGCGGCTTCGACCGCACCGGCGGCAGCGCGCGTGCCAGGTGCCGCCCCTCGCGCTCCAGCCGCTCGCGCCGCAGGCCGCGCACACCGCGGTCCTGCACCTTGGCGAAGGCCTGCTTGAAGGCCTTGGTCTTGCTGAGGGCATGGGCGGCATAACCCACCGGCTGCAGGGCCGGATCGCCGAGCAGGTAGAACTGGCCCAGGGTCTTCAGATCGAAGGGGTCCAGATGGGTGCGTTCGCCGGCGAACTTCTGGCGCGCCTCCAGCGCAGCGCGGCCCAGCGAGGAGCCCGCCAGCACGCGCTGCAGGAAATACTGGCAGATCAGGTCGGCCGAGCCATTGCCCTCGCTGGGCCCGTAGGCAATCGTGGTGCTGCCGAAAAAGCCGCTCGCGCCGTCGGCCAGGTAGCTCAGCGCGATGCCCTGGGTGCCGGCGCTCTCGGCCGGATCGTAGAGCTGGGCGCCATAGCAGCACTCGGCGGCCACCACGGTGCCGGCGGTGATCTTGCCGGTGAGCAGATTGGCGCGGTGCGCCACCGGATAGGCGTCGCCGCGCTGGCCGAAGTATTCGGGCGAATGGGCGGCGCCATGGCAGTTGATGAAGTGCATGCGCGGGGCCAGGTCTTGCTTGGCCCAGCGCGGGCCCTTGGGCGGCGCCAGGTTCAGCGGCGCGGCGTCGCCAAAGGTGTTGTTCACGCTCAGGCGCGTGGAGCCCTGCCAGACCTCGGCCGAAAGCGCGAAGCTCTGCTGATAGTCCTCGCGCGGCAGCGGCTTGGCGCGGGCCGAGGCGCGCAGCAGCTGCAGCAGCAGATCGGGCTTGCTGGCGCCCGGCACATCGGGCAGGCGCCCCACCACCCGGGTCGGCCCCAGGAAGCGGTTCACGTCGGTGCCGTAGGGCGCCTCGCAGGCATAGGGCAGATCGCTGGGCACGGTCTTGTCGTCGTCCCCGCCCGGGCCACCATAGGCCGGGTTCACCAGCGGCACCATGGGCAGCACGTCCAGCGCGCCGAGCAGCAGGATGTAGTGCGGCTTGGCCGCCGTGGCCACGGCATCGATGGCGGCCTTGAGCGCGCGCGCATCGGGCTTGGCCGGCACCGCGGCGCCATAGGGCTTCATCGCCGAGGCCAGGCTGACGTCCAGCACCACGGTCTCGATGCCGCGCTTCTTGTCGGCGCTCACCAGGGTCTTGAGCGCCGCATCTACCTTGGCCAGCCCGGCCGCCGCGTACTTGGCACGTAAGGCCGCGCCATGCTTGATCACCAGCTTGTCCATCTTGTGCTCCCGGGGGGCAAAAGCCCATTGTGGCGAGGGGTCGGCCGCAATGGCAATGCGCTGCCCCTAACTTGGCACAAGCTGGTGGGTAGGCTTCAGTCCCCGCGACGGCGGCGCGCCAGGCCGGCCACGCCCAGCAGGCCGGCCAGCATCAGCGCATAGGTCTGCGGCTCGGGCACCGCCGAGATCTGCACCAGGCTGTCCACGCCGCTGCTGGGGTGCTGCACATTGACGTAGGCCAGGTTGGGATTGAACTTGTCGAAGTACAGGCCGGTGGGCTCGGCGCCGGTGGTGCTGAGGCTGGCCCACTTCGCCACCGAATCGGCCACGCCATCGTTGTCGCTGTCCTTGGCAAACCAGATGTCGGCCTTGCCGCCATCCTGGTCTTCGATCACATAGATATTGCCGGCGGCATCGATGGCGAGATTGTCCGGGTTGCTCCAGCTCGCGCCCACCTTGAGGCCGGTGGCCTGGTCGATGCTGTTGTTGTCCGCGAACAGCTTCACCGTGCCGGTATCGAGGTTCAGCGAGTAGACGCGGCCTCGGCCGTTGCCGCTCACGCCGTCATTGTCGGAATCGGTGGTGGTGAAGTAGATCATCTGCTGGCCATTGGGCAGCAGCTTGAACTCCAGGTCCTCGGGGCGGTTGTAGCCGGTGCCGAGCACGCTCGCATGGTCGGCGGTGGCGCGTCCGTCAATCGTGCCGTCGCCCAGCACGGTGGAAACACCGGGCAGCGCGCCGCCTGTGGCATTGGTGATCGCCACCCAGGAGGCCCCGCCCGTGATGGCCGCACCGTTATTGCCTTCGAACTGGGCGCCCGCGCCGACCTTCAGCACAAAGGTCTGGCCGGCCGCGAAGAAGTCATTGCCGTTGCTGGCATTGGGGCTGGCCGACACGTATTTGTAGATGGCACCGCCGTTGAGTTCGTCGACGAAGTAGAGATTGTTCTGCTGGTCGAAGGCCAGGCCCTCGTGCGAGACGCGCGGCAGGATCGAGCGCTGCACGAAATTGCCGCCATTGGCCGCCGCCGTGGTGGCATTCGTCAGCTCGAACAGCCGGCCCTTGCTGCTGCCGCTGCCCCAGGACTCCTCGGCCGTGAGGTAGCTGCCCCAGGGCGTCCAGCGCGAGGCATCGCCCGAGACAAAGCCCTGCGTGCCGGGCGCCACGATGGTGACCGTGCGGGTGGCGTAGTTCTTGTCCCAGAGATCCACGCGCTGCACGCCGGCGCTGCCGGTCTCGAAGGGCATGAACAGATAGCGGCCGGCCTGCGCGCCCGTCTCGTTGGCGGTGATCATGTCCCAGCTGCCCGAGTTGGAACCCGGCAGCAGGCTGTTCTGGGTCTTGCGATCGGCCAGCAGCAGCTGGCTGAACTTGGGCGAGGAGAGCTGGAAGGGCGCGCTCTCGGGCAGCGCACCGGCGGCCACATTGCCGATCAGCGGTGTGAAGTTGGCGAACTCGGTGGCGGCCGCCTGCGCCTGGCTGGCGAGCAGGGAAAGCAGGCCGATGGCGGCAGCGATGCGGGATGGCTTGACGAACATGGAGGGCTCCGATGGTCTGGCTGTCAACAACGACAGCCAGCAGTCTCGGAAGCCGCCATGACCGGGCCGTGACGCCGGGGGTCAGGCCTTGTCCCCGGATTCGGGCTCGCGCGGCTGATCCGACCGCCCAGGGCCGCTCAGCCCGCCCGCTTGGCCAGCAGCGCGCGTCCCACGCGCGAGACCGGCGGGCGGCCCAGCACGTTCGAGATGTAGGCGCCGGCGTCGACCAGCTTGTCGATGTCGATACCGGTCTCTAGCCCCAAGCCATTCAGCATGAAGACGACGTCTTCGGTCGCCACATTGCCGGTCGCACCCTTGGCATAGGGGCAGCCGCCCAGGCCGGCCACGCTGGCGTCGAAGTTGTGCACGCCCAGCTCCAGGCAGGCGTAGATGTTGGAGAGCGCCTGGCCGTAGGTGTCGTGGAAATGGCCGCTCACCTCCACCAGGGGGTAATGCTTGAGCGCACGCTCCATCGCCGCCTGGATCTTGCGCGGCGTGCCCACGCCGATGGTGTCGGCCACGCCCAGGTGGTCGACGCCGATGCCCTTCATCAAGAGCACCACGCGCTCAACCTGGTCGGCGCTGATGTCACCCTCATAGGGGCAGCCCACCGCGCAGGAGAGCGCGCCGCGCACCTTGAGGCCGGCGGCATGGGCGGCCTCCACCACGGGGGCGAAGCGCTCGATGCTCTCGGCGATCGAGCAGTTGATGTTCTTCTGGCTGAAGGCCTCGCTGGCGGCCGCGAACACCACGATCTCGTCCGGCTTGGTCGGCAGCGCCGCCTCCAGGCCCTTCATGTTCGGCGTCAGCACCGAGTAGCGCACGCCGGGCTGGCGCGCGATGGCGGCCATGACCGCCTCGTTGTCGGCCATCTGCGGCACCCATTTGGGGCTGACGAAGCTGGTGACCTCGATCTCGCGCAGGCCGGCGGCCTGCAGCATGGCCACCAGCTGCGCCTTGTGTTCGGTGGCGACCGGCTGCTTTTCGTTCTGCAGGCCGTCGCGCGGGCCCACATCGACCAGGGTGACGCGGCTTGGCAAGTTCATCTTTCAGGCCTCCATGCGCAGCAGTTCGGCACCATCCGTCACCTGATCGCCGACGGCGAACAGCAACTCGGCCACCACGCCGTCGCGCGGCGCGTTGATGGTGTGCTCCATCTTCATCGCTTCCATCACCGCCAGCGCCTGTCCCTTGGCCACCTTGTCACCCGGCTGGGCCAGGAAGGACACCAGCTTGCCGGGCATGGGGGCGGTGAGGCGGCCGCCTTCGCCGCCACCCTCGCCGGCATGGGCAATCACGTCCACCTCGGTGACGATGGCCGAGCCCTCGGCCGCGAACACGGCGACGCGCTCGCCCTGGGCATAGGTCTTCACTGTCACGCGCCGCTGTGCCAGGCCTTCACCCAGCAGCAGTTCATGCGATTCGAGGCCCGCGGAGTTCACCGCGAAAGGCAAAGATTGCCCCTCCACCGTGAGATGCATGCCACCCTGGTGGTGGCGCGAGAGCAGCACCTCGTGGTGCGTGCCGCCAGCCTCCAAATCAAAGCGGCGTGCCGAGGCGCCGTACATGCGCCAGCCGTCGCGTGCGGTCCAGGGGTCGGTGCTCTGCAGCGCGGCTTCCTTGGCCAGGGTATGGGCCACCACCGCGGCGGCGCTGATCTGCAGCGGCAGGCCGGGCTGGTCGAACAGCGCGGCGCGCTCGCGCTCGATCAGGCCGGTGTCCAGATCCGCACCGGCGAAGGAAGCGGTGGCGGCGCAGCGGCGCAGAAAGGCCACATTGGTCTGCAGGCCGACGATATGCGTGTCGCGCAGCGCCGCATCCAGGCGCGCCAGAGCCTGGGAGCGGTCCTCGCCCCAGACGATCAGCTTGGCCACCATGGAGTCGTAGTAGGGGCTGATCTCGTCGCCCTCGCCCACGCCGGCATCGATGCGCACATGGCCGCGCTCGAAGCTCACATGCGCCGGCCAGCGCGCCACGTCCAGGCGGCCGGTGGCGGGCAGGAAGCCGCCATCGGGGTTCTCGGCACAGATGCGCGCCTCGATGGCGTGCCCATGCATTTGCAGTTCATGCTGCTTGAGCGGCAGCGCTTCGCCGGACGCCACGCGCAATTGCCACTCCACCAGGTCCTGGCCGGTGATGGCTTCGGTGACCGGATGCTCCACCTGCAGGCGGGTGTTCATTTCCATGAAGTAGAAACGGCCGTCCTGCTCGGCGATGAACTCCACCGTGCCGGCGCCCACATAGCCCACCGCCTTGGCGGCCGCCACCGCGGCCTCGCCCATCTCGCGGCGGCGCGCCGCGCTCATGCCGGGGGCCGGGGCCTCTTCCAGCACCTTCTGGTGGCGGCGCTGCACCGAGCAGTCGCGCTCGAACAGGTAGACGCAGCTGCCCTGGCTGTCGCCAAACACCTGGATCTCGATGTGGCGGGGCTTCTGCACATAGCGCTCGATCAGCACCGCATCGTCGCCAAAGCTGTTGATGGCCTCGCGCTTGCAGGAGGCCAGCGCGGCGTCAAAGTCGGACGCCTGCAGCACCGCGCGCATGCCCTTGCCGCCGCCGCCAGCGCTGGCCTTGATCAGCACCGGATAGCCGATGCGGTCGGCCTCCCGCTTCAGCAGTGCCGGGTCCTGGTCGGCGCCGTGATAGCCGGGCACCAGGGGCACGCCGGCCGCTTCCATCAGGCGTTTGGACTCGGCCTTCAGGCCCATCGCGCGAATCGCCGAGGACGGCGGGCCGATGAAGACCAGGCCGGCCTTGGCGCAGGCTTCAGCGAACTCCTCGTTCTCGCTCAGAAAGCCGTAGCCGGGGTGCACGGCCTCGGCGCCGGTGGCCTTGGCCGCCTCGATGATGCGCTGCCATTGCAGGTAGGAATCGCGCGGCGCCGGGCCGCCGATCAGCACCGCCTCATCGCAGGCCTGCACATGCTTGGCACGCGCATCGGCCTCGGAATAGACCGCCACGGTCTTGACGCCCAGACGGCGCGCGGTGGCCGCCACGCGGCAGGCGATTTCGCCGCGGTTGGCAATGAGGATCTTCTTGAACATGGCGGAGTCTCCGGGGTCTTCGTTTTTCTTGTCGGTTCAGTGCGTAGCGCAGCCGTGCTCGCTGCAGCCGGCACTGGGCTCGGCGCTCAGCTCGGCCTCGGTGGCGCAATGCATGCCCAGGCGGTCCAGCAGGGCGCGGTCCTTCTCGGCCTGCGGGTTGCTGGTGGTGAGCAGCTTGTCGCCATAGAACATGCTGTTGGCACCGGCCAGGAAACAGAGCGACTGCAGGCTCTCGGGCATCTCCTCGCGGCCGGCCGAGAGGCGCACCATGGCGCGCGGCATGATGATGCGGGCCACCGCGATGGTGCGCACGAACTCGAACGGGTCCAGCGCGGCGGTGCCGGCCAGCGGCGTGCCTTCCACCTGCACCAGGTTGTTGATGGGCACCGACTCGGGATAGGGGTCCAGATTGGCCAGCTGCACCAGCAGGCCGGCACGCTCGCGGCGCGTCTCGCCCAGGCCGACTATGCCGCCCGAGCAGACCTTCAGGCCGACGTTGCGCACGCGGTCCAGCGTGTCCAGGCGGTCCTGGTAGGTGCGCGTGGTGATGATCTGGCCGTAGAACTCGGGCGAGGTGTCGAGGTTGTGGTTGTAATAGTCCAGGCCCGCCTCACGCAATTGCTCGGCCTGGCCATCACCCAGCATGCCGGCGGTGAGGCAGGTCTCCAGGCCCAGGGCCTTGACCTCGGTGATCATCTCGCCGATCGCTTCCAGATGGCGTTCCTTGGGCGTGCGCCAGGCCGCGCCCATGCAGAAGCGCGTGGCGCCATTGGCCTTGGCGGCGCGCGCCGCCTCCATCACCTCCTGCAAGGGCAGCAGCTTCTCGGCCTTCAGGCCGGTATCGAAGTGCGCCGACTGCGGGCAGTACTTGCAATCCTCTTCGCAGCCGCCGGTCTTGATCGAGAGCAGCGTGGAGAGCTGCACCGCGTTGGCGTCGAAGTTCTCGCGGTGCACCTGCTGGGCGCGGAACATCAGGTCGTTGAAGGGCAGCTCGAACAGGGCGGCGACCTCGTTGACCGTCCAGGCCTTGCTGTTGCGGCGCTCGGCGTCGGTGCTGGGAGTGAGGGACTGGACTTGGTTAAACGTCTGTTTCATGGGAAGGATTCCAGGGCTTGCAGCAGCGGCGGCTGAGGCAGATGCGCGGCGACTGCCGCAGGGGAAGGATCGAAGAGCCGGGGCACATGGCCCCAGCAGGGAGCGTTGAAGGGTGCGGCGGACAGCACCGCCGTCAATGCGGCCAGATTGTCCGCCACATGGGGCATCTCGGTGTCCACGGTATTGGCCACCCAGGCGGCCAACCGCAGGCCGCGCGCGGCAATCGCCTCGGCGGTGAGCAGGGCGTGGTTGATGCAACCCAGACGCAGGCCGACCACCAGCACCACCGGCAGCTGCAGATCGGCCGCCAGGTCGGCGGTGTCCCAATGCGGGCTCAGGGGCACGCGGAAGCCGCCCACGCCCTCGACGATGCACAGCTCGGCGCGCGCGGCGGTGCTGCGCACGGCATGCAGCAGCGGCTCGCGATCAATGGTGCAGTCCTCCAGGCGGGCGGCGATGTGCGGCGCGCAGGCGGCGCGCAGCTGCAGCGGGCCGACCTCGGCATCGCTGAGCGCCATATTGCTGGCCGCGCGCAGGCGCCGCACGTCCTCGTTGACCCAGGCGCCGTCGACGAAGTCCTGCCCCGCCGCGATCGGCTTGATGGCGGCCACGCGCAGGCCCAGCTGCGCAAACGCGTGGGTCAGGCCGGCGCTGATGCAGGTCTTGCCGATCTCGGTGTCGGTGCCGGTGATGAAGAAGCCTCTCATGCTGCCACCCTGTCCATGTCCGCGGCCGCCGACGCGAGCGCCGCCAGCAGCTGTTCCACATCGGCCGCACTGTGTGTGGCGCACAGCGTGATGCGCAGCCGCGCCTCGCCCTTGGGCACGGTGGGCGGGCGGATGCCGGGCACGCGCAGGCCCTCGCGCTCCAGCCTTGCAGCCAGCTGCATCACCTCGGCATTGCCGCCGACGATCAGCGGCTGCACCGGCGTCTCGGAGGCGGCCAGCTTCCAGCCCAGGCGCGGATGGCGGGCCAGCAAGGCCTCGATGCCCTTGCGCAGCTGGGCTTGCAGGCGCACCAGGTTCTCGCGGCGCTGCACACCGGTTTCGCCCTCGATCAGATCGAAGCTGGTGAGCAGCGCATGCTCGATCGCGGCCGGCGAGGCGGTGGAGAAGATGAAGTTGCGGGCGGCCTGCAGCAGGTACTCGACCACCGTCTCATGCGCCACCACGAAGGCGCCGGCCAGGCCCGCGGCCTTGCCCAGCGTGCCCACCAGGATCAGGCGCTGGCTCTTCAGGTCGAAATGCTCCAGCGAGCCACGGCCCTTGGCGCCCAGCACGCCGAAGCCATGGGCATCGTCGACGATCAGCCAGGCATCGAATTCCTCGGCCAGGGCCAGCAGCTGCGGCAGCGGCGCGAGGTCGCCATCCATGCTGAAGACGGCATCGCTGACGATCAGCTTGATCTTGGCCTGGCTCGCCGCCAGCAGCGTGCGCAGCTGGCCCACGTCGGCATGGCCGAAGCGCGTGACCTTGGCCTTGGCCAGGCGGGTGCCGTCGATCAGCGAGGCATGGTTGAGCGCCTCCGAGAAGATCTCGGTCTGCTCATCGCCCAGCGCGGTGACCACCGCCAGATTGGCCATATAGCCGGTGCAGAAGCCGATCGCGCGCGCCTGCGGGATGTGCGGCGCGAACCAGTCGGCCAGGGTCTGGGCGACGCGCTCATGCGCCACCGTGTGGCCGCTGATCAGCGGCGAGGCGCCCGAGCCGCCACCATAGATGCGCGCGCCCTCGGCCAGGGCCTCGGCGATGCGTGGATGGGCGGCCAGGCCCAGGTAGTCGTTGGAGCAGAACATCAGCAGTTCGCGCGCGATGCCATCAGCGCCACGCACGATCTGGCGCGGCGCGGTGCGGCTCTCGGCCTGGCGCAGGAAGCGCGTGAGGCTTTGCGCCTCGATGGCCTTGAGCTTGGTGTTCAGGTGTTCAAGCAACATCGTCGAGGGTCCGGCGCACGGCCTCGGCCAGGAAGGCCGCGGTCTGCTGAGCATCAATCAGATAAGGGGGCATCAGGTAGACGGTGGCGCCGATCGGGCGTATCAGCAGCTCATGGGCGCGCGCCGCCAGATGGAAACGCTCGGCGAACCGTTCGCCGGGCTTCTTCACGTCGAAGGCCAGGATCATGCCGCGCTGGCGAAAGTGCTCGACCCGTGGGTCAGCCGCCAGCGGCGCGAGGGCCTCGGCCAGCAGGGCGGCCTGCACGCGATTGGCCTCCAGCTGGCCGGCATCGAAGCGGTCCAGCACCGCGTTGGCGGCGGCGCAGGCCAGGGCATTGCCGGTGTAGGAATGCGAGTGCAGAAAGCCGCGCGTCACATCCTCGGACCAGAAGGCGCGGTAGACCGCATCGGTCGTCAGCACCAGCGACAGCGGCAGGGTGCCGGCGGTGATGCCCTTGGAGAGCAGGATGAAGTCGGGCCAGTCGGCGCCCGTTTGTTCCCAGGCAAAGAAGGTGCCCGTGCGGCCGCATCCCACCGCGATTTCATCCGCGATCAGGTGCACCTCGAACTCGCGCGTCAGTTCACGCAGCGCCTTCAGGTACGAGGGCGCATGCATCACCATGCCGGCGGCGCCCTGCACCAGGGGCTCGACGATCACCGCGGCGATATGTTCATGGCGCTCGGCCAGCAGGGCGCGCATCGCGGCCAGGGCCTCGGCCTCGTTGTCCAGGCGGCTGTCGGGCGAGCTCACGATATGGGCGCGCATCAGCAGCGGGTCGTAGGCATCGCGGAAGATCGCCACATCGGTGACGGCCAGCGCGCCGATCGTCTCGCCGTGGTAACCGTTCTTCAGGCAGACGAACTCGCGCTTGTCGCCGCGGCCCAGATTGCGCCAGGAATGAAAGCTCTGCTTGAGCGCGATCTCCACCGCGCTGGCGCCGTCGCTGCCGAAGAAGCAATGGCCCAGGGCGCCGCCGGTGCGCGCCGAAAGCCGCTCGGCCAGGCGCACCGCCGGTTCATGCGTGCAGCCCGCCAG
The DNA here is from genome assembly GCF_030254645.1 of Paucibacter sediminis. NCBI lineage: Bacteria > Pseudomonadati > Pseudomonadota > Betaproteobacteria > Burkholderiales > Sphaerotilaceae > Roseateles > Paucibacter sediminis. Next base: position 713,916 of record NZ_CP116346.1, read on the forward strand.
CATCACATGCGGCAAGGTGTCGAGCTGCTGCTTGATGGCGGCGTTGATGCCGGCATCGGCGTGGCCGAACAGGTTCACCCACCAGCTGCTGTTGGCATCGAAATAGCGCCGGCCATCGAAGTCGTGGAGCCACGGCCCCTCGCCCCGCGCGATCGGCAGCGGTGGCACGCTTTCAGCCCGCGCCATCTGGGTGCAGGGGTGCCACACCGCATCGAGGCTGCGGCGCTGCAGGGCCTGGGTCGCGCTCATCGTCGTCATGCCAGCCAGCTGGGCTTGCTCTTGTTCAGGAAGGACTGCACACCTTCGCGGCCCTCGGCGCTGGCGCGGATGTCGGCAATGCGGCGCGCGGTGTCGTCGCGCAGCGCGGGCGTGATGGCCTGATGGGCCACGTCCTGCACCAGCTTCTTGCAGGCGCGCACGGCGGCCGGGCCGTTGGCCACCAGGGCCGCCAGCAGGGCATCGACCCGCTCGTCCAGCGTCTCCGGCGTGGCCAGCTCATGCACCAGGCCCAGGCGCTGCGCCTCGGCGGCGCCGAAGCGCTCGGCGGTGAGGAAGTAGCGGCGCGAGGCCTGCTCACCCAGCGCCCGCACCACATAGGGGCCGATGGTGGCCGGCAGCAGGCCCAGCTTGGCCTCCGACAGGCAGAAGCCCGCGCCCTCCACCGCCACCACCATGTCGCACACCGACACCAGGCCCACGCCGCCGGCATAGACATCGCCCTGCACACGTGCGATCACGGGCACCGGGCAGCTGTAGATGGTCCACAGCATCTCGGCCAGGCGCGAGGCATCGGCGTGGTTCTCGTCCCAGCTGTAGCCGGCCATGGCCTTCATCCAGTTGAGATCGGCGCCGGCGCAGAAGGCCTTGCCCTCGGCGGCCAGCACGATGGCCCGCAGGGTCGGGTCTTGCGCCAGCTCGGCAAAGGCCTGCGTGAGTTCGGCGATCACCGCCTCGTTGAAGGCATTGCGCACCTCGGGGCGGTTCAGGGTCACGCGGGCCACATGGCCCATGCGTTCAATCTTCAAGCTGCTGGTCGTCATGCGATTTCCTTCGTCCGCAGCGGCTTCACCATCAGCACGCTGGAATAGGTCTTGCCGTCCCACTGCACCTCGCCGACCTGCTGGTAGCCGCGCTTGAGATAACGCTGGCGCAGGTGCTGGGCGGGGCCGGCGGTGTCGAGCGCCACATGGGCGAAGCCGCGCTCGGTGGCCCAGGCCTCGGCGGCGTCCATCAGGCGCTCGCCCAGGCCCTGGCCCTGGCAATCCGGGTCGACGGCGAACTGCGACAGGATGGCGGTGTCCTCGCGCAGATACCAGGGCGTGTTGAGGCACCAGGCATCCTGCTCGGGCCGGTAGGGCCCGCGCACATTCACCGTGCCCAGCAGGCGGCCCGCGCGCTCCGCCACCAGGCAGCCGCCGGCGGCCACCCGCTTGGCGGTAACGGCCACGCTCTGGTCGGCCGCGGTGAAGTTCCAGCCCTGCGCGGCCAGGGCCGCATAGGCCTTGTGCAGCAGCGCGGTGAGCGCGTGCAGATCATCGTCGGCACGCAGGGGGCGGATCACGATCATGGGGTCGGGTCTTGCCAGGCCTTGCGGCGGTTTACATGCGGAACACGCCGAACTTGGTATCCGGGATCGGCGCGTTGAGCGCGGCCGACAGGCCCAGCGCCAGCACGCGGCGCGTGTCGGCGGGGTCGATCACGCCGTCGTCCCACAGGCGGGCGCTGGCGTAATAGGGATGGCCCTGGTCTTCGTACTGCTGGCGGATCGGCGCCTTGAAGCTTTCCTCTTCCTCCGCGCTCCACGAACCGCCCTTGGCCTCGATGCCGTCGCGCTTGACGGTGGCCAGCACGCTGGCGGCCTGCTCGCCACCCATCACCGAGATGCGCGCGTTCGGCCACATCCACAGGAAGCGCGGGCTGTAGGCACGGCCGCACATGCCGTAATTGCCGGCACCGAAGCTGCCGCCGATGATGACGGTGAACTTGGGCACCTGGGCGCAGGCCACGGCGGTGACCATCTTGGCGCCGGCGCGGGCAATGCCCTCGTTCTCGTACTTGCGGCCCACCATGAAGCCAGTGATGTTCTGCAGGAACACCAGCGGGATCTTGCGCTGGCAGCACAGCTCGATGAAGTGCGCGCCCTTGTTGGCGCTCTCGGCGAACAGGATGCCGTTGTTGGCGACGATGCCCACCGGCATGCCCTCGATATGGGCGAAGCCGCACACCAGGGTGGCGCCGTAGCGGGCCTTGAATTCATCGAACTCGCTGCCGTCGACGACGCGCGCGATCACCTCGCGCACATCGAAGGGCTTGCGCGTGTCGGTCGGGATCACGCCATGCAGCTCGGTGGCATCGAACAGCGGCGCACGCGGCGCCTGCATGGCCATGCCGATGTTCTTCTGCCAGTTCAGGCGCGCCACCGACTGGCGTGCGATCGCCAGCGCATGGGTGTCGTTATTGGCCAGGTGGTCGGCCACGCCCGAGAGGCGGGTGTGCACATCGCCGCCGCCCAGGTCTTCGGCGCTCACCACCTCGCCGGTGGCGGCCTTCACCAGCGGCGGGCCGCCCAGGAAGATGGTGCCCTGGTTCTTCACGATGATGGTCTCGTCGCTCATCGCCGGCACATAGGCGCCGCCCGCCGTGCAGGAGCCCATCACCACGGCGATCTGCGCCAGCCCCTTGGCCGAGAGATTGGCCTGGTTGTAGAAGATGCGGCCGAAATGGTCGCGGTCCGGGAAGACCTCGTCCTGGTTCGGCAGATTGGCGCCGCCCGAGTCCACCAGATAGATGCAGGGCAGATGGTTCTGCTCGGCGATCTCCTGGGCGCGCAGATGCTTTTTCACCGTGATGGGGTAGTAGGTGCCGCCCTTCACCGTGGCGTCGTTGCACACGATCATGCATTCCACGCCCGAGACGCGGCCGATGCCGGCAACGATGCCGCCGCCGGGCGCGGCGTTGTCATACATATTCAGGCCGGCCAGCGGGGCCAGTTCCAGAAACGGCGTGCCGGGGTCCAGCAGCATCTCCACCCGGTCGCGCGGCAGCAGCTTGCCGCGTGCGGTGTGCTTGGCACGCGCGGCCTCCCCACCACCCTGGGCGATCTTTTCAAGCCGCGCGCTGAGGTCGGCGATGAGCGCCCGCATGGCCTCGGCATTGGCCTTGAAATCGGCCGAGCGGGCGTTCAGTTTGGTGGTCAAAACCGGCATGGTGTCTCCAGCGAGGCGTACAAACTGAGTACGACTCAATTCATCTTGTTGCAGCGCCCTGCCCAGGTCGGCAGCGCGCACACGAGGCCGCAAGGATAAGCCAGCCGGCGCCCCAAGGCAAGCCGGCTTCACAAAGACTTGAGCTTTACTCAATTCCCACGCAGAATGCGCCCCGTGAGCGCCATTCTCCCCGCCAGCACCGCACGCCGCGCGCCCGTCAGCGCCAAGGCGGAGCAGCGCGTGCGCGACATCCTGCGCGTGGGCCGATCGGTCTTTGCCCAGCGCGGCTACGAGAAGGCCACCACCACCGAGATCGCCAAGCAGCTGGGCATTTCCGAGGCCACCGTGTTCACCTATTTCCGCGGCAAGCGCGAGCTCTGCATGCGGGTGATCGCCGACTGGTACGACGAGATCATTGCCGCCATCGAGGGTGGCCTGCCGCGCGAGGCCTCGGTGCGCGAGCAGCTGGAGTTCGTGGTGCACACCCACCTGCGCCTGTTCCTGATCCAGGGCACGGGGCTGTGCGAGCTGGTGCTGTCGGAAGGCCGCAAGCGCGAGGCCGACATGACCAACGCCAAAGGTGCGGAACAAGGCGCCGAGTTCGGCGAGGCCTTCATCGAGCTGCAACGTCGCTATACCGCACCGCTGATGGACCTGCTCTCGCGCGGCCAGGCCCTGGGCCAGGTGCGCCAGGACATCCCGCTGCGCATGTTGCGCTCGCTGGTGTTCGGACCGATGGAGCACATGCTCTGGGAGGTCATCATCGCCGGGCGCCAGATCGATGTGGACCAGAGCGCGCGCGACCTGGTGGCCCTGCTCTGGCCGGCCCTGCAGACACCCGATGCCGAGCTGCAGGCGCTGCGCCGCCTGCGCAGCGAGATCCAGACCGCCTTGCAAGGTAGCTGAAGTCACCCCGGGTTACCCCGATGTTTGATGCCGGCAGACCGGCTAGCATCGGCCGACTTTTCATGGAGGGTGAGATGAAGAAGACGCGATTCCTGCGATTGGCCGCCGTGCCCGCCACGTTGCTGAGTCTGGGCCTGCTGAGCGGCGCCGCCCAGGCCAAGACCCTGGTGTATTGCTCCGAAGGTTCGCCCGAGAACTTCACCCCCGCGCTCAACACCACCGGCACCAGCTTCGACACCATCCGCGGCGTGTTCGACAAGCTCACCGCCTTCAAGCGCGGCAGCACCGAGGTGGTGCCAGGTCTTGCCGAAAGCTGGACCATCTCGCCCGACGGCAAGACCTATACCTTCAAGCTGCGCGCCGGCGTCAAGTTCCACAGCGTGCCCGGCTTCAAGGCCACGCGCGACTTCAATGCAGACGACGTGGTGTGGAGCTTCGAGCGCCAGTGGAAGGCCGATCACCCCTATGCCAAGGTCTCGGGCGGCAAGTTCGACTACTTCGCCGACATGGGCCTGAAGGACGATCTGGTGGCGGTGGAGAAGGTGGATCCGCTCACCGTCAAGCTGGTGTTCAAGCGCCCCAACGCCACCATGCTGGCGAATCTGGCGATGGAGTTCGCCTCCATCCAGTCGGCCGAATATGCCGACGCCCTGGCCAAGCAGAACAAGAAGGAGCAGTTCGACCAGGTGCCCGTGGGCACCGGCCCCTTCAACTTCGTGATGTACCAGAAGGACGCGGTGATCCGCTACAAGGCCAACAAGGACTATTTCGGCGAGAAGGCCCTGGTGGACGACCTGGTGTTCGCCATCACGCCCGACCCGACCGCGCGCTACAGCAAGCTCAAGGCCGGCGAATGCCATTTCGCCGCCTACCCGCGCCCGGCCGACCTGCCCGAGATGCAGAAGGACCCCGCGCTCAAGGTCATCAGCGCGCCCGGCATGAACATCGCCTACTGGGCCTTCAACACGCAGAAGCCGCCGCTGGACAAGAAGGACGTGCGGCTGGCGCTCTCCATGGCGGTGGACAAGGCGGCGATCCTGAAGGATGTCTACCTGGGTGCCGGCCTGCCCGCCAAGAACTTCATCCCGCCCACCCTGATGGGCTACAACGACGCCATCAAGGACGTACCCTTCGACCCCGCCAAGGCCAAGGAGCTGCTCGCCAAGTCGGGCCTCAAGCTGCCGCTGGAGATCGACCTCTGGTACATGCCGGTGCAGCGCCCCTACAACCCCAACGCCAAGCGCATTGCCGAGATGATGCAGTCCGACCTGGCCAAGGTGGGCGTGAACGCCAAGCTGGTGAGCTACGAGTGGGGCGAGTACCGCAAGCGCCTGCAGCAGGGCGAGCACATGACCGGCATGATGGGCTGGACCGGCGACAACGGCGACCCCGACAACTTCTTCTTCCTGCACGGTTGCGACGCCGCGCGCGCCGGCGGCCAGAACCTGGCCAAGTGGTGCCACAAGGGCTTTGACGACAAGCTCGAACAGGCGCGCGCGCTAACCGACAACAAGGCCCGCGCCAAGCTTTACAGCGAGATGCAGCAGATCGAGCACGACGAGGTGCCCGATTTCAAGATCGCGCATGGCGTGGTGTTCGAGGTGATGCGCAAGGAAGTCACCGGCTACAAGCAGAGCCCCTTCGGCTCCCATCTGTTCAACGGCGTCGACCTGAAGTAAACCCATCAGGGCAAGGCAACGCCCGGCCCCCATGCAACGGGGCCGGGCGTGTTTGTTTGTCCTTGCCAGCAGCCACCCATGTTCAAGTTCCTGCTGCGCCGCCTGGCGCTCACCATCCCCACCTTCTTCGCGCTGATGTTCGTCACCTTCGTGGCGATACGCATGGTGCCGGGCGATCCGGTGGAGGCGCGCGTGGGCGAGCGCGGCATCTCGCCCGAGCGGCTCGCGCAGTTCCGCCACGAGCTGGGGCTGGATCAGCCGGTGTGGAAGCAGTTCGCCGACTACTGCTGGCAGCTGCTGCATGGCGACTTCGGCACCTCGCTGTCCACCAACGAGAAGGTGCTGACCGAGTTCCTCGCCCTCTTCCCCGCCACCATCGAGCTCTCGCTGTTCGCGATGCTGCTGGCGGTGCTGATCGGCGTGCCGGCCGGCACCCTGGCCGCGGCCAAGCGCGGCAGCTGGTTCGACCAGACCCTGATGGGGCTCTCGGTCACCGGCTACTCGATGCCGATCTTCTGGTGGGGCCTCTTGCTCATCATGTTCGTGGGCGAGCGCTGGGGCCTTACGCCGGTGTCGGGCCGGGTGGATCTGATCAAGTATTTCTACGAGCCCGTCACCGGCTTCATGGTCATCGATGCCTGGCTCTCGGGCCAGGTCGGTGCGGTAAAGGACGCGCTGCACCACCTGGTGCTGCCGGGCTTTGTGCTGGGCACCATCCCGCTGGCGGTGATCGCGCGCATGACGCGCTCGTCCATGCTGGAGGTGCTGAGCGAGGACTATGTGCGCACCGCGCGCGCCAAGGGCCTGCCGGCCTGGCGCGTGGTGGGCGTGCATGCGCTGCGCAATGCGCTGATCCCGGTGGTCACCATCATCGGCCTGCAGGTGGGTACGCTGCTGGCCGGCGCGGTGCTGACCGAAACCATCTTCTCCTGGCCCGGCATCGGCAAATGGCTGATCGAGTCGATCTCGCGGCGCGACTACCCGGCCCTGCAGGGCGGCGTGATGCTGGTCTCGGCGGTGGTCATCCTGGTCAATCTCCTGGTCGATCTCAGTTACGGCCTCATCAATCCCCGCATCCGTCATGGCTGAGCTCGCTGCCCCTCCCTCCCGCTTCAAGGCCTTCTGGTCGGCCTTTGCAGAGAACCGCGGCGCCGTCATCGGCCTCGTGCTGCTCACGCTGATCGTGCTGATGGCGATCTTTGCCGACCTGATCGCGCCGCATTCGCCCACCGAGCAGTTCCGCGAGGCGGTGCGCGCCCTGCCGGCCTGGGAAGACGGCGGCAGCAACCGCTTCCTGCTGGGCACCGACGCGCTGGGCCGCGACCAGCTCTCGCGCCTCATCCACGGCGCGCGCATCTCGCTCTTCATCGGCCTGTCGGTGATGGGCGTGGCCCTGGTGGTCGGCGTGCTGCTGGGCCTGGCCTGCGTCTCGTTCGGCAATGCAGTGGACGTGCTCATCACCCGCTGCATGGATCTCATCATGGCCGTGCCCGGCCTGGTGCTGGCCATCCTGGTGGTGGCGGTGCTCGGCCCCAGCCTCACCAACACCATCGTGGCCGTGACCCTGGTCTCGCTGCCGCGCTATGTGCGCCTGCTGCGTGCCTCGGCGCAGGCGGAACTGGGCAAGGACTATGTGACCGCCGCGCGCGTGGCCGGCGTGCGCAAGTGGCGCCTGATGTTCGTCACCGTGCTGCCCAACTGCCTCTCGCCGCTGATCGTGCAGGCCGCGCTGGGCGTGTCGGACGCCATCCTCGAAGCCGCGGCGCTGGGCTTTCTGGGCCTGGGCGCGCAGCCGCCCACCGCCGAGTGGGGCACCATGCTGGCCGATGCGCGCGAGTTCATCCGCTCCAACCCCTGGCAGGTCACCCTGCCCGGCCTCGCCATCCTGTTCACCGTGGTCGCGATCAACCTGACCGGCGACGGTCTGCGTGATGCGCTGGACCCCAAGATGCGTCGCACATGAGTTCGCTTCTCGATATCAAGGGCCTGACGGTCCGCTTCGCCACCCGCGGCGGTGCCTTCACGGCCGTCGATGGCGTGGACCTGCAGCTCGCGCCCAACGAGGTGCTGGCCATCGTCGGCGAGTCGGGCTCGGGCAAGTCGGTGGCCATGCTGGCGCTGATGGGCCTGCTGCCCTGGACCGCCACCGTCACGGCCGAACGCATGGCGTTCGATGGCCATGACCTCGCCAAGCTCTCGCCGCGCGCACGCCGCCAGATCGTCGGCCGCGACATGGCGATGGTGTTCCAGGAGCCGATGAGCTCGCTGAACCCTTGCTTCACCGTGGGCTACCAGATCGGCGAGGCCCTGGCCGCGCACACCACGCTGGACCGCCGCGCGCGGCGCGCCCGCGTGATCGAGCTGCTGGAGCGCGTCGGCATCCCGGACGCAGGCAGGCGCCTGAACGTGTTCCCGCACCAGCTCTCGGGTGGCATGAGCCAGCGCGTCATGATCGCGATGGCACTGGCCTGCTCGCCCAAGCTGCTGATCGCCGACGAACCCACCACCGCGCTGGACGTCACCATCCAGGCCCAGATCCTGGACCTGCTGCTGCAGCTGCAGCGCGAGAATGGCATGGGCCTGGTGCTGATCACCCACGACCTCGGCGTGGTGGCCGAGACCGCCCACCGCGTGGTGGTGCAGTACGCAGGCCGCCAGGTGGAGTCGGCGGCCGCGGACGCGCTGTTCCGCAACCCGCACCACCCCTATACCGCCGCCCTGCTGGCCGCCCTGCCCGAACATGCGGCGCAGGACGGCAGCAAGCTGCTGGCCGCCATCCCCGGCATGGTGCCCGGCCAGTTCGACCGGCCCCAGGGCTGCTTGTTCGCGCCGCGCTGCGCGCATGCCACCCAGCGCTGTCAAGACCTGGCCCCGGTGCTGGCCGACGAGGCCCTGGGCCGCGCGCTGTGCCACACCCCGCTGCAGGCGGGTGTGCCTCTGGAGTTGCAGGCATGAGCGATCAAAAAGCAGAAATCGTCTTGAAGGCGCGCGATCTGAAGCGCAGCTACGAGGTGCGGCGCGGCCTGTTTGCCGGCAGTGCCACCGTCCAGGCCCTGGGCGGGGTGAGCTTCGAGGTGGCGCGCGGCCAGACCCTGGCGGTGGTGGGCGAGTCCGGCTGTGGCAAGTCCACGCTGGCGCGCCTGCTCACCATGATCGAGGCGCCCAGCGCGGGCAGCCTGCAGCTCAAGGGCGTGGAAGTGGCCACGGCCAGCGAGGAGCAGAAGCGCCTGCTGCGCCGCCAGGTGCAGATCGTGTTCCAGAACCCCTATGGCTCGCTGAACCCGCGCCAGACCGTCATCGATGCGCTGATGGAGCCGCTGCTGGTGAACGGCATCGGCGACGCCAGCTCGCGCCGCGCCGAGGCCGAAGCGATGATGGCCCGCGTGGGCCTGCGCCCCGAGCAGGCCGCGCGCTATCCGCATATGTTCTCGGGCGGCCAGCGCCAGCGCGTGGCGATCGCGCGCGCGCTCATGCTCAAGCCCGAGGTGCTGGTGCTCGACGAGCCGGTCTCGGCCCTGGATGTGTCGATCCGCGCCCAGGTGCTGAACCTGCTGGTGCAGCTGCAGCGCGAGCTGGGCGTGGCCTATGTCTTCATCTCGCACGACCTCTCGGTGGTGCGGCACATGGCCGACGAGGTGGCGGTGATGTACCTGGGCCGCATCGTCGAACGCGGCCCGCGCGACGCGGTGTTCGAGCACCCGGCCCACCCCTACACCCAGGCACTGCTGTCGGCCACGCCCACCGTGGACCCGGCGCTGCGGCGCGAACGCATCATCCTGCAGGGCGAGCTGCCCTCACCGCTGGCGCCGCCCTCGGGCTGCGCCTTCCATGCACGCTGCCCCAAGGCCGAGGCGCGCTGCTCGGCCGAGGGTCAGGTCTTGCGGGCGTTGGGAGACCAGCAGGCTGTCGCCTGCTTCAAGGCCTGAACTGAACTCGAAATCAGAAGGCCCTGTTCGCCTTGCAGTCGAAGGTGAAGGTCTTCGGCGTATCCAAGCCGCCATCGGCCTTCTGCGTGCGGTAGCTGAATTCGAACTTGGACGCGGCCAAGGACACCGACTCGGTGATGCGCGTGCCATCCGAGGCCGCGTCGCTTTGCTGCACCGAGGTGACAAAAATCTCGCTCAGGACGACGGTGTAGTAGTCCGTGTCGCCCTTGCCAGACACCGAACGGAACGCCAGCGTGCCCTTGGCAATGTGCTTGCCAGTCATCACCGCCTCCATCAGCTTCGGGCTGGCAATATCGATGGACTTCATCACGTTCACATCGCCACAGCTGACCTTGCCGGCGCCACCGCCACCGCCACCGCCGGTGGAGGCAGGATTGGAGAAGCCCTGGGAGTAGGAGCGGATCTCGATCCATTCCTTGTGCTTGGCATCGGTGGATTCGCCCTTGATGCCGTCGAGCTGCAGGAACACATCGGTGGCGGCCTGGGTCGGCAGGGCACCGACCGCGGCCAGGGCGCCCGCGAGCATCGGACGGGCCAGACGGCTAACCAGCCTGGGCTTGGGATCAGCGGCATCGGACATAGGACCTCCTGGGGTAGGCAGTGGGCCGATTCTCAAGCGCGCCCCTAGCCACCACAAGCCCCTCCCCCTAGACTGGCCCCGCATGGACCAAGACAGCTACGACCGCTTGCCCTACCCCGGGAACCCCTACCCGGACACCCATATCGCCCACCTGCACAGCCTCGGGTGCTGGTTCGGCCTGCGGCCGGCGCCGCCCGAGCAATGCCGGGTGCTGGAGCTGGGCTGCGGCGATGGCGCCAATCTCGCGCCGATGGCGGCGCAGTATCCGGGCAGCCAGTTCACCGGCCTGGATCTGGCGCGCCAGCCGATCGCGCGCGCCGAGGCGCTGGGCAGGCAGATCGGACTGCAAAACGCCGCCTGGCTGGCGGCCGACCTGTGCGACTGGCAGCACCAGGGGCCTTACGACTACATCATCGTGCACGGCCTCTACTCCTGGGTGCCGGCGGCGGTGCGCCAGGCCCTGCTGCAATTGCTGGAGCGGGCGCTGGCGCCGCAGGGCATCGCCTTCGTCAGCTACAATTGCTATCCCGGTTGCCACCGCCGCGCCCAGGTGCGCGAGCTGCTGCGCTACCACGTCGAGGGCCTCGATTCGGAGCAGGCCCGCCTGAGCGAGGCGCGCGCCCTGCTGCAGTTGCTGATCGGTGCGCGCGCCGAGACCGATGTGGCCGCGCAGGCCTGGCGGCGTGAGCTGGAACGCGCCGCACGCAGCTCGGACGGCGCGCTCTTCCACGACGACCTGGCCGAGGTCAACCAGCCCTTCTACTTCCACGAATTCCTGGCCCAGGCCGAGGGCGCGGGCCTGCAGTTCCTGGCCGAGGCCGAGCTGCCCGCGATGGGTCTGCATGGGCTCTCCATCGAGGCGCGCACCGCGCTGGGCCAGCTGGACCCGCTGGCGCGCGAGCAGTACCTGGACTTCGTGCGCGAACGGCGTTTCCGGCAAAGCCTCCTGTGCCGGCAAGACCTGACCCCGAATCGCCAGCCCGCGGCCGGCCAGCTGGCGGCCTACCACCTCAGCGCCGATCTCAAGCTGCAAGGCGAGCTCGACGCCACCGCCCCGCACAGCCAGCAGACCGTGATGCGCGACGCCCTGCAGGCCCTGCAGGCGGCGGCGCCGCGCAGCCTGCCGGTGCCGGCGCTGCTGGCCAGCCTCATGCAGCTGCACGCACCGGCCCACCACGAGGCCGGCCTGCTGGCCATTCTGTATGCCGGGCTGATGAGCGGGCTGGCGCGCCTGCATGCGCAGGCCCTGGCGCTGCCCGAACAGGTGGGCGCCCGCCCGGTCGCCAGCGCGGTCGCCCGGGCGCAGCTGCGGCTGGAGCCCGGCTGCGACACGATCACCACCCTGCGCCACGACATGCTGCGGCTGGACGAGCCCATCGTGCGCGAACTGCTGCCGCTGCTGGACGGCAGCCGCGATCGCGCCGCGCTGGCCGCCGCGCTCGGCCTGGATGCGGCCACCCTGGATGCCCATCTGCGCAAGCTGAACGATCTGGCCCTGTTCAGCGCTTGAGCGCCTCGCCCCTCTTGGCTACTATCGCCGCACAGGCCCAGCCAGGCCCAGGAGGAGGCATGAGAGCAAGCGTGAAACTCGCAGGCGCAATGCTGCTGACGGCCTGCGCGGCCGGGGCCCAGACGCCCGCCGAGGCCGACTGGCGCTATCGCATCGCGGTCGGCGACACCCTGATCGCCCTCACCGAAACCTTTCTGCAGCCCGGCCACAGCTGGCGCGAGCTGCAGAAGCTCAACCATGTGGCCGACCCGCTACGCCTGCCGCCCGGCGGCCAGCTGCGCATGCCGGTGGCCTGGCTAAAGCGCGAGGCCAGCGTGGCGCAGACCCTGTTCGTCCAGGGTCAGGTCATGCTGAGCCGGCCTCAGCAGGAGGAGCAGCGCCTGCAGATCGGCGCCGAGCTGCGTAGCGGCGATCGCCTGCGCAGCGCCGCCCAATCCTCGGCCAGCCTGCGCTTCGCCGATGGCTCGCGCCTGCTGATCCCGCCGCTCAGCGACCTGACGCTGGAACAGCTGCTGGTGTATGGCCGCAGCGCCATCCCGTCGGTGCAGCTGCGCCTGCACCAGGGCGGCGCCGACAGCCAGGTGCAGCCGACCCAGGGCCGCGTGCCGCACTACGAGATCCGCACCCCCAGCATCAACCTGGGCGTGCGCGGCACCGAGTTCCGCGCCCAGGTGGACGGCGCGCTAGCGCGCCTGCAGGTGCTCAGCGGCACGGTCGCGGCCGATGGCCAGGCGGTGCCGGCCGGCATGGGTCTGCTGGCCGATGGCCAGGGCCGGCCGCGCGGCGCCGCGCTGCTGGCCGCGCCCGATCTCGCCGGCCTGCCGGGCTTGATCGAACGCCTGCCGCTGCGCTTCGCCTGGCCGAGCCAGGGCGCGGCCGGCGGCTGGCGCGCCCAGGTGTTTGCGCGCGGCGACTTCACGCGCCTGCTGCTCGATCAGCGCGGCAGCGCCGCGCAGGCCAGCTGGGCCGACGATCTGCCCGACGGCGACTACACCCTGCGGCTGCGCGCCATCGACGCGCTGGGCCTGGAGGGCCAGGCGGCCGACCATGCCTTCCGCCTCAAGGCGCGCCCCGAGCCGCCCTTCATCCAGGGCCCGGCGCCCGCCGCCAGGCTTTATGGCGAGGCGGCGGAGCTGAGCTGGACCCTCAACACCCAGGCGCGCGCCTACCGCCTGCAGATCGCGCGCGACCCCGGCTTTGGCGAGCTGGTGCTGGAGCAGGCCGCGCTGGCCGACAGCCGCCATCGCGCCGCCCTGCCGCCCGGCGTCTACCACTGGCGCCTGGCCTCGCTGGCCGCTGACCAGGGCCCCTGGAGCGAGGCCCAGCGCTTTGAGCTCAGGCCCATGCCGCCCAGCCCGGCAGCGGCGGAACCCGATCTGAGCGGCGACGGCCTGCAGCTGCGCTGGCGCGCCGAGGCCGGCGTGGCGCGCTACGAGCTGCAATGGGCCGGCGATGCCGCCTTCAGCCAGGGCCTGCAAAGCTTCGCCAGCGAGCAGCCAGCGCTCAGCCTGCCGCGCCCCGGCCCCGGGCGCTACTACCTGCGCATGCGCTGCCTGGACGCCGACGGCCAGGCCGGCCCCTGGGGCCAGGTGCAGCTGATCGAGGTGCCCTACCCGCGCTGGCTGTGGCTGCTGCCGCTCGGGCTGTTGCTGGCACTCTGATGCAACTTGGCCTGAGCCCGCATCTGCAGCGCCTGGGCCAGTTGGCGCGGTTGCCGCTGCTGGCCCTGCCGCTGGCGCTGCTGATCTGCACCCTGGCCCAGCCCCTGCTGCGCCCGCTGGAGCAGGGGCTGGAGGACCGCCTGCTGCGTGCCACTGCCCAGCCGCTGCAGGCCGGCGAGCTGGCGCTGATCGACATCGACGACGCCTCGCTGCGCGCGCTGCAGCCGCAGCTGGGCGACTGGCCCTACCCGCGCAGCGTCTATGCCCTGCTGCTGGACTATCTGCGCGACGCCGGCGTCGAGCTGGTGGTGTTCGATCTGGTGCTGACCGGTGCACGCACCGGTGATGAGGCGCTGGCCCACGCCATCGCGCTGGGGCCGCCCACCGTGCTCGCCGCCGCCGCCCTGCAGCAGGACAAGACCCAGATGGAACTGCAGCCCGCCGAGATGGCCATGCTGCGGCGCCAGGCCATGGTGGCCGGCGGCGCGGCCCAGCCCTGGGACGCGCTCACCCTGCCCGCACCCGCCCTGCTGGGCAGCGCACCGCCGGGCAGCCTGGGCCTGATCTCGGCGCCGCTGGACGGCGACGGCGTGCTGCGCCGCCTGCCGCTCTGGCATCGCTACCAGGGTCAGGTCTTGCCGGCGCTGCCGCTGGCGGCGCTGCAGCGCCGCGGCACGCCCCTGCCCGACTGGCACAAGGACGCGCAGGGCCGCGTGCAGCTCAAGCTGGCGGCGCGCCTGGACGGCGTGCTGCCGCTCAACTGGGCCCATGTGATGCAGGCCGCGCTGGGCGCCATCGACGACCCCGAACAGCGCCGCCTGCTGCGCGGGCGCACCGTCTTCATCGGCAGCAGCGCCTTCTTTGCCGACGCCGTCAGCACCCCGCTGGGCCGGCTCTCCGGCAGCGCGCTGATGGCCAGCGCCTATGTCTTGCTGGCGCGCGCCCAGGTGCTGGCGCCGGCGGGTGCGCTGTGGAGCGGCGTGCTGCTGCTGCTGGCCTGGGCACCGGCGCTCGGCGGCTGCCGGGCCGCGCGCCCGCATTGGCGCCGGCTGGCCGGCTTCTCGCTGCTGGCGCTGCTGCTGATGCTGGCGCTGGCCTATGGCCTGGTGCAGCAGGCCTTGCTGATGCCGGCCCTGCTGGCGCCGCTGACGGTGCTGCTGCTGGGCCTCTTGCTGGCGGCCGCGGCCGAGCAGCGCTGGCATGCGCTCACCGAGCGCCAGCTGCGCCACGAGCGCGAGGTGGCGGAGGCCGCCAACCAGGCCAAGACGCGCTTTCTCGCCCATGTCAGCCACGAGATCCGCACCCCCATGAACGCGGTGCTGGGCATGGCCGAGATCCTCGCCGGCACCGCACTCGACGCCGAGCAGCGCCGCTATGTGCAGGTGTTCCAGCGCGCCGGCCAGCAGCTCTTCGAGCTCATCAACGACCTGCTGGACAACGCCAAGATCGAGGCCGGCAAGCTGGGCCTGGCGCCGCATGCCTTCGAGCTGGGCGAGCTGCTGAGCCAGCAGATCGAGCTGCTGCGCCCGCGCGCCGAGGCCCAGGGCCTGTGGCTGCGGCTGACGCTGGCGCCCGCGGCGCAGGGCTGGGTCTGGGGTGATGCGCAGCGCGTCGCCCAGATCCTCGTCAATCTGGTGGGCAATGCCATCAAGTTCACGCGCCAGGGCGGCGTCGATGTGCAGGCCTGGCGCGCCGAGGACGGGCGCCTGGGCCTGAGCGTGCAGGACACCGGCATCGGCATCGCCCCCGAGCAGCATGAGCGCATCTTCCAGCCCTATGCCCAGGCCGAGGCCGAGACCGCGCGCGAGTTCGGCGGCACCGGCCTGGGCCTGGCGATCACGCGCAGCCTGGTGGAGCTGATGGGCGGGCAGATCAGCCTCACCAGCACGCCCGGCGAAGGCAGCCGCTTCGAGCTGCGGCTGGACCTGCCGGCCCGGCCCGCGCCGGCGCGTGCGAGCCAGGCGCCGCGCCCCGAGCCCGGCCAGCCCCAGGCAGCGCTGCAGCTGCTGCTGTGCGAGGACAACGAGGTCAACGCGCTGGTGATCGAGGCGATGCTGCAGCCGCTGGGCCATCGCATCGAGCTGGCGAGCGATGGCGAACAGGCGCTGGCCAAGCTGCAGCAGGGCCGCTATGACCTGGTGCTGATGGACCTGCAGATGCCGCGCCTGGACGGCCTGGAGGTGACGCGGCGCTGGCGCGCCATCGAGGCCGCGCAGGGGCGCCGCCGCACCCCCATCATCGCGCTCACCGCCAACGCCTTTGCCAGCGATATCGCGCAGAGCCTGGCGGCGGGCTGCGATGCCCACCTCAGCAAGCCCATCGGCCGGCAGGCGCTGCTGCAGGCGCTGGCGCGCTGGGCTACTTGAACAGCAGGCGCAGCGCCAGCCCGCCCAGGCCGAGCACCAGGCCCAGCACCACCAGGCCGCCCAGGTGCTCATGCACCAGCGGCACGCGGCCCAACCAGTAGCCCGCGGCAATCAGGCCGCCCGACCAGGCCACACAGCCGGCCAGCGCGGCCGTGGCGAAGGGCCGCGCCGGCATGCGCGCCACCCCGGCCGCCAGCGGCGCAAAGGTGCGCAGCACCGCCACATAGGGCGAGACCAGCAGGCTGGGGCCGCCCCAGCGGGCAAAGAAGCGCTGGCCGCGCGCCAGCAGCGCGCGGTTCAGCCAGCGGTAGGCATGGCTCTCCAGATGCCGGCCCAGCCGCAGGCCCAGGCGATAGGCCAGCAGGCTGCCGCCCCAGGCGGCCAGCGCCAGCAGCGGCACCAGCAGCGCGGCGCGCAGGGCGCCCTGGGCACATAAGGCGCCGCACAGGAACAGCAGCGGATCGCCGGGCAGGAAGAACAGCGGCGCCACGCCGATCTCGCAGAACACCAGCGCGAACAGCAGCAGGTAGACGCCCTGGTCGTAGCGCGCGATCCACTCGGTCAGCAGGGCGGTGAGGTCCATCAACGTCTCCGGTAGGACAGGCCGTGCACCAGCACATGCTCGCAGAGCTTGAACACCAGGTAGGCGGCGATCGCGGCGAAGGCGCTGAGCCACAGCTCCAGCAGCTGCTGCAGGCCGCCGTCCTGCAGGGCCTGCCAGCCATGCGTGCCGAGCAGGCTGGCGTTGGCGCTCACCAGCTTCACCAGGTCCAGCGAGAGGCAGCCGAACAGCACGAAGCTGGCCGTCATCAGCGCAAAGCAGGCCATGCGGTGCTGGCTCAGCCAGTGGTGGAGCTTGCTGTGACCGTCGTGCATGGGCGTCTCCCTTGGTCCGGAAGCGCCCATCCTAGCCGGCTCAGGCCAGCGCCATGCTGCGCGCCAGGTGCGCGTACACCGCCGCCACCCGACGCAGGTGGCGCGACTCGGGATGCGTCAGCAGCCACAGCTCGGTGCGGCAATCCTCCAGCACCTCGGTGAGCTGGCGCAGCTGCGGCTGGCCGCGCGCCAGGAACAGCGGCAGCACGCCCACCCCCAGGCCCAGGCTCACCAGCTCCATCACGCTGAGAATGCTGTTGACGCGGTAGGCCGGCCGCACCCTGGGGAAATGGCGCTTGCGCCATTGCACCGAGGGATGCTCGGGCAGGGCATCGTCGGGCGCGATCCAGTCCGCCTTGCCGGCCTCGACATCGGCATAGTGCTTGATCGCGCTCTTGCCGGCCGCGAACAGCGCCACGTCGATGGGGCCGAGGCAGCGCCCCACCAGATGCTGGGGCGGGCGCCGCGTGGCGCGCACCGCGATATCGGTGTCGCGGCGCGTCAGGCTGGCGAGCTCGTTGCCGGCGTGCAGCTCGAAGCTCAGCTGCGGATGCTGGGCGTGCAGGGCCTTCAGGGCCGGCGCGACCAGGCCATGCAGGATGGTGTCGGTGGTGCTGATGCGCACCGTGCCGCTCACCTGCCCGGGCAGCTGCTGGGCGGCCGAGCGGGCCGTCTCCAGCACCGCCTCCAGCTGCTCGCCCTGCTCGGCCAGCTGCTGCGCCAGCTCGGTGGCCGCATAGCCGCTGCGCGAGCGCACGAACAGCGGCAGGCCCAGCCCGCGCTCGACCCGCTGCACCGCGCGGAACACCGTCGAGCCATCCAGGCCCAGGCGCTCGGCCGCCCCGGCGAGCGTGCCGGCGCGCACCAGCGCCAGCAGCAGCTGGAGGTCGGTGGCGCTCAGTCGGTATTGCGTTTGTGCATGCATGGCTTGCGGAGCCGCCTATTTTGCCGGCGCTGACGCAATCCTACATTCCGCCCATCGTCCACTCGATTTCTCAGGAGTTCCCCATGTCCCAGCTCAATTCCGGCACCCCCTACGGCATCGCCCTGCTACGCCTCGGCCTGGGCCTGATGTGGATCGCCCATGCGCTGCTGAAGCTGCTGGTGTTCACGCTGCCGGGCACCGCGCAGTTCTTCGCCAGCCAGGGCCTGCCCGGGGCGCTGGCCTATCCGGTGTTCGCGGCCGAGCTGCTGGGCGGTCTGGCCATCCTGCTGGGCCTGTACGCGCGCCAGGTCTCGCTGGCGCTGCTGCCCATCATGCTGGGCGCGGCCTGGGTGCATCTGCCGAATGGCTGGGTCTTCACCAGCGCGGGCGGCGGCTGGGAATATCCGCTCTTCCTGGCGCTCGCCTCGCTGTCGCTGTGGCTGCTGGGCGATGGCGTCTGGTCGCTGCGCCGCAGCGCGCGGTTGACCCTGGGGCGCTGAGGTGCTCGCCATGCAGCCCGCCTACACCCTCGTCAGCCACCCGCTGTGCCCCTATGTGCAACGCGCCGCCATCGTGCTGGCCGAGAAGGCCCTGGCCTTCGAGCGGCGCGACATCGACCTGGCGCGCAAGCCCGACTGGTTCATGCGGATCTCGCCGCTTGGCAAGACGCCGGTGCTGCTGGTCGCCGGCGGGCAGGCGATCTTTGAATCCGCCGTGATCTGCGAGTATCTGGAGGACTGCCATGGCCCGGCCCTGCATCCCGCCGATGCCTTGACGCGCGCGCGCCATCGCGGTTGGATGGAGTTCGGCTCGGCCACGCTGAACGGCATCGCCGCCTTCTACAACGCGCCGGATGCCGCAGCGCTGGCGCAGCGCGCCGCCGAGCTGCGCGGCCGCCTCAAGCAGCTGGAGGCCGCGCTCGGCGCAGGGCCCTGGTTCGCGGGCCGGCAGTTCGGCATGGTGGACGCGGTGTTCGGTCCGGTGTTCCGCTACTTCGAGCTGTTCGACACCTTGGACGAGTTCGACTTCTGCGCCGCCCTGCCCAGGCTGCAGGCCTGGCGTGCCGCACTGGCGCGGCGCGCCTCCGTGCGCATGGCGGCGCCGGCCGACTACGCCGAGCGGCTGCGCGACTTTGTGCTGGCGCGCGGTGCCGCGCTGGCAGCGCGTCTGCAAAGCCGCGTCTGAGCGCAGGCACGCCAGCAAGAAAGCGCCGCCCTGTGTATGCTTGCCGCCATCTTTGCCATCCATCAAGGAGACTTGGATGATCAAGTTGACCGTCAACGGCAAGCCGGCGAGCCTGGATGCCGACCCCGAGATGCCCCTGCTGTGGGCCCTGCGCGAGGATCTGCAGCTCACCGGCACCAAGTTCGGCTGCGGCATGGCGCTGTGCGGTGCCTGCACCGTGCATCTGGACGGCCAGCCGGTGCGCGCCTGCTCCACGCCCTTGTCGGCCGCGGCCGGCAAGAAGGTCACCACCATCGAGGGCGTGGGCAGCAGCAAGACCGGCCGCGCGGTGCAGCTGGCCTGGCTCAAGCTCGACGTGCCGCAATGCGGCTACTGCCAGAGCGGCCAGATCATGAGCGCCTGCGCCCTGCTGGGCAGCAAGGCCAGGCCCAGCGACGCCGATATCGACGCCGCCATGAGCGGCAACATCTGCCGCTGCGGCACCTACAACCAGGTGCGGGCGGCGATCCACGACGCCTCGGCCACGCTGACGAAGGGGGCCTGATCATGAGCAGCTCGCGTCGCGACTTTCTCAAGACCGGCGGCAGCGCCGCCCTGGTGGTTTCCTTCGCCCTGCCGCTGGCCGCGCCCAAGCGCGCCGAGGCGGCGCTCAGCAACAGCTTCAACCCGAACGCCTATCTGCGCATCACGCCGGACAACCGCATCACCGTGGTGTGCGGCTCGGCCGAGATGGGCCAGGGCGTGCTGACCGCCATCCCCATGCTGGTGGCCGAGGAGCTGGACGCCGACTGGGCGCTGGTGAGCGTCGAGCAGGCGCCGGTCGACCAGGCCTACAACAACCCCATGTTCGGCATGCAGGCCACCGGCGGCAGCACCACCGTGCGCGGCCAATGGGCGCCGATGCGCGAGGCCGGTGCCGCCGCGCGCGCCATGCTGGTGGCTGCCGCCGCCGAGACCTGGGGCGTCGATGCCGCCACGCTGCGCACCGAGCGCAGCCAGGTGTTCGGCCCGGGCGGCAAGAAGCTCAGCTATGGCGCGCTGGTGGCTGCCGCCGCCAGGCAGAAGGCGCCGGCCAAGCCCGCGCTCAAGGCCAGCAAGGACTTCAAGATCCTGGGCAAGCCCACGCGCCGCCTGGACAGCGCCGCCAAGATCAACGGCACGGCGCAGTTCGGCATCGATGCGCGCGTGGACGGCATGCTGGTGGCGGTGATGGCGCGCGCGCCCATCGCCGGCGCCAAGCCCAAGGCGATGAACGAGGCCAAGGCACGCGCCGTCAAGGGCGTACGCAAAATCATCAGCATCGACAGCGGCGTGGCCGTGCTGGCCGATGGCTACTGGGCCGCCAAGCAGGGCCGCGATGCGCTCGCGGTGCAATGGGATCTGGGCGCGCACGCCGATCTCTCCGCCGCCAAGGTGCATGAGCTGCTCGTCTCGGGCGCCAACCAGGCCGAGGCGGTGGCGCGCGACGAGGGCAATGTGAAGGACGCCGCGGCGAATGCCGCCAAGACCCTGAGCGCCGAGTACGAGGTGCCCTATCTGGCCCACGCCTGCATGGAGCCGCTCAACTGCACCGCCTGGGTCAAGGGCGACGAGGTCACGATCTGGGCCGGCACGCAGAGCCAGGGCCCGGCGCAGGGCATCCTGGCCCAGATCGGCGCGGTGACGCCGGCCAAGGTCAAGATCAACACCTTGCTGCTGGGCGGCGGCTTCGGGCGCCGCTTCGCACCCGACTTCACCATCGACGCCACCCTGCTCTCCAAGCTCAGCGGCAGCCCGGTGAAGCTGATCTACAGCCGCGAGGACGATATAGCGGCGGGCTTCTACCGCCCGGCCTCGCTGGTGCGCTTCGAGGGCGCGCTGAACGAACAGGGCCAGCCCACGCTGCTGCGCGCCGCGGTGGCCAGCCCCTCAATCATGGCGGCCTCGGGTTTCATGCAGATCCCCGAGAACGGCGTGGATGCGATGGCGGTGGAGGGCCTGGCCGACCAGCCCTATGAGATCGCCAACCAGCGCATCGTCTACGGCCGCGCCGAGCCGGGCCCGCAGGTCTGGTTCTGGCGCTCGGTGGGGCATTCGCAGAACGCCTTCTTCATCGAGAGCTTTGTCGACGAACTGGCGCATGCGGCCAAGGCCGACCCGCTCAAGTTCCGCCTCGGCCTGCTGGCCAAGCACCCGCGCCTGCGCGGCGTGCTGGAGCTGGCCGCGGCCAAGGCCGGCTGGGGCCAGCCCGCGCCCAAGGGCGTGCATCGCGGCATCGCCGTGGCCGAGAGCTTTGGCAGCTTTGTGGCCGAGGTGGCCGAGGTCTCGGTGGCCAAGGACGGCACGCCCAAGGTGCACCGCGTGGTGGCGGCGGTGGACTGCGGCCAGACCGTGAATCCGCAGACCATCGCGCGCCAGATCGAGAGCGCCATCGTCTACGGCCTCTCGGCCGCGCTCTACGGCAAGATCACCCACAAGGACGGGCGCGTGGAGCAGAGCAACTTCCACGACTACCCGGTGCTGCGCATGAGCGAGATGCCGAAGGTGGAGGTGCACATCGTGCCCAGCATGGAGGCGCCCGGCGGCATCGGCGAGCCCGGCACGCCACCGATCGCGCCGGCGGTGATGAACGCCATCTTCGCCGCCACCGGCGTGCGCGTGCGCAAGCTGCCGCTGGAGACGGCCGCACTGGCCAAGGCCTGATCAGGCGGGCGGCGGGCCCTCGTCCTTGAGGGCCGCGACCAGGTCCAGCACCACCGCCTGGTCGCCCGGCTTGAGCGCGCTGCTGCGCAGCAGCACCACGCGCTCGAGCTCGCGCAGGCGCCAGTCGAACTCGCGCGCCATCGCCTCCACCTCCAGCCGCACCGCCCATTCATCCGGGCCCAGCATCTCGGCCAGCTGTTGCGGCGCCTGCGCATCCAGCCCGGCGCTGGAGAAAGCCAGCAGCAGGCGCTCGAAGCGCAGCCGGCAGGGGCGCAACAGCTTGCGCATTTCCTCGTTGTCGGAGGCCACCAGGGCCTGAATCAGGCCGGCGCGGGCGCGATAGCGCCGCATCGCGATCTGCAGGCTGTGCACCCGGTCCAGCCCCTGCAGCGGCGCCGCTGCGGCCGGCGCATGCGGCACGCTGGCGGCGGCCTCCAGCAGCAGGCTCAGCAAATCGTTGTTGAACTCGCCCAGCACCAGGGTCGAGGCCACGCGCGCATGCACGGCCGCTGAGGTGCCCGCTTCCAGCACGCCGATCAGCCATTCGGCCAGCGCCAGGATCTGCCCTTCCAGGCCGAAGCGCTCGCCGTCCAGGCTGCGCGGATAGCCAAAGCCATCCAGGCGCTCGTGGTGGCACAGCACCGCCTCGGCCTCGGCCACGCTGGCACCCGGCATGCGCAGCAGCACGCGGTGGCCCACCACCGGGTGGGTCATGACATGGCGCCATTGCTGGATGTCGAGCTGGGCTTCGGGCTGCCAGAGGCCGGGATCCAGATAGAGCTCGCCGATGTCGTGCATCAGGCCGGCCCGCCCCAGCATGCGATGCAGGTCGACATCGCCGGGCCGCAGCCGCCGCGCCAGGCCCTTGGCCAGCAGGGCCACGCTGACGGCATGGCGCAAGCGCCCCTCGCGATGCTCGGCATAGACCGTCAGCATCGACAGCATCTCCGCGCTGAGCCCCAGCCGCCCCAGCAGGGACTGGGGCGCCGCGCCGGGCTGCGCGCCGGTGGCTGCACGCAGGATCGCGTGCTCGTCCAGCAGTTCCTCGGCAAGCGCCTGGACCTGCGCCTCGCTGACCACGCCCTGCACTTCCAGGCAGTCTTCCAGCGGCCGCGTCAGCTTGTGCTCGAGCAGGCGCTCGCGCATCTCGGCGCTCATGCGTGCGCCCTTGGACAGAAGCTTGACGCCGCTCTGGCTGACGATGTCGTCCGTCACCGCCACCTCGTGCAAGGCCGCGGTATGCACCAGGTGGTTCAGGTAGTTCGGATTGACCGCTTCGGTCTGCGCTCCTTGATCTTGCACGGCAAGCCTCCCCTGGGTCGGCTCGCTATTGTGGCGCGCTTCAGTTGGCCGGGGGATAGCCGGCTTCGGTCAGCGCCGCCACCAGGGCGGCCTGGCTGAGCTGGCTCTCGACCTGCACCTTGTGGCTGGGCAGGTCGAACTGCAGCTTGGCCTGGGCATCGAGCGCCTGCACGGCCTTGGTGATGCTGGCAACGCAATGGCCGCAGCTCATATCGGGCAGGGTGAATTCGGACATGGTGGACTCCTGTTGGTATTGTCACTGTAGAGCTTGCCATCATGGTAATGTCAAGCCGCTTGACATTGACATGATGTCAAGCATCAAACTGCGCACATGACCGATCAACTCACCCTCCCCATCACCGGCATGAGCTGCGCCTCCTGCGTCAAACGCGTGGAGAAGGCCTTGCTGGGTGTGCCCGGCGTGCAGGCTGCCGAGGTCAACCTCGGCACCGAGAGCGCCAGCGTCAGCGGCACCGCCGCGTTGCCCGACATGGCGGCCACGCTGGCGCGCGCTGGCTATGCCGTCGCCGAGCGCGAACTGACGCTGCAGATCAGCGGCATGACCTGCGCCTCCTGCGTCGGCCGGGTGGAGAAGGCACTGCTGAAAGTGCCCGGCGTGCTGCGGGTGAGCGTCAATCTGGCGCTGGAGAACGCCAGCGTCGGCATGCTGGCCAATGTGGACCCGGCCGCACTGCTGGCCGCCGTGCAGCAGGCCGGCTACCAGGCCGCCCTGGAGGCCGGCGAGGCCAGCGGCGCCGATGCGCCGCGCCCGGTGGACTGGCAGCACAGCGGCTGGCCGGTGCTGATCGCCGCCCTGCTCTCGGCGCCGCTGGTGCTGCCCATGCTGGCGATGCTGGCCGGCCGCCACTGGATGATCGATGGCTGGCTGCAGCTGGCGCTGACCCTGCCTGTGCAGTTCTGGCTGGGCGCGCGCTTCTACCGGGCCGGCTGGGCCGCGCTGCGCGCCGGCAGCGGCAATATGGATCTGCTGGTGGCCCTGGGCACCAGCGCCGCCTTCGGGCTCTCGGTCTACGAGCTGCTGCAAAACGGCGCACGCAGCATGTCGCTGTACTTCGAATCGGCGGCGGTCGTGATCACCCTGGTGCTGCTGGGCAAGTGGCTGGAGGCGCGCGCCAAGCGCCAGACCAGCGAGGCAATCCGCGCCCTCAAGGCGCTGCGCCCGGAGACCGCGCGCGTGCGCCGCGCCGGCGCCGAGCTCGAGCTGCCGCTGGCCCAGCTGGTGCTGGGCGACGAGGTGGTGGTGCGCCCCGGCGAGCGCATCCCGGTCGACGGCCTGGTGCTGGCCGGCGCCAGCCAGGTGGACGAATCGCTCATCACCGGCGAGAGCCTGCCGGTGGCCAAGGAGGTCGGGGCCCGGGTGGTGGGCGGCGCCGTCAACGGCGAGGGCCTGCTGACGCTGCGCACCACCGCGCTGGGCGCCGAATCCACGCTGGCGCGCATCGTGCGGCTGGTGGAATCGGCGCAGGCCAAGAAGGCGCCGATCCAGCGCATGGTCGATCAGGTCAGCGCCTGGTTCGTGCCGGCGGTGATAGCTGCCGCCCTCGTCACCCTGCTGGGCTGGGGCTTGGTGCGCGGCGACTGGACCCAGGCGCTGCTGAACGCGGTGGCGGTGCTGGTGATTGCCTGCCCCTGCGCGCTGGGCCTGGCCACGCCCACCGCCATCATGGCCGGCACCGGGGTGGCGGCCCGCCATGGCATTCTCATCAAGGACGCCGAGGCGCTGGAAATCGCCGCCAGGCTGGAGGTGGTGGCCTTCGACAAGACCGGCACGCTGACCCTGGGCAAGCCCGAGCTGCTGGCCTTTCACAGTGCCGCCGGCCTGGATGAGGGCCAGACCCTGGGCCTGGCCGCCGCCCTGCAGGCGGGCAGCGAGCATCCGCTGGCGCTGGCGGTGCGCCAGGCCGCCGCCCAGCGCGGCCTGGCCGTGCCGTTGGTGCAGGGCCTGCGCGCCGTGGCCGGCCGCGGCGTTGCCGCCCAACTTTCCACGCAACCGCCCGGGCAAGACCTGGCCCCGCGCGAATTGCAGCTGGGCAGCGCCCGCTACATGCAGGAGCTGGGCGTGGACCTGGGCGCCATGCAGGCCGAGGCCACCGCCCTGCAGGCCCTCGGCCGCACGGTGTCGTGGCTGGCCGAGGGCGGCGCGGGCCAGCAGCCGCGCCTGCTGGCCCTGCTGGCCTTTGGCGACCAGCTCAAGCCCAGCGCCGCCGCGGCGCTGGCCAGCCTGCGCGCGCTGGGCGTGCACAGCGTCATGCTCAGCGGCGACAACCGCGGCAGCGCCGAGGCGGTGGGGCGCCAGCTCGGGCTCGACGAGGTGCGCGCCGAGGTGCTGCCCGAGGACAAGGCCCGCATCGTCAGCGAGCTGAAGCGGCAGGGCCATGTCGGCATGGTGGGCGACGGCATCAACGACGCGCCGGCGCTGGCCGCGGCCGATGTGGGATTCGCGATGGCCACCGGCACCGAGGTGGCGATGCAGGCGGCCGGCGTGACCCTGATGCGCGGCGACCCGGCGCTGGTGGCGCAGGCGATCTCGCTCTCGCGCCGCACCGTGCGCAAGATCCACCAGAACCTGTTCTGGGCCTTTGCCTACAACGTGGTGGGCATCCCCTTGGCCGCGCTGGGCTTTCTGAACCCGGTAATCGCCGGCGCGGCAATGGCTTTTTCGAGCGTGTCGGTGGTCAGCAATGCCCTGCTGCTCAAGCGCTGGAGACCGTGATGGACGAAGCATCGATGACGAGCTTGTGCAATATCGGCGAGGCCGCGGCGCGCAGCGGCGTCTCCGCCAAGATGATCCGGCACTACGAGTCGCTGGGCATGCTGCCCAAGGTGGCGCGCACCGAGGCCGGCTACCGCCTCTATTCCGAGCGCGAGGTGCACACCCTGCGCTTCATACGCCGGGCGCGCGACCTCGGTTTCTCGATCGTCGAGATCAGCGAGCTGCTCAAGCTCTGGCAGAACCGCCGCCGCGCCAGCGGCGATGTCAAGCGCATCGCGCTGGCGCACATCGCCGACCTGGAGCGCCGCCTGGCCGAGATGCAGGCCATGAAGCAGACGCTCGCGCAGCTGATCAGCTGCTGCCATGGCGACGAGCGCCCGGATTGCCCGATCCTGGAAGAACTGGGCAGCGCTCAGGGCCCCCGCTAGCCTAGCGCGCGTCGCGGCGGCGCCGTGCCGCCAGCGTGCAGAACAGCAGGCCCAGGCTCATCAGCGCATAGGAGGCCGGTTCGGGCACGGCCACCGCCAGCACGCCGTCCGCCAGGATCTGGTGCGCCTTGTCGGTCGGATGGATGCCGTCAAAGTAGAGCGCGCTGGCGGGATCCGCACAGGCATTGCTGAGCGCGCCACAGGCATGCAGCACATCGCTGAAGCCCAGCGCGGCGGCATTGGCCACCGCGCCATGCATGAAGCCGAAGAAGTCGAAGCGCAGCACCGCCTCGCCCGCCAGCCGCTGATCGAGTGCCCCGTTCATGGCCATGGAGAGCGAGGTACTGGCAAAGCTGGCCAGGGAACCATAGCTGTTGGCCAGCGGCGTCAAACCGAAATCGGGGGTATTCCAGACCAGGATGTGCTGGGCGCCGGCCGCCTGCAGGCTGTCGACGATGGCGCCGACGTCTGCCGCGTAGGCCATGGCGGTGGCCCCTATCGTGCTGTTGATGTCGGCGCCCATCAGCATCGCTTCCAGCGCCACACGGGCGTTATTGCCGCCACCGGCCACCACGTAGAGCGCGTTCGGGTCGGCCATGCCGGACTGGCGCGTCAGGTACTGCCCCAGTTGGGTGTTCAGGCTGATGGGATAACCGCCGGCGCCATCGCTGCCCGTCTCGGCGCCGCCGTAGGCGAAGATATCGCCGCCCGCCTGGGACGGCAAGGCGGCCAGGCCGAGCTTGGCGGCAAAGCGTTGTGCCCACACCTGGCCGTTGGTGTAGGTGCCCGACGCATAGCTGCGCTGCGCAAAGTAGCCATCGCCGGTGATCTGCTGGTCTGCGTCGCTGCCGAACAGCAGGGCGTTGTTGCCAACATCCGAAAGGCTGTCGCCGAACACAACGAGGCGATCGTAGCTCGCGGCCTGCACCACCAAGGTGAGCGTCAGACCCGCGCACAGCAGCGCCGACTTGAGAATTTTCTTCATGGTTTTCTCCCTGCTTGTCGCTTTTCTCTGCGGCCAATGACCATCGTCCGCCGCCGCGCAGCATCTGCGCTAGGCGGTGCGCTTGTCAACCAGACCTTGCACAAAAGCGCCATTCAAACGGGGGGTGGCCGGCTCGAATTCAGTTGGTCGCAGCCAGCACCTCGGGCAGGTCGGTCAGGCCGGCCAGCAGTTTCTCGATGCCGTCCTGGCGCAAGGTGCGCATGCCGCTGCGCTGCGCGCTGACGAACATCTCGGCGGCCGGGGCGCGGCGGCGTATCAGCTCGCGCAGCGATTCGTCGGCGATCACCAGCTCGTGGATGCCCAGGCGGCCGTGGTAGCCGGTGCCGCCACAGGTGTCGCAGCCATGGCGGCGGTACTGGCGCAGGCCGCCGCCAGCTCCGTCAACGCCGAAGCGCTGCCGCCAGCCGGCCAGCAGCTCCTCCTCGTTCATGGCCTCGGCCGCGCCGCCGCCGGATTGCTGATACAGGCGCAAGAGCGAGCGCGCCGCGCGTTCATCCAGCGGCTCGACGATGCGGCAATCCAGACACAGCCGCCGCACCAGGCGCTGCGCCAGCACCGCCAGCAGCGAGTCGGAGAACATGAAGGGGTCCAGGCCGATCTCCAGCAGCCGCGTCACGCTCTCGGGCGCCGAGTTGGTGTGCAGGGTGGACATCACCAGATGGCCGGTCAGCGAGGCCTCCACCGCGATGCGCGCGGTCTCCTCGTCGCGCATCTCGCCGATCATGATGACGTCGGGGTCGGCGCGCAGAAAGGTGCGCATGGCGGCCGCAAAAGTCCAGCCGATGCGTGCGTTCACCTGCACCTGGCGCAGCCCGTCCTGGCTGATCTCGATCGGGTCCTCGGCGGTCCAGATCTTGCGCTTGTCCTCGTTGAGCTCGCGCATCACCGAGTGCAGGGTGGTGGTCTTGCCGCAGCCGGTGGGGCCGCAGATCAGCAGCAGGCCATAGGGCTTGCTCATCATGCGGCGCAGGCCCGCCAGATTGGTCTCGGACAGGCCGATCGCGTCCAGCGGCAGCGGCTTCATGCCGCCCAGCAGGCGCAGCACCACGTCTTCCAGGCCGCCGCTGGTGGGCACGGTGACCATGCGCAGCTCCAGCGATGTGCCGCCGAAGCGCGCGAAATCGATCTTGCCGTCCTGCGGCCGGCGGTGCTCGGAGATGTCGAGATCGGCCATGATCTTGAGCCGCGCCACCAGCGCGAAACGCACCCGCGCGGGCAGCTCCAGATAACGGATCAGATCGCCGTCCACACGCAAGCGGATGCGCACCGGCTTGGGCGACTCGAAGGTCTCCACATGGATGTCGGAGGCGCGCAGCTCGATGGCATCGGCGAGCAGGCGGTTGACCAGGCGCACCAGCGCGTTGTCGGACTCCGACACCACCTCGGCATCGGTTTCGGAGGTGCCGGGATCGGCCTGGCTCAGCTCCTGGGCGAGTTCGCGCACGGTGGCCATCTGCGGCGTGCCGGCGCCGGCATTGGCGGCATCGCCGCTGGGCACCTGGTAGGCCATGGCGATGGCCTGCGAGAGCGTGCCCGCCGCCGCCAGCACCGGGCGCACGCGCAGCTCGCTGACGAAACGCAGGTACTCCAGCAACCGGTAGTCCCAGGGGTCGGAGACCACCACCACCAGCACCTCGTCGCGCACCAACAGCGGCAGCACGCCCTCGCGCTGCGCAAGCGCGCGCGGGATGCGCGCCAGCGCCGCCGGCTCGGGCTTGAGCTGGGCCAGATCGACGGTGGGCACGTCCAACCAGCTGGCCAGGGCGATGCGCAGCTGCGCCGGGCTGAGCAGCCCCAGCTGCACCACCAGCTCGCCCAGCGGCACATGCTGCTCCTGCGCGCGCTGGCGGCGCAGCGCCGATTCCAGCTGGCTGGCGGTGAGCATGCCGGCCCCGACCAGGGCCTGGCCCAGATGGGCCGCATGATGTTCGGGCTCGCGCTGCAACGCCGCCCAGACACCTTCCATATCCGCCTCCACCGGCGGCACGCCCAGCTCGGTGCTTGGCCGGCTCAGCGCATCCAGGGCGGCGGGTACGGTGTCGTGTTCGTAGTGGTGGGGCTCGCTCATATGCACAGGCTAAGGCCGGCGCGCCGGCGCGACGCTTGATCTGCATCAGATCGTAGCCGCTCGGCCACAATCAGCCATCCCATCCGCAGGTATCGACATGACCCGATTGATCGCCCTTTCCGGCAGCCTGCGCCAGGCTTCCTTCAATACCGCCCTGCTGCGCGCCGCCACCGGCCTGGCGCCGCAGGGGGTCGACATCGAGCTGCGCACCCTGCATGGCATCCCGCTCTACGACGGCGATGTGGAAGCCCAGGGCGTGCCGGCGGCGGTGAGCCGGCTGCGCGCCGAGATCCAGGCCGCCGACGGCCTCATCATCGGCACGCCCGAGTACAACAACTCCATCCCCGGCGTGCTCAAGAACGGCCTCGACTGGCTCTCGCGCCCGCCGGCCGAGGGGCGCAAGACCTTCTTCGGCAAGCCGGTGGCGGTGCTGGGGGCCACGCCCGGCGGCTTCGGCACGGTGCAGAGCCAGGACGCGATCCTGAGCGTGCTGCGCGCCTTCGGCTGCAGCTGCTGGTTCGGCGGCCGGCTGATGGTGTCCAAGGCGAATACCCTGTTCGATGCGCAGGGCGAGCTGCTCGACGAGACGCTCAAGCAGCAGCTGCGCGATTTTCTGAGCGGCTTTGCCGCACAACTCGGAAGGCCATGAGATGAGCAAAAAGTTCGAACTGCTGCCGGCACATTTCGGCGATGTCGGCGGGCTGACGATACGCCGCGCCCTGCCCACCGCCAGGCGCCGCATGGTGGGCGCCTGGTGCTTCCTCGACCACGCCGGGCCGGCCGAGCTGCCCGCCGACAAGCCCATGCGGGTGGGCCCGCATCCGCACACCGGCCTGCAGACCTTTTCCTGGCTGATCGAGGGCGAGGTGCTGCACCGCGACTCGCTGGGCACGGTGCAGATGCTGCGCCCCGGCCAGGTGAATCTGATGACGGCGGGCCGTGGCATCGCGCATTCGGAAGAATCGCAGACGGCACGCTTGCAGCTGGCCCAGCTGTGGATCGCGCTGCCGGACGCGCAGCGCTTTTGCGAACCCGCCTTCGAGCATTTCCCGCTGCTGCCGCAACTCGCCCTGAACGGCTTCAACACCACCCTGCTGGTGGGCCGCTATGGCGCCGCGCATTCACCCGTGCCCAGCCACACGCCCCTGCTGGGCATGGACCTGCGCTGCCAGGCGCCGGCCAGCACCGAGCTGCTGCTGACCCCGGGCTACGAGCATGGCCTGATGGCGCTGGAGGGCGAGCTGCAGATCGGCATGGAGGACGGTGAGCGTCAGACCCTGAGCCCCGGCCAGCTGCTCTATCTGGCCCCCGGCGCGCATCGGCTGCAGCTCAGCAGCGCGGCGCCGGCGCGCCTGCTGCTGCTGGGCGGCACGCCCTTCGAGGAGCCGGTGCTGCTGTGGTGGAACTTCGTCGCGCGCGACAGCGAGGAGGTCCAGCGCTTCGCCGCCGACTGGAACGCCGGCATCGGCTTCGGCACGGTGCAGGGCTACGCGGGCGAGCGCCTGCTCGCCCCCGATCCGGCCGGCCTGAAGCTCAAGTCCCCGGCGCGAAATTGAACACGCCGGAGCCGTGCTGTGGGCGCGCCCCGCCGGTGCGTATCAGGATCAGCACGGTGAAGCTGACATTGCCGCCCGAGACGTTCTTGAAGCCGCTCGGGTACTGCATCTCCATGCAGAAGCTGGAGAAGGTGGCGAGGCAGCCGAAGTTCTCGTCGAAGCTGTTGTAGACCACCTGGGCGGGCTGCTGGTGCGCCAGGTCGTAGGCCTCGCCGACGCCCTGGATGGCCGAGATCAGGCCATCGAAATAGTCGTAGACCTCCTTGATGCTGGTCGGCTTGGGCGGAGGCAGGGCGCTCGCCAGTCCGCCCAGCGCATTGATGGCCGCGCCACCGATCAGGTAAACATCGGCGGTCTGCGCCACCGCCAGGTCCATGCCGCGGACCTCGATGGTGCTGTCGGGGTAGTTGTAGGCATAAGGCCCCAGCACCGCGGCGCCCGCATGCACGCCGTCGATCAACACCGTCTGGGTCAGGAACTGGTCCAGCAGGCCCTTGGCCGCCAGGATGGCCGCCATGTTCTGCAGCTGGTTCAGGTAGTCGCCGTAGATCTTGTTGACCAATTGGCCGATCGGCCCCAGGGCATTCAGCAGGCCGCCCAGCAGGAACTGCGGCTTGGCCTGCCCGGCGGCGCTGGGCCAGGCTTGCAGCGGTGCGGCCCTGCCGAGCAGGCGATCCAGGCTCATCGCCTTGGCGCTGGGCACCGCGCCAAGCAGCGCCTGCGGCGCCAGCTGGGCATTGGTGCGATCGGCCATGGCCTTGAGCAGCGCCGGCATCTCGGTGGCGATCAGGCCCTGGATCAGGTCGGCCTTGTCGACCAGCCCATACAAGCTGGGCTGCGCGCCCGCCGCGGCCAGCTGGGTGGCCAGGGTCTGCAGCTCGCTGCGGTACTGGTCCAGCAGGGCGGTGTTGGCGGCGTCGTCGCCGCCCGACTGCTTCAGCAGCGCGGTGATCTGCTGCATCTTGGCCTTCAGCTGCGCGGTGGCGGCAGCATGGGCCAGATCGCCGGGCGTCTGCGGATAGCCGTTCGCCGCCAGCTTGGCCGGCAGCGGCACAAAGCCGCTGGCGGGCTGGTAAGGCGTGCTGAACACCATGCGCACCGGGTCCACGCTGGCCGCCGCCGCCGTGATGGCGGCCTTGGCCGCCGCCGCGCCGGTGTTGTCGCCGCGGTCCAGCGCCTCCTTGAGCAGCTTGAGATTGCGCGCCAGGCTGCCCTGCGCCGCCGACAGATTGGCATACAGGCCGGAGTTCTTGGACACCGGGGTCGGCGCGATCACCGTGAAGGGCTGCTGCACGCTGATGGCCGTGCCATCCACCGTGGCCACCAGGGTGAAGCCGCCACGCGTGTCGGCGGCGCTCAGCAGCTGCAGGCCCGCCACCGCGGGCGTCGCACCCTCCACGCCCTCGGCCGGGCGCAACACCTGGTAGCTGATCGGTGGCAAGGGGTTCATGGCCTTGCCATCGGTGTCGAGCACGGTCGGCATGATGCCCACCGCCGTACCGGCACCCGCGACCAGTTGGCCCAGCTCCAGCGCGATGCTGGCCGGCGCGGCCACTGGCGGCGCGGCCGCGAACTGCCACACCAGTTGCGCCGGCAGGAAGGGCAGCAGCCGGTCCTGGCGCAGGGTGATGGTGTCGGCCGGCGTGGCGCTGGCATTCGCGGCGATATCGCCGACATTGACGTCGCCATCGAGCACCGTGGTGCCGGCGCCGCTGCCCACCAGCTTGGCCGTCAGCGCCGTCTGCGCCTGGGCGCCATTGAGCACCGTGATCTTGAAGACATAGTCGTAGAGCGTGCGCCCCACGCGCGTCTCGCCGACCTTGGTGAGCGAGACCACCGAGGCGCTGGCGGCCGCGACGGCCTGGATACGCGCCTGCGTGGCCTGCGGCCGCATCGGGGTCAGGTCTTGACTCTCGCCGCCTCCGCAGGCGGCCAGCAACAGCGCCGCGCCGCAGACCAGGCCCTGCAGGCTGCGTGCGATCAGCCCGGCGCTCATGAGCGGCTCCCGTCGGCGCGCCGGCGTGCCAGCAGGGCGAGCAGGCCCAGGCCGCCGAACAGCTGCGCCCAGGTGGCGGGCTCGGGCACCACCGCGGTCTGGCCGCTGGCCAGCAGCTGGAAGTTCTCGTCGGTGATCTCAAACTGCAGACTGCCCGGCGCCGCGGCGCCCTGGTAATCGAATTTGACGACAAAGCCGCCCTGCGACTGCCCCGCGGTCAGCCCCAGCGAGCGGTTCAGCATCACGCTGTCGAAGAAACCGGCCGCCGGGATGCCGGTATCCGGCTGCGCGACCAGGCTGTCCCAGCTGCCCGGCGATCCCTGCACAAGCAGATTGCTGAAATCGGCCTCGGGAAAGAACACGGTGAAGCCGGACAGGCTGGCCGGCGTGCCATCGGCCAGCACGGTGAAATCCACCGTCCAGCTGTTGCCGCCCAGCGGCGTGAAGACGCTGTTGATGGTGGCGGCGGAAGCGCCCTGGGCAAGGGCCAGGGTGAGCAGAGCGGGGGCGACCCAGCGGGCGCGCGGGAGGGGCATCGGCTGCATAGAGGGCTCCAAGTGGCAAGCCCTGACCCTAAGCAGCCCCCGCCGCGACAACCAT
Organism: Paucibacter sediminis; assembly: GCF_030254645.1. Taxonomy (NCBI): domain Bacteria; kingdom Pseudomonadati; phylum Pseudomonadota; class Betaproteobacteria; order Burkholderiales; family Sphaerotilaceae; genus Roseateles; species Paucibacter sediminis. Next base: position 747,129 of record NZ_CP116346.1, read on the forward strand.
CCCTAACTTGGCCGCGCGCCCTGTTTCACTGACAAGCGTCAAAGCCTCAGGCCAGCTTGCCGGTCTGGAAGTCACGCACCGCCTGCATCAGCTCGGCCTCGGTATTCATCACGAAGGGGCCGTACTGCGCAATCGGCTCGTTGAGCGGCTTGCCGGCGATCAGCAGCAGGCGCGCGCCCGCCTCGCCGGCCGTGAAGGCCACGCCATCGCTGCCCGCGGTATTGGCCAGGATCGCCATGCGCTGGGCCGGCACGGTGCAACCCGAGCCGAACTGCACGCCGCCACGGTAGACGTAGACGAAGGCGTTGTGCGTGTCCGGCAGCGCCTGTTCAAACCTGACCCCCGGCTGCAGATGGATGTCCAGATAGACCGGCTCGGTGCCCTCGCGCTGCACCGCCCCCTGCACGCCCCGGCTGGCGCCGGCGATCACGCGCACGCTGGCGCCCTCGCCATGCCACTCGGGGATTTCGGCCGAGGGAATGTCGCGGTACCAGGGCGCGCGCATCTTGTCCTTGGCCGGCAGGTTGAGCCAGAGCTGGAAGCCTTCCATGCGGCCCTCTTCCTGCTCGGGCAGCTCCGAATGGATCACGCCGCGCCCGGCCGTCATCCACTGCACGCCGCCATTGCCCAGCAGGCCCTCATGGCCGGCGGAGTCGCGGTGGCGCATGCGGCCTTCCAGCATATAGGTGATGGTCTCGAAGCCGCGGTGCGGATGGTCGGGGAAGCCGGCGATGTAGTCGTCGGCCTGGTCCGAACCGAAGGCGTCCAGCATCAGATAGGGATCGAGGCGGCGCTGCAGGTTCTGCGTCAGCACGCGGGTGAGCTTGACGCCCGCGCCATCGCTGGTGGGCTGGCCGGCGATCAGCCGCTCGACCTGGCGAGGCTGTTGCAGAACGGTGGTGATCGTGGCGGCAGTCATGATGGCGTTCTCCGTGGTCAATGCATTCAGGGTCAGACGGTAGCAGGCTCGGCCGCTTGCGGTTGCAGCAGCTGCTGGATCTGGGCACGCGCCGAGGCCAGGCCTTGCGCCTCGGCCTCCGGGCCCATGCCCAGGCCTTCGGCATAAATGAACTCGACATCGCTCATGCCCAGGAAGCCCAGCACGGTACGCAGATAGGGCACGACGGTGTCGCTGGGGCGGTCGCGGTGCAGGCCGCCGCGCGTCAGCACCGCATAGACCTTCTTGCCGGTGAGCAGGCCCTCGGGGCCGTTCTCGGTGTAGCGGAAGGTGACGCGGGCCCGCGAGATCGCGTCGATCCAGTTCTTCAGCTGGCTGGGCACGCCGAAGTTGATCATCGGCACGCCCAGCACCACCACATCGGCCGCCTGGATCTGGGCAATCAGGCCATCGTCCAGGGCCACGCGCTCGGCCTGCGCCGCGCTGCGCTGCTCGGCCGGGGTGAACAGGGCTTGCAGGGCGGCCTCGTCCAGCACCGGATGGGCTTGCTGCGCCAGGTCGCGCACCTGCAGGCTGGCACCGGGCTGGGCCTGTTGCAGACCCTCGACCAGCTCGGTCGCCAGGCGGGTGGAGAAGGAACCCTGGCCGTCTTGAACACGGCGGGCGCTGGAATTGATTTGCAGGATGTTCATCTGGGGGCTCCGTTGGTTTGCTGATCGGGTCTTGCGAAAGACCATGGATGAACTGTATTGATCGCAGCCAAGCATCGGAAGACACCGGAATGGATATGATCGTTCCACCAATGGAACAATGCCATGAGCCTGGACGCTGACGATCTGCTGCTGTTTGCGCGTGTGATGGAGGCCGGCAGCTTCAGCCGCGCGGCCGACCGGGTGCAGCTCCCCAAGTCCACCGTGTCGCGCCGCATCGCCGCGCTGGAGCAGCGTCTGGGCGAGAAGCTATTGCAGCGCAGCACGCGCCGGCTGGCGCTGACCGAATTCGGCCAGGGCGTGCTGGAACATGCACGCGTGCTGGCCGCCGAGGTGGACGGCGCCCTCGCCCTGGCCCTGCATCGCCAGCAGCGCCCCACCGGGCGGCTGCGCGTCTCGATGCCGGGCGACTTTGCCAACCAGGCGCTGGACCAGATGCTGAGCCGCTTCGTGCTGGACTATCCCGAGGTGCAGCTGGAACTGGACCTCTCGCCGCGCCGCGTGGACCTGATTGCCGAGGGCTTCGACCTCGCGGTGCGCATGGGCAGCCTGCCCGACGATTCGCAGCTGGCGGCGCGCCGCCTGGCCCTGTTCAGCAACGGGCTCTATGCCTCACCGGCCTATCTGCAGCGCCATGGCGAGCCGCAGCTGCCCGAGGCGCTGAGCAGCATGCAGGGGCTGATGATTCTGGGCCGCACCGGCGAGCCCGTGCCCTGGACACTCATGCGTGGGGAAGGCGCCGAGGGCGCCGAGACGCAACGCTGGCAAGGCGTGCCCGAGCAGCGCACCCTGGTGAATGCGCCCGACATGCTTCTGCGCATGGCCTGCGCCGGCCTGGGCATCACCGCGGTGGGCGAGCATTTCGCCCAGCCCTATGTGGAGCGCGGCGAGCTGTTGCGCGTGCTGCCCGACTGGTGCCTGCCACCGGTGGCCTGCTGGGCGGTGTTCCCCGAGCGCCGCCTGATGCCGCTGCGCAGCCGCGTCTTCATCGAGGCGATGGCGGCCACGCTGGCCAGTTGCCCGGCTACTCAGCCTGAAAGCCGATCTCCACACTGACCTCGCGCGAGCGCGGGATCGGCGCGAAGCGCCATTGGTTGACGGCATCGATGGCCGCCACCGAGAGCTTGCGGTGCGAGCTCTTGATGGCCTCGGCCCCGCTCACCGCGCCATTCGGCTCGACGGTGAACTTCACCACCACCAGGCCGTTGCGCACGCTGCTGAGCAGCTGGCGCGGGATCTCGGGCTCGACCTTGTTGATCAGCTTCAGCGCCACCTCGGGTTCGGGCTCGGGCGCCGCTGCGGGCGCCACGGCGGCGGGCGGCGGGGGATTCAGCTTGGGGCTCGCGGTGGCCAGCTGAACCGGCTCGGGCGCCGGGCTGCTGCTGCTCGCCGCAGTGGCCACGGCAGGCTCGGGCTTGTTCTGCAGCTCCTCGGCCTTGGGGCTGGGCGCCGGTGACTCGTGCCGCGGCGCGGCCTTGGCCACCGGTGCGGCCGGCTTGGCCGGTGCGGGCGCAGGCGCGGCGGGCTTGGCGGGCGCCTTGTCGGCGTTGAACTTGATCCACTGGAACACCTTGTCGGCGTCGCGCTTGGCCCGATCGGCATCGCTGAGGGAAGACTTCTTCTCAAGGTCCCCGAGCTGCTGAGCGGCAACACCCAGCGTCGCGGCGGCAAGGCCCAGCGCCAAGGCCAGACGGCACATGCGCAATGCAGACAAGGAGCCGTTCATCGTTCCATTCCTTCGTCGAGAGCCCGCCGGCGGCCCAGCTTTTGACGGGCATGCGGGACGGTGAGCGCCCGGAGTGTACGCAGCGCCCCCGGCCGCCCTGGCCAAGGGTTTGCCCGCAGCCCCGTCAAAGTCTTCACGCTTGCCGCCTATACTCGCGCCTTGCTCCGGGGAGCCCTGCCGTGCGTCGCAACGATGCACCGGGCTGAGATGTGGTGGAAGCCACGGACCCGCTGAACTTGATCCGGCTCGTACCGGCGTAAGAAGAGCTTGTCTGCATGCCCGCCCGCGGGCCTCAGGCCGCCCCGCGCGCCCGTCCGTCCGCCTGCTTGAGTCCGACCTCCGGAGTCCTTGTTGCACCGACCGGAGGAAGACGAGCATGAACAGCGTGAGCGACGCAGGCCTTGAAGGCATCAGCGACAACATCCAATTGACCCGCGAGCCCCTGCCCGGCTCCAGCAAGCAGTACCTGCCGGGCGAGCTGCACCCCGAGCTGCGCGTGCCCCTGCGCGCCATCGCGCTCAGCAACGGTGAGGTGGTGACCGTCTACGACGCCTCCGGCCCCTATACCGACGCCAACGCCAACATCGACGTGCACCGCGGCCTGCCCGCCCCGCGCGCCGCCTGGGTGAAAGCGCGCGGCGACACCGAGGCCTACGAGGGCCGTCGCATCCAGCTGATCGACGACGGCCTGCGCGACCAGGCCCAGCAGCTCAGGCTGCAGGCCCTCAGCGCCGGCCTGCAGCGCCAGCCACGCCGCGCCAAGCCTGGCGCCAACGTGACCCAGCTGCACTACGCGCGCCGCGGCATCGTCACGCCCGAGATGGAATACGTGGCGATCCGCGAGAACCAGCGTCACGCCTGGATGCAGGAATACCAGGCCGATGCCGAGCGCGAGGCGCGCCTGGCCGGCCACGCCTTCGGTGCCAGCATCCCCGACCTCATCACGCCCGAGTTCGTGCGCGACGAGGTGGCGCGCGGCCGCGCCATCATCCCGGCCAATATCAACCACCCCGAGCTGGAGCCGATGGCGATCGGCCGCAACTTCCTCGTCAAGGTGAATGCCAATATCGGCAACTCGGCGGTCACGTCCAGCATCGAGGAAGAGGTGGAGAAGCTGGTGTGGAGCACGCGCTGGGGCGCCGACACGGTGATGGACCTCAGCACCGGCCGCAACATCCACACCACGCGCGACTGGATCATCCGCAACAGCCCGGTGCCGATCGGCACCGTGCCCATCTACCAGGCACTTGAAAAGGTAGGTGGCGTGGCCGAGGACCTCACTTGGGCGCTGTTCCGCGACACCCTGATCGAGCAGGCCGAACAGGGCGTCGACTACTTCACCATCCACGCCGGCGTGCGCCTGCCCTTCGTGCCCATGACGGTGAAGCGCCGCACCGGCATCGTCTCGCGCGGCGGCTCCATCCTGGCCAAGTGGTGCATCGCCCACCACCAGGAGAACTTCCTCTACACGCATTTCGAAGAGATCTGCGAGATCATGAAGGCCTACGACGTCAGCTTCTCGCTCGGCGACGGCCTGCGCCCCGGCTCGCTGGCCGACGCCAACGACGAGGCCCAGTTCGCCGAGCTGCGCACCCTGGGCGAGCTCACCAAGATCGCGTGGCAGCACGATGTGCAGACCATGATCGAGGGCCCCGGCCATGTGCCCATGCACATGATCCAGGCGAACATGACCGAGCAGCTCAAGCACTGCGACGAGGCGCCCTTCTACACGCTCGGCCCCTTGACCACCGACATCGCGCCCGGCTACGACCACATCACCTCGGGCATCGGCGCGGCCATGATCGGCTGGTTCGGCTGCGCCATGCTCTGCTACGTCACGCCCAAGGAACATCTGGGCCTGCCGAACCGCGACGACGTCAAGGCCGGCCTGATGGCCTACAAGATCGCCGCCCACGCGGCCGATATCGCCAAGGGCCACCCGGGCGCACGCGCCCGCGACGACGCGCTCTCCAAGGCCCGCTTCGAATTCCGCTGGCAGGACCAGTTCAACCTCGGCCTCGACCCCGAGACCGCGCGCGAGTTCCACGACGAGACCTTGCCCAAGGACAGCGCCAAGGTGGCCCACTTCTGTTCCATGTGCGGGCCCAAGTTCTGCTCGATGAAGATCACGCAGGATGTGCGCGAATACGCCGAGGGCATGGCGGCCGGGATGGAAGCCAAGAGCGCCGAGTTCAAGGCGCAGGGCAGCGAGCTCTACATCCCGATCGCGAAGGCCTGAGATGGCGAAGAAGATCGCCATCGCCGGCGCCGGCCTGGCCGGCCGCCTGTTCGCCTGGGCGCTCGCGCGCGCCGGCCATGAGGTGCGGGTCTGGGACGCCGGCCCCGGCCCCGCGCCCGCCTTCGATGGCCAGGGCGCCGCCGCCTTCACGGCCGCCGGCATGCTCAGCCCGCTGGCCGAGCTGGACCGCGCCGAGGCCGAGGTGGCGGTGCTCGGCTGGCAATCGCTGCGCCTGTGGCCCGCCATCGTCGCCGCGCTGCATCAGCCGGTGCGCCTGCAGACCGAGGGCAGCCTGCTGCTGGCGCACCGCCCCGACCAGGGCGCCGCGGCGCGCGTGCTGCAGCGCCTGCAGCAGGCCGGCGCGGACCTCTCATCCTTCCCGACGCCGCAGCCGCTCAGCGCGGCCCAGCTGCGCGAGCTGGAGCCGGCGCTGCCCGCCGGCCCGCGGGCCTGGCTGCTGCCCGGCGAGGGGCTGATCCATCCGCTGCAGGCCATGCAGGCGCTGCACAGCTCGGCGGCTGGCGTGCAGTGGCATTGGCAGCGCCCGGTGGCCGAGGTCCAGGCCGGTCGGATCACGCTCAGCGACGGCGAGCAAGTCCACGCCGACTGGGCCATCGACACGCGCGGCCTCGGCGCCCGCCCCACCCTGCCGCTGCGCGGCGTGCGCGGCGAGGTGCTGACGCTGGAACTGGCCGGGCATGGCCTGCGCCGGCCGCTGAGGCTGATGCACCCGCGCCATTGCGTCTACCTGGTGCCGCGCAGCGCAGATGAGCTGCTGATCGGCGCCAGCGAGATCGAGAGCGAGGACCGCTCGCCCGTCAGCCTGCAGAGCGCGGTGGAGCTGATGGCCGCGGCCCACAGCCTGATGCCGCAATTGGGCGAGGCCCGCATCACGCGGCTGGACCGCAATCTGCGCCCCGCCCTGCCCCACCACCGCCCGCATGCGCACAGCGCGCCCGGCCTGATCCAGCTCAACGGCCTGTTCCGCCATGGCTGGCTGCTGGCGCCCGCCCTGGTGCAGCGCCTGCTGACGCAAACCCAGCTGGCCAGCCTGCCATGAACATCCAGATCCTGATCGACGAGCAACCCCGCGAGCTGCCGGCCGGCAGCAATCTGGCCGAGCTGCTGGCCTTGCTGCAACGCGAGCCGCGGAGCGTGGCCACGGCCGTGAACGGCCGCTTCGTGGCGCGCGAGGCAAGACCCGGCACCATGCTCGCCGAGGGCGACCAGGTGCTGCTGTTCCAACCCATCGTAGGAGGCTGAACCCATGACGGACAGCTTTGAAATCGCCGGCGTGCCGCTCGCCAGCCGCTTCCTGCTCGGCACCGCCGGTTACCCGAACCCGCAGCTGCTGGCCGAGGCGGTGAAGGCCTCGCAAACCCAGCTGCTCACCGTGGGCCTGAAGCGCAGCGCCCAGGGGGGCGACAACGGCTTCGTGGCCATGGCCTTGGCGGCAGCGCGCGCCCAGGGCGCGCGCCTGCTGCCCAACACCGCCGGCTGCCGCAGCGCCGCCGAGGCGGTGCAGCTGGCCTGCATGGCGCGCGAGCTCTACGACACCGCCTGGATCAAGCTGGAGGTCACCGGCGACGAGCACACCCTGCAGCCCGACCCCTTCGAGCTGCTGGCCGCGGCCAGCGAGTTGGTGAAGCTGGGCTTCACCGTGCTGCCCTATTGCACCGACGATCTGGTGCTGTGCCGCCGCCTGCTGGACGCCGGCTGCGCCGTGCTGATGCCCTGGGGCGCGCCGATCGGCTCCGGCCAGGGCCTGCTCAACCCCTGGGCCCTGCGCACGCTGCGCGAGCGCCTGCCGGAGGCCGTGCTGATCGTCGACGCCGGCCTGGGCGCGCCCTCGCACGCGGCCCAGGCCATGGAGCTGGGTTATGACGCGGTGCTGCTGAACTCGGCGGTGGCACAGGCACGCGACCCGGTGCGCATGGCTCACGCCTTCCGCGACGCGGTGCGCGCCGGCCGCCAGGCGTACCTGGCCGGCGTGATGCCGGCGCAGGACTTCGCCGTGCCCTCGACGCCGGTAAGCGGCCACGCCTTTGTGCTGTCATGAGCCAGCCGCATCCCTGCCTGCCTTCGCCCTGGGCCAGCGACGCTGATTGGCAGCAAGACCCGGCCCCACCGATCATCTGGTCCGTGGCCGGCACCGACAGCGGGGGCGGCGCCGGCCTGAGCGCCGACCAGCGCGCCGCCGCCACCCTGGGCGTGCATCTGTGCCCGGTGGTGGCGGCCGTCACGGCCCAGCATTCGCGCGGCGTCGCGGCCGTGCACGCGCTGCCCGGCGCGCAGCTGCAGGGCCAGCTCGACGCGCTGGCCGCCGACCTGCGCCCGCGCGTCATCAAGACCGGGCTGCTGGCCAGCGTCGATGCGGTGGCGGCGGTGGCGCGCTGCGTCGATGCACTGCGCCGCGATGGCAGGGTGGATCTGGTGGTGGACCCGGTGCTGGGCGCCAGCGCCGGCGGCGCCGCCTTTGCCGATGCCGCCCTGATCGCCGCCTACCGCGAGCTGCTGCTGCCGCGCGCCACCCTCGTCACGCCGAATCGCCGCGAGGCCGAACGCCTGCTGGGCCTCGCGCCGCAGGCAGGTTCCGAGCCGGAACTGGCACGCGCGCTGCGCGCGCTGGGCGCCCAGGCCTGCTGCGTGACCGGCGGCGACACACTCGACCCGGCCGCGCAAGACCTGGCCCTCGATTGGCTTGCGAGCGAACTGGCCGATGGCTGGCTATCCCTGCCGCGCCTGCCCTCCGCCCACCATCACGGCAGCGGCTGCAGCTTCGCCAGCGCCGCCGCCGCGGCGCTGGCGCGCGGCTATCCACTGCCCGACGCGGTGCTGCTGGCCAAGATGCTCAGCTGGACGGCGGTGCGCGATGGCTACGCCGCCGGCGCAGGCGCCGGCCCGGTGCGCCCCAATCCAGGCTTCATGCAGGACGCAAGTGCCATGCCGGTGATGAGCTTTGGCGACGAGTTCTCACCGGCGCGCTGGGGCCAGGTCTTGCGTGGCGAGCTGCCACCCGCTGATTTCCGGCCCGGGCTCTACGCCATCACCGAGGACGCAGGCCGCGTGGCCGAGCTGGCCTCGGGCGGGCGCTTCAGCCAGATCCAGCTGCGCATCAAGCAGGCGGATGCCGCCGTCCCGCTACGCGGCGCCATCGAGCAAGCGCTGCAGGGGGCGCAGCAGGGCCAGGCCCGGCTCTGGATCAACGATCACTGGCAGCTGGCGCTGGACTGCGGCGCGCGCGCCCTGCACCTGGGGCAGGAGGATTGGGCCGCCCTGCCCGCCGCGGCGCGCGCACGTCTGCTGCAGCCCGATGTGCGCCTGGGCATTTCAAGCCACAGCCTCTGGGAGCTGGCGCGCGCACGCGGCCTGGCGCCGCACTACATCGCCTGCGGGCCGCTCTGGGCCACCAGCACCAAGCAGATGCCCTGGCAGCCGCAGGGCCTGGACAACCTGGCCTGGTGGGTGCGCATGGCGGGGCGGCCGGTGGTGGGCATAGGCGGCATCACCACGCGTGAGCGCCTGCAGGCGGCCCAGGCCAGCGGGGCTGCCGCCCTGTGCCTGGTACGCGGGCTGGAACTGGCGGAGGACCTGCGGCGCTGAGTACGCCCAGGTTGCGCTCAGAAGATCGAACGCTCGGTGAGGGTCGTGAACATCTCCAGCGCTGCCGTGCCCGCCAGCGAGTTGCCGGTCTCGTCCAGGCCCGGCGACCAGACGCAGATGCCGCAGCGCCCAGGTATCAGCGCGACGATGCCACCGCCCACGCCGCTCTTGGCCGGCAGCCCGACACGGAAGGCGAAGTCACCCGCCGCGTCATAGGTGCCGCAGGTCAGCATCAGGGCGCTGATGCGCTTGGCGAGGCTGGGCGTCAGGAGCCGCTCGCCGCTGTGCGGCACGCTGCCATGCTGGGCCAACAAGAGAGCCGCACGCGCCAGTTCTACGCAGTTCATCTCGATCGAGCATTGGCTGCAATAGGCATCCAGCACGCGATCCACCGGATTGGCCAGGCGGCCGAAGCTGGCGATGAAATGCGCCATGGCCGCATTGCGATCGCTGTGGCGGCGTTCGGACTGGGCCACTTTGAGGTTGTAGTCCAGCGCCGCGTTGCCGCTGAGCCGGCGCATCAGGCCCACCAGCGCGTTCTCGGGCGTGGCGAAGCGGCTGCACAGCACATCGGTCACCACCAGAGCGCCGGCATTGATGAAGGGGTTGCGGGGCTTGCCGCCCTCAGCCTCCAGCTGCACCAGGGAATTGAAGGGCGTGCCCGAAGGCTCTCGGCCAACGCGTTGCCACAGCGCCTCGCCCTCGCTCTGCAGCGCCAGCACCAGGGCGAAGAGCTTGGAGATGCTCTGGATGGAAAAGCGCTGTTCGGCCGCGCCTACCTGCAGCACCTCGCCGTCCAGCTTGACGATGGCCATGCCGAACTGCTCGCGCGGCACATGGGCCAGCTCGGGGATGTAATCGGCCACGCGGCCCTGGCCCAGCAGGGGCTGCACATGGGCATAGATGGCGTCCAGCGCCTGGCGGTCATGCATGCGGGAGTTCCGGAGATCGATCTTGGCCGCCATGGTAAGTGCGCCGGTCCGCCGCACGGATGAACGCTGCCAGCAGGCCCTGCGGCTCGGTCAGTAGCGTTGCACCACCGCGGTGGCCCGCGCCGGCGGCTCGTAATCCTCGGGCCAGTAGTCGGTCAGCTTGGTGATCAAGCCGGCCTCGACGGCGAACAAGGTGATGCCGCGCATGCGCGGCTCGCTGGGCGTGACGAAGTCGAACACCGTCACGGCCGATTTTTCGTCGGCGATCAGCTGCAGCAGTTCGACCTGCCAGCTGCCCGGCCAGGTGCGGAAGAACTCCGTCATGGCAGCGCGGCCGCACACGCGCTCGCGTGTCTGCGGTACCTCGTAGACCAGCTCGGGGTCGAGCAGGGCGGCGAATGCTGGCCAATCGGCGGCATTCGCGGTGGCCCAGAAACGCGTGGCCAGCTCACGGGCGGACGCGGTGGCGTTGTCGGTCATACGCAGCTCTCCAGGGCAGGTGTGGCGCGGCAGTGTACGGCGCCCGCCGCCCCTGTTCTTTGCCCCGCGCCGGGTTCAGAATGCATGGGCCACCGCAGGGAGAAAAAGAACAACCGCAGGCATCGTCACGGAAGGGCCGCCATGCAGCTCAGCGCGCCTCGGCGCATGTTCTTGATCGGGCTGCTGCCGGCGGCCTCGCGGCAGGCCTGGGCCGCGCCGCAGCGCTGGCGCTTTGCCACCGACAGCAACGACCGCAGCGGCCTGGCGCCGGCCGGGCGGGCGGTGCTCAGGCGGGCCTTCGAGCGGCTCGGGCAGGTGCTGGAGTTCGAGCCCCTGCCGCTGCGCCGTTCGCTGCGCCTCACCGAGCTGGGCCAGTTGGATGGCGAGCCCCTGCGCATCGCGAGCATCGTCGATCGGCGCCCCCAGCTCCTGCTGGTGCCGGTGGCGATCTCGCGCGTCGAGGTCTGGGGCTTCGTCGGCGATGCGGCCCTGCAGCCGCATGACATGGCCGAGCTGCGCCCGCTGCGGGTGGCGCACCAGCGCGGCATCCTCCTGCTCGAGCAGCTGCTCGGCGAGGTGGCGCGGCGCGTCGAGGCCACCACGCCCGACGACGTGTTGCGCCTGCTGCGCCTGCGCGTGGTCGACATCGGTCTGCTGACCCTGGCCTCCGGGCAGGCGCCCTTGCGGCCGGCCCAGCTGGAAGGGCTGGTGCCGCTGACGGCGCCGCTGTACAGCAGCTCACTCTACCCGGTGCTGCACCGCAGCCATGCGCAGCTGCTGCCGGCGCTCACCGCCGTGCTGCAGGAGATGGAGAGCAGCGGCGAGTCCGATGGCCTGCGCCGCAAGGCCTGGGCGGACGCACGCGAAGGCGCCGCGGCCTTGTCGCCCTAGTGGTCTTCCGCCTGCCCGCCGGCGCGGCCCTGTCGGAAAATGCGCGCACGCACCCGAAGCCAGCCCATGCAAGCACCCGACCCTCATCACATCCAAGGCCTGGCGCGCCGCCAGCTGCTGTGCGGCGCCGCGGCCCTGGCGCTGCCCACGCTGCCGGCCCGTGCCGCCGCCGCGCCCCTGCTGGTGGGCGGCCTGCCGGTGACCTGCAACCTCACCCTGCCGGTGGCCTGCGTGACCAACCAGACCGCCGGCGGCAAGCATGCCTTTGAATACAGCAAGTACAACGGCTGGCCCGAGATCAAGGAATCGCTGATGACGGGCCGCATCCAGGCGGCCTATATGCTGGCGCCGCTGGTGATGGACCTGGCGGACAAGAAGATCCCGGTGAAGATCGTCTCGCTGGGCCATCGCTCGGGCGCCGTCATCATGGTGCGCAGCGATTCGACCTATCAGAAGTTCAAGGACCTGGCCGGCAAGCGCATCGCGATACCGAGCCGCTTTGCGGTGGACTTCCTGTTCCTGCGCAAGATGCTGGCGCGCGAGGGCATGACGCCCAAGGACGTGCAGATCGTCGAGATGGCGCCGCCCGACATGCCGGCCGCCCTCTATGCCAAGGCGGTGGACGCCTATTGCACCGGCGAGCCCTTCGGCGCCGCCGCCCAGCGCGCCGGCTATGCGCGTGCCCTGCGCATGACGCGCGACGAATGGCGCAACTACATCTGCTGCGTGCTGACGGTGCGCGAGGAGCTGATCCGCGACAACCGGCCCGCGGTGCAGGAGCTGGTGAATCTGGTGCTGGGCGCCGGCCAGTGGCTGGACCAGAAGCAGGACAACCGCAACAAGGCGGTGACGATCGCCGCCGGCCGCAAGTACTTCAACCAGGATCCCAACATCATCCGCTTCGTGATGGAGAACCCCACCGACCGCGTCACCTACGGCGATCTGCGCATGATACGCAGCGAGTTCGAGGAGCTGATGCAGCTCTCCATCGAGGCCGGCACGCTCAAGGCCCCGGTGCCCTATGAGAAATACATGGACGAGAGCTTTGCCAAGGCGGCCAAGGCCAGTGCCATCACGCTTTGAACCCGCCCTCATGATGCGCCATCTGTTGCTCTCCCTGTTCGCGCTGCTGCTGGCCACGCCCCTGCTGGCCGCCACCGCCCGGCTCAAGGCCGGCGTGTTCGAGCCCCCGCATGCCGCGCCCGAATTCAGCCTGCAGGGCTCCGATGGCGCCGAGCTCAAGCTCAGCCGCTACCGTGGCAAGCTGGTGCTGCTGGTGTTCGGTTTCACCCATTGCACCGAGGTCTGCCCGATCACGCTGGGCACCCTGGTGCAGGCGCGCCAGGCGCTGGGCAAGGCCGGCGAGGCGGTGCAGGTGGTCTATGTGACGGTGGACCCCGAGCGCGACGATACCGCGCAGATGAAGCGCTACCTGGCCGCCTACGACGCCAGCTTCATCGGCGCCACCGGCCAGCCCGCGGCCCTGGCGGCGGTGCGCGCCAGCTATGGCGTGGTGGCCAACAAGCTCGCCACCAAGGGCGGCTATGCGGTGGACCATTCGTCCTCGGTCTACCTGATCGACCGCGCGGGCAAGCTGCGCGGCATGATGCCCTACGGCCATGGCCCCAAGGACTATGTGCACGATCTGCAGCTGCTGCTGAGCCTGTGAAGCTGCGCCCGCTTGCGTTGACCCTGACGCTGCTGCTGGCCGCACTGGCCTGGGCCGCGCTGGCCCCGCTCGCCCCCGCCCGCCGCGACGAGCTGTTCGAGATCCCCAAGGGTACCTGGGCACGCCGCATGGCGGGCGACCAGGTCGAGATCCTGCCCGAGCGCATCCACCTCACCCTGGGCGCCAACGATGTGCTGCTGCTGCGCAATCTCGACGAGGTGCCGCAGGTGTTCGGCCCGGCGCTCATCATGCCCGGCCAGAGTTTCCGCCTGCCCTTCGAAGTAGCCTCCAGCTACAGCTTTGCCTGCACCGCGCATGCCAGCGGGCAGCTGAGCGTGATCGTCGCACCCCATCCCGCGCCGGGCTGGGAGACACTCAACTGGCGCCTGCGCGCCTGGATCAAGCAACTATCGTGAACCCAAGCTCCCCGCATCAACGGCTGGCCAAAATCCTGCCGCCGCTGCTCGTGATCGCGGCCATCGTGATCCTCTGGTGGCAGGTGGTGCTGCGCACCGAGAGCGCCATCTTCCCCACCCCCTGGCAGGTGCTCACCGGCGCCTGGGAGCTGGCCGAGGACGGCACGCTGTGGGAGCACATCAGCGCCTCGCTGCTGCGCGTGGGCATTGGCTTCGGCCTGGCGATGCTGGTGGCGATCCCGCTGGGCCTGTGGATGGGCTGGGTGGGCGGCGCCTACCGCACCTTCAACCCGATCTTCCAGATGCTGCGGCCGATCTCGCCGATCGCCTGGATCCCGCTGGCCATCCTCTGGTTCGGCGTCGGTGATGTCTCGCCGATCTTCCTGATCTTCATCTCCTCGGTGTTCCCGATGATCGTGCAGACCACCTCGGGCGTGCACACCATCGAGCGCCGCTACTTGCGCGCGGCCGCCAACTTCGGGGTCTCGCGCACGGTGCTGTTCCGCCGCGTGGTGATACCGGCGGTGCTGCCCGAGATCATCGTCGGCATGCGCATCGGCATCGGCGTGGCCTGGCTGGTGGTGGTGGCGGCCGAGATGATCGCGCTGCGCTCGGGCCTGGGCTACTTGATCATGGACTCGCGCAATGCCGGCAACCGCTACGACCTGGTGATCGCCAGCATGATCATCATCGGCATCATCGGCCTGCTGCTGGACGGCGCCACGCGCCTGCTGGAGCGACTCAAGACGGTGAAATGGCGCTATGTCCGCTAAGCAAGCAAACCAGCACAAGATCGTCGTCAGCGACATCAAGAAGAACTTCGTCTCGGCCCAGGGCGCGCTGCCGGTCATCGGCGGCGTCAGCTTCACGGTGGACGACGGCGAGTTCGTCGCCATCGTCGGCCCCTCGGGCTGCGGCAAGTCCACCCTGATGAACATCATCGCGGGCTTCGAGCAGCCCGACAGCGGCAGCGTGCGGGTGGACGGCGCCGCGCAACGCGGCCCCAGCCCCAAGGGCATCGTGATCTCCCAGCATGGCTCGGTGTTCCCCTGGTTGACGGTGCAGCAGAACCTGATGTTCGGCCTCAACGATGCCGAACATGGTGCGCGCCACGACGAGCGCGCCGCGCTGGCCGATCACTACGCCGCGATGGTGGGCTTGAAGGGCTTCGAGGCCAGCTATCCGCACGAGCTCTCGGGCGGCATGCTCAAGCGCGCCGAGCTGGCGCGCGCCTTCGTCGTCAAGCCCGAGATCCTCTACATGGACGAGCCCTTCTCGGCCCTCGATGCGCTGATGAATATGCGCATGCGCACCGAGCTGCTGCGCATCCTGGCGGAGGAGCGCCACACCGTGCTGCTGATCACCCACGACGTGGAGGAGGCCATCTACATGGCCGACCGCATCCTCGTGCTCTCGCCGCGCCCCACCACCATCCAGGCCAGCTTCCAGGTGCGCCTGCCGCATCCGCGCAAGCTCGCCAGCCCCGAGGCCCAGGCCCTGCGCGAGGCGATCCTGCGCGAGCTCGGGCTTTAGCCAAGCGGGCGGGGCTTGAAGACGCGCTCGGTGGAGGCCGGGTTGCGCGCCAGCACCGCGCCCACACGGCGCGGCCGCGGCGCGAAATCGCCGCCGCAGTTGGGGCAGACCCCGGCCAGGCGCTGCGTCACGCAACTGGCGCAGAAGGTGCACTCGAAGGAGCAGATGCGCGCCTCGGTCGAGTCGGGCGGCAGGTCGCGGTCGCAGCATTCGCAATTGGGTCGGAGTTGCAGCATGGTGGGCGCCTCTGGTTGAGGCAGCCACGATAGCGCCCGGCGGCCCGGCGCGTCGGGCAGATCCGGACCGGCAAGGCTCGGATCCGGACCGCCAGCCGGGCAAGCCCGGTCGATGGGCGGGGCCGAAATGGGTTACCGTTGCGGCAAGTCCAGGGCATTGGAGCCCATGCCGATGAACACCACCACCACGGTCCAGCGGGCCGCCCTCCCATGCTGATACGGCGCCGCCGCTGGCTGCTGAGCGGGCTGCCGGCCGCGCTGGCCGGCGCCTCCTCATGGGCGGCGCCGCTGCGCCCGCCGCGCGCGCCGGGCGGCGAGCCGCAGCCCTTGCATTACCCGCGCCACAACAAGATGCCGGACCCGCAGCAGGCCTATATGGTCGAGCTGCTGCAGCTCGCGCTGGGCCGCGGCAGCAAGCCCTACCGCCTGCAGGCGCTGCCGATGACGATGGCCCAGGGCCGCACCATGGTGGAGATGGCGCATGGCGGCAACGAGCTCGACCTGATGTGGACCATGACCAACCGCGAGCGCGAGGCCATGGGCCTGATCCCGGTGCGCATCCCGGTGGACCGCGGCCTGCTGGGCTGGCGCCTGATGCTGATACGCCAGGCCGATGTGCCCTTCTGGCGCAAGCTGCGCAGCCTCGCCGAGCTGGCGCCGCTGGTGGCCGGCCAGGGGCATGACTGGCCCGATGCCGAGGTGCTGCGCGCCAACGGCCTGAACGTCGGCACCTCCAGCTCCTACGAGGGCCTGTTCCGCATGCTCGCGCGCGGCCGCATCGACTACTTTCCGCGCTCCATCATGGAGGTGGATGCCGAGCTGGCCATGCACGCCGACGAGGGCCTGGTGATCGCGCCGCATGTGATGCTCTACTACCCGACGGCCTCCTACTACTTCCTCGCGCCCCAGCATGCCGAGGCCGCCGAGCAGCTGCGCCAGGGCCTGGAGGAATGCCTCGCCGACGGCAGCTGGGACAAGCTCTTCCAGCGCCATTACAGCGCCCTGCTGGCCCGCCACCAGATCGCACAGCGCCTGGTGCTGAGGCTCTCGAACCCGCTGCTGCCCGAGGCCACACCGCTGCAGCGCAAGGCGTTCTGGTTGCAGCCCGACTAGGATGCGCGCATGAACCAGCCCCCTCTTCTCGACTGCATCGAACTGCAGACCCAGGCCACGCCGCGCGCCAGCCTGATCGTGCTGCATGGCCTGGGCGCCGACGGGCGCGACTTCGTGCCGGTCTGCCAGGCCCTGGACCTGCAGGCCATCGGCGGCCTGCGCTGCGTGCTGCCGAATGCGCCGCAGATCCCCGTCACCATCAACGGCGGCTACCGCATGCCGGCCTGGTACGACATCCTCGGCACCCAGCTCGAGCGGCGCGAGGACGAGACCGGCCTGCGCGCCTCGCAGGCCGCGATTGCCGCGCTGATCGACCGCGAGCGCGAGCGCGGCATCGCCGCCGAGCGCATCGTGCTGATGGGCTTCTCGCAGGGCTGCGCGATGGCGCTGCTGACCGGCCTGCGCTACCCACAGCGCCTGGCCGGCATCGTCGGCCTGTCGGGCTATCTGCCGCTGCTGGACAGCACCGCGGCCGAGCGTCATGCCGCCAACGCCGCCACGCCCATCCTGCTGGCCCATGGCCGGCAGGACCCGGTGGTGGCGCTGGACCGCGGCGCGGCCGGACGCGACGAATTGCTGCGCCTGGGCTATGCGCCCGAATGGCATGAATACCCGATGCAGCACGAGGTCTGCAACGAGGAGATCGAGGAGCTGAACCGCTTCCTGCTGCGCGTGCTGGGCTGAAGCTTTGATCCAGCGCAGCACGGCGCGCCGTCACCGCGGGAAGATGGGCAGGCGCACCTGCGCGTCAATCCGAGGAGAGCTGTCATGACAACTCCTACGATTTCCCGGTGTCTGCTGATTGCATCCCTGCTGGGCGGCTCGGCGCTGGCCCTGGCACAGGGCAAGGTCGATCTGGGCCAGCGCGAGTACATGAGCAAATGCGCCGCCTGCCATGGCGAAAGCGCCAAGGGCAATGGCCCGTTCAACGAGCTGCTCAAGAAGAGCGCCGCCGATCTCACCACCCTGGCCAAGCGCAACGGCGGCGTGTTCCCGGTGGCACGCGTCTACGAGGTGATCGACGGCAGCGGCAGCAGCCATGGCTCGCGTGACATGCCCGTGTTCGGCACCGACTACAAGCTCAAGGCGGCCGAGTACTACGGCGACATGCCCTACGACCCCGAGGTCTATGTGCGGGGCCGCATCCTCATGCTGGTCGAGTACCTGAACCGGCTGCAGGTCAAGTAGGCAGCGGCGGGCTCAGAAGCTCAGCACGAAGCAGGCCCCGCCGGTGGGCGGCTTCACATAGCGCACCGTGCCGCCCATGCCGTGCACGAGGTTGCGCACCACCGCCAGGCCGATGCCCGATCCGGCACCGCCGCCGGCGGGGCTGCTACGCGCGCTGAAGAAGGGCATGAAGATCTGCTGCTCCAGGCCCTGCGGCACGCCGGGGCCGTTGTCGCGCACGCTGATGGCCAGGCGGCCGCCGCGCGTGAGCCGTGCCTGCACCTCCAGGCTGGGCTGGACCAGCTCGGCGGTGGCCTCGGCGGCGTTCTTCATCAGGTTGATGAGGGCCTGCTCCAGCTGGCCAGGGTCGGCCATCAGGCTCAGCGAGTCGGGTTGCACCTGGAAGCGCGCCTGGCCGCCGCGCGCGCGCCAGCCCGCGGCCACCAGCTGCTCCAGGCGCGCGAACAGGGCCTGCAGCTCGACCGGCTCGGGCCGCGGCTCGGGCCAGTCGCTGACGCGCCGGTAGTCCGCCACAAAGCGCGCCAGCGCCTCGGCACGTCGCGCCACCGTGTCCAGCGCCAGGGCCAGGTCCTGCGCGCGCTCGGCATCGCCCTGCAGCTCCTGCGCGCTGCGCGCGAGCGAGGCGATCGGGGTGAGCGAATTCATGATCTCGTGCGTCAGCACATGCACCAGCTGGCGCCAGGCCTTCAGCGTCTCGGCCTCCAGCTCCGACTCCAGCGGCAGCAGGGCCAGCAGGCGCACCGGCTCGCCCTGCAGCGTCATGGCGCTGGCGGCCAGCAGCCAGCGCTCCAGGCCGCGTTCGGTGGCGATGTGCAGCAGCGCGCGGCCGGCCTCGCCCTGCGCCTCGGCCAGCTCCCGCAGCAGCTCGGCGCGCTCCTGCGCGCCGCCGGGCGCCAGCAAACGGCGTGCGCGCGCGTTCAGCGCCCGCACCTGGCCGGCGCTGCAGCGGAACAGCGCCACCGGCACATGCTCCAGCTCGCCCTCCAGCAACAGCAGGCGCTGCTGCAGATCCTGTTGCGGCTGCGCCGGCTCGGCCTGCAGCGCCGGCGCCGGCCATTGCAGGCGCGCCAGCGCCCGCCAGCCCCAGCCGGCCAGCCCCGCCATCGCCAGGCCAAGCAGCAGCTGCACGCGCGGCGAACCCGCGGCGGCCAGCAGGCCGGCGCTGCCCAGGGCCAGCAGGGCGGCGGCCAGCACCACGCGGGCGCGCAGCCACTGGCCACGGCGCAACTCAGAGCTCATGCTTTTCCATGCGGCGGTACAGGGCCGCCCGGCTCAGGCCCAGCAGGCGCGCGGCCTGGCTGATATTGCCCTGGGCCTGGCGCAGCGCCTCGTCGAGCGCGGCGCGCTCGCGCTGGTGCAGGGTCAGGTGTTGCGCGGGGGCCGGCTCAAGCGAGGCCGGCGCCGGGCCGGCGCGCAGGCCGAAGTCGGCGTACTCGTAGCGATCGCCCTGGGCCAGGATCACCGCGCGCTCGCAGGCATGGCGCAGGGCGCGCACATTGCCATGCCAGTCGTGCGCCCGCAGGGCCGCCAGCGCCGCCTCGCTGCAATGGCGCGGCGGCTTGGCGTACTGGGCCGCGTATTGCGAGAGGTAGTGCTGGCACAGCAGCGGGACGTCCTCGCGGCGCTCGCGCAGCGGCGGCACGCGCAGCACGATGGTGTTGAGGCGGTAGAGCAGATCGGCGCGGAAGCGCTGCGGGTCGAACAGCGCGGCCTCGTCCAGATTGGTGGCGCTGACGATGCGCACGTCGATGGCCTGCGGCTGGTCGGCGCCCAGCGGCGTGACCTCGCGGCGCTCCAGCGCGGTGAGCAGCTTGGCCTGGCTGGCCAGCGGCAGGTTCGCCACCTCGTCGAGGAAGAGCGTGCCGCCCGCGGCCGCCTGGAAGCGCCCCGGGCGCTCGCTGCGCGCATCGGTGAAGCTGCCGCGCTTGTGGCCGAACAGCTCGCTCTCGAGCGTCGACTCGGCCAGCGCGCCCAGGTCCACCGCCAGAAAGGTGCCGGCCGCACGCGCCGACTGCAGATGCAGCTCGCGCGCCACCAGCTCCTTGCCCGAGCCCATCTCGCCCAGCACCAGCACGTTCGCCTCGGTGGGCGCGACGCTCTGGATCAGCGCGCGCAGCTCCTGCATCGGCCGCGCCTCGCCCAGCAGGGCCGAGGCATTGGCCGCCGCCTGGGCCGGCCGGCGGCTCGCCAGGGCGGCGGCCACCGTGGCCACCAGCCTGGCGTTGTCCCAGGGTTTGGTAATGAAGTCGAAGGCACCGGCCTTGAGCGCCGCCACCGCGAGATTCACCTCGGCATAGGCCGTCATCACGATCACCACCGGCGCGGCCGCGCCGCGCCTGAGCAGCTGCTCCAGCAGCGCCAGGCCCTGGGCGCCGTCGGTGCGGCCGGGCAGGAAGTTCATGTCCAGCAGCAGCAGTTCCACCGGCTCGGCCTCGAGGGCAGCCGCCAGCTCGGCCGGCCGCTGCAGCAGCCGCACCGGGCAGGTCGGCGGGAGCCGGCGCTGCAGCAGCAGCTTGGCCGCCAGGCCCACGTCGGGGTCGTCGTCGAGTATCAGCATGGACATGGGCAACACCATAGCAGCGGCGCGCGCCGCCATCCAGCCACTGTCCGCTTCCGGACAGTGAGCCCGGTCGAACCTGTCCGCTTGCGGACGCCGACGCGCCCAGGCAGCGGCTTTCTCCCGGCAAGACGCCCTGGCACGGCGCTTGCACTGAAGTGGCGATGAGCGCACATTTGCACAGCCTTCCGCCCGCCTCGGGCGCCGCCATGGACCGCCCCCTGCCGCGGCGCAAATACCAGCGCCCGCTGCGCTGGGGCGGTGCCGCGCTGGGCCTGCTGGGCCTGGGCGCGCTGCTGTTCACCAGCCTGCCGCGCGGCCTCTCGGTGCCGGCCGCCGAGCTCAGCCTCTCGACCGTGGCGGAGGGCGAATTCCTCGACGAACTGAGCCTGCGCGCCCAGGTCGTGCCGGCGCACCAAGTGCTGCTGGACGCCACCGAGGGCGGCCGCGTCGATGCGGTGCTGGTGCGCGATGGCGAGATGCTCAAGGCCGGCGCCCTGCTCTACCGCCTCTCCAACCCGCAGCGCGAGCAGGAGGTGCTGCAGCGCTCGGCCGAGGTGGCGCAGCAGCTCGCCAACCTCTCCGGCCAGCGCACCGGCCTGGCCAACGCGCGCGCGCTGCAGCGCCGCGACCTCAGCAATCTGGCCCATGAAGCCGAGCGCGCCAACACCGATCTCAAGCGCCAACAGGAGCTGGCCGCGCAGGGCTTTGTCTCGGCCGCGGTGCTGGAGGACGCGCGCCTGAAACAAGCGCTGCAGCAGCGCCTGCTAGAGCAGGCGCGCGAAGACGGCGCCGCCGAGATGCGCACCCGCGAGCAGGCCATCGGCGAGTTGGAGCGCGCCGTCAGGGGCTTGAGCGAGGGCCTGGCGCTGGTGCGCCAGGCCGCGGCCGGCTTGTCGGCGCGTGCCCCGCGCGACGGCCAGCTGAGCGGCTTTGCCCTGCAGGTGGGCGGCTCGGTGAAACCGGGCGACCGGCTCGGCCGCATCGACGATATCGCCAGCTTCAAGCTGGTCGGCAATGTCGACGAGTTCTACCTGAACCGCCTGCAGACCGGCCTGCGCGCCAGCCTGGACATCGCCAGCAAGACCTGGCCCCTGACGGTGACCCAGCGCCTGCCCCAGGTGAAGGAAGGGCGCTTCGGCGTCGAGATGGAATTCACCCAGGGCCTGCCGCCGGGTCTGCAGGCCGGCCAGAGCCTGGATGCGCGCATCCGCCTGGGCCAGCCCAGCCGCGCGCGCCTGATCGCCGATGGCGCCTTCTATGCCGACAGCGGCGGCGCCTGGGTCTATGTGCTGAACGCCAAGGGCAGCCAGGCCGAGCGCCGCAACGTGCGCCTGGGCCGCCGCGCCGCCGGCCGCATCGAGGTGCTGGACGGCCTCGCGCCCGGCGAGCGCGTGGTTGTTTCCAAGGTGCGCCAGTACGGCGACGCCGCCCTGCTGAATCTGCAAAACTGAACGAGGACGAGGAGAGCCCCCATGATCAAGCTGAAGAACCTGAGCAAGCTGCATCGCAGCGCCGAGGTGGAGACCACCGCGCTGAACCGCATCGACCTGGAGATCGAGGCGGGCGAGTACCTGGCCATCACCGGCCCTTCCGGCTGCGGCAAGTCCAGCCTGCTGAGCATCCTGGGCCTGCTGGACGCGCCCAGCAGCGGCGAATACTGGTTCGACGGCCAGAACGTGGCGGGCTGGAACGAGCGCCAGCTGAGCCGCCTGCGCCGCGGCCGCATCGGCTTCGTGTTCCAGAGCTTCAACCTGATCGACGACCTGAGCGTGCGCGAGAACATCGAGCTGGCGCTGGAGTACGGCGAGGTGCCGGCGCGCGAGCATGGCGCGCGTGTGGACCAGGCCATGCAGCGGCTGGGCATCGCGCACCGCGCCGGCCACAGGCCCTCGCAGCTCTCGGGCGGGCAGCAGCAGCGCGTGGCGATTGCGCGCGCCATCGTCGCGCGCCCGGCCCTCTTGCTGGCCGACGAGCCCACCGGCAATCTCGACAGCGCCCAGGGTGACGAGGTGATGCGCATCCTGCGCGAGCTCAACGAAGAGGGCACGACCCTGGTGATGGTGACCCACTCGCCCGCACATGCCGCACAGGCCTCGCGCTGCCTGCGCCTGCTGGACGGCCGCATCCTCGTCGACGCGCTCGCGGCCTGAGCACAGGGAGTCTGGCAATGAAATTTCTGGATCTGCGCGTGGCCTGGCGTCAGTTGCTGGCCGAACCGCTCAACGCCGCGGTGCTGATCGGCGGCCTGGCGCTGGCGCTGGCGGCCTGCTATTTGCTGGCCATTCTGCTGGGCGAGCGCTATCGGCCCGACCCGGCCCTGCAGGCACCCGAGCGCATCGTGCTGATCGACTTCCACGGCAATATGCCGGGGCGCGAGGAAGACTGGTTCCTGGGCTCGCCCTTCGTGTTCAGCCAGGCACTGGCACAGGCGCGCGCACCGGTGCAGCTGCTCAGCCGCGTGTCCGAGGACATGGTGACGCTGCGCCAGGGCGAGCGCAGCGTGCGCGCCAGCACCCTGGCCGCCGACGCCAGCCTGGTGGAGCTGTTCAATCTGCGCGCGCTGCAAGGCGATCTGCGCAGCAGCCTGGGCCGCCCGGACACGATCGCCATCACCGAGGGCCTGGCACGCAAGCTGTTCGGCCATACCGCCGTGCTCGGCAAGACCCTGGTGCTTGGCAAGCACCCGCTCAGCGTCGCGGCCGTGCTGCCCGAGCCGCAGTCGCGCAGCCAGTTCCGCGCCGAGGCCTATCTCGGCTTCGACGCGCCGGCCGCGGGCATCGATCGCGACACCCGCGAGGCCTGGTTCATGATCGCCGGCCGGGTCTACGGCCGCCTGCTCCCGGGCGCCAGCGCCGCCCAGGTCGGCGCGGTGGCGCAGGCCCTGCTGGACGCCAGCCCTATCATGAAAGAGCTGCCGCCGGAATGGACCGCCAAGGGCCGCAAGGCCGCCTTCATGCGCGCCCTGCCGGTGACCGAGATGCCCTTCGAGGGCCGCGAGGGGCGCTTGCGCGTGCAGGTGCTGGCGGCGCTGGCCGCCATCGCCGCCCTGCTGCTGAGCCTGGCCCTGCTCAACTTCGTCAACCTCAGCGGCGTGCGCACGCTGCAGCGCCAGCGCGAGATCGCGGTCCGCAAGAGCCTGGGGCTGAGCCCGGCCCGGCTGCTGCTGCAATTCGCCGTCGAAGCCCAGCTGAGCATCCTGCTGGCCTCGGCGCTGGCCCTGCTGCTGGCCTGGCTGCTGCTGCCGTGGCTAACGAACGCCTTGCGCGTCCCGATGCCCGACGCGCTGCTGCAGCCGCTGCCCCTGCTCGGCCTGCTGCTGGTCGGCCTGCTGCTGGGCCTGCTGGTCAGCCTCTACCCGGCCTGGCTGGCCTGGCGCCAGCAGGCGGCCGCGGCGCTGCAGGGGCGCCAGGCCAGCGAGGGCCGCGGCGGGCTGCTGCTGCGCCGCGTGCTCAGCGGCCTGCAGTTCGGCATCGCGCTGCTGGTCTGCAGCCTGGCCCTGCTGCTGAGCCTGCAGAACCGCCATGTGCTGCAGCGCGAGCTCGGCTACCACCCCGAGGGCGCGCTGGCCCTGCCGATGCCGGCCGGCGCCAGCGCCCAGCAGGCCGAGGACCTGCGCCAGGCCTTGGCACAGCTCGCCGAGGTCAGCGCCATGGCCTGGACCGACAGCGTGCCGGGCAGCGCGCGCCTGGATCGCAACGCCGACTTCAGCTACCAGGACCGCCAGGCCAAGCTGCGCATGAGCGCACTGGACAGCGACTTCTTCGCCTTCTACAAGGTGCCCCTGCTGGCCGGGGAGCTCGCGGGCGCCGGCCGCGATGCCATCGTGCTCGACGAGCCGGCCGTCCGCGCGCTCGGCTTTGCCAGCGCCGCCGAGGCCATCGGCAAGACGGTGGCCTCGACCATGGTCGGGCTGAACCAGCAGCGCGAGCAACTGCGCATCGTCGGCGTCGTGCCGGCGCTCACCCTGGAGGGCACGCGCGAGCTACCGCGCCCGCACATGCTGCGCCTGCAACGCAGCGAGCAGGCGCTGGCCGAACGGCGCGGCTTCTGGGTGCTGAACCTGCGCCTGAAGCCCCACTACCAGACCGACCGCCAGGCCGAGCAAACTGCCGAGCAATTGCTGGCGCCGGCCTGGAAGCGCATCTTCCCGGGCGAACCCTTCAGCGTAGAGAGCGTCGAGCAGGCCATGCTGGAGCCCTACGAGACCGACCGGCGCATCGCCCAGCTGGTCAGCGCCACCGGCGTGCTGGCCCTGGCCCTGGCCGGCTTCGGCGTCTATGCGCTGGCCGCCTATCTGGTGCAGCGCCATGCACGCGAGCTGGTGCTGCGCAAGCTGCATGGCGCCTCCTCGCTGCAGGCGCTGACCCGGCTGTTGCGCGAGTTCGCTGTGCTGCTGCTGCTGGCGGCGCTGATCGCGCTGCCGCTGTCCTGGTGGCTGGGCCAGCAATACCTGAGCCAGTTTGCCGACCGCAGCCCCAGCGGCGCCTGGCCGCAGGGCCTGGCCCTGGCGGGCCTGCTGCTGGTGAGCCTGCTGGCCAGCCTGCGCCACGGCCTGGCGGCGATGGCGATGCGGCCCGTGCTGGCGCTGCGGGCCTGAGCCTGAACCTAGGCGTCTTGCGGCGCCGGCTCAGGCGCGCCGTGCCTTGTTGGCCACCTCGCCCAGCAGGCTCTGGCAGCGCTCCTCATGCTGGGCGATCTCGGCCAGCGTGACCTCGATGTCGTCGAGCTGCTGCTCGAGCTGGCGGCGGTGCTGCTGCAGCACCGCCAGAAAGGCCTTCAGCTGCGGCGCCGCGTCGGACTCGGAGTCGTACATGTCGACCAGTTGCTTGACCTCCTGCAGCGTCAGGCCCAGGCGCTTGCCGCGCAGGGTGAGCTTCAGGCGGGTGCGGTCGCGGTGCGTGTAGACGCGGTTGCGGCCGGCGCGCGCCGGCGTCAGCAGGCCCATGTCCTCGTAGAAGCGGATCGCCCGCGGCGTGATGTCGAACTCGGCGGCCAGCTCGGTGATGGTGAACAGGCGCGAGGCCGGCTCGACCGCACGTGCCGCTGCCTTGCTCTTCTTGGCCGGAGGGCTGGACTCTGTGCTCATGGCTACACTTGGGCTCACGTGACGTTAACGTAAACGTAAGTCTAAGGCAGGCAGTCCCCCCATGGCCAATCCGCGCGAATCCGAACTCTCCTACCCGATGGGCGATGCCCTGCCCGCGCCCGGCGGCGTGCTGGAGCTGCAGCCCGGCGTGCGCTGGCTGCGCATGGGCCTGCCGTTCGCGCTGGACCATATCAATCTCTGGCTGCTGCGCGACGAGATCGACGGCCAAGCTGGCTGGAGCATCGTCGACAGCGGCATCCACAACGACGCCACCAAGGCGCTCTGGGAGCAGGTATTCGCCGCGCACCTCGACGGCCTGCCGGTGCTGCGCGTGATCGTCACGCATTTCCACCCCGACCACATGGGCCTGGCGGCCTGGCTGACGGAGCGGTGGCAATGCCGCCTGTACATGAGTGCGACCGACTACAACCTGGCGCGCCTGGCCAGCGGCTCCACCGTCGGCATGGGCGGCGAACTGGCCGCCAATTTCTTTGCCAGCCACGGCCTCACCGACCCCGACTCGCAGGCCAAGATCCGCGCCCGCTCGAGCTACTACCCCAGCATGGTGCCGGCGGTGCCGAGCAGCTACCGCCGCCTCATGGAGGGTCAGGTCTTGCGCATCGGCGGGCACGACTGGCGCTGCATCACCGGCTACGGCCATGCGCCCGAGCACATCAGCCTGCACAGCGCTAGCCAGGGCCTGCTGATCTCGGGCGATATGGTGCTGCCGCGCATTTCCACCAATGTCAGCGTGGTGGATGTGGAGCCCGAGGCCGACCCGCTGAGCCTCTATCTGGACTCGGTCAAGCGCATGCTGAGCCTGCCGGCCGAGACCCTGGTGCTGCCCTCGCATGGCAAGCCCTTCCGCGGCCTGCATGCGCGCGTGGACCAGCTGCTGGAGCACCACGACGAGCGCCTGGCCGAGGTGCTGCAGGCCTGCACGGCCAAGCCCTGTCATGCGGCCGAATTGTTGGAGCTGATGTTCAAGCGCAAGCTCGACCTGCACCAGACCACCTTCGCGATGGGCGAGTCGGTGGCGCATCTGAACGCGCTGTGGCTGGCGGGGCGCTTGCGCCGCAGCCTGGATGAGAACGGGGTGTACCGCTTCTCGGCGGTCTAGGCTCAACCGGTGTCCGCCGCCCCCGGGAGGGGGCGGCGGGTCGGGCCTTTTTTATGGCATCAACTTTTCGGTTCTAAGCGCGGGTCTACCGGATCCATGGGGATGCGGGGCCCTGGCGCCACCGTAAGTTCCGAGGGACTTGAAGAAACCCTTGTGAACTCAGATGCGGGTGATGACAGCTTGCAGGCGCGAGTGTGAGGGTCACCCCTTCCTGCGGCAAGCCCCCCCAAAGGGGGAAAGGTCCCAGGTTCAGGCCTCGAAGCTGGGCAGGGCCGCCTGGCGCAGGCGCTCGCGCGAGGCCTCGTAGTCCGGAATCACCGAACGCACCAGGGCCCAGAAGCGCGGGCTGTGGTTCATCTCGCGCAGATGCGCGAGCTCATGGGCCACCACATAGTCGATGGTGGCTAGGCCGAAGTGGACGAGGCGCCAGTTCAGGCGTATCACGCCGTCGGCGCTGGCGCTGCCCCAGCGCGTTTGCGCCGACGACAGGCGCAGCCTGGTCATGTGCACGCCCAGCTGGGCGGCGAAATGGCGGCAGCGCTGCTCGAACAAGGCCTTGGCCTGGCGCTGCAGCCAGGCCTGCACGGCATCGCGCACCTGCTCGGCGCTGGCGCCCTGCGGCAGGCCCAGATAGAGGGTGTGGCGTGCCACCGAGGCCAGCGTGGCCTGCGGATCGGTCGCGCCGCTGTCGTAGCGCGCGCCGCCGGGGTGCTGCGCGGCGGACGGATCCAGCACCACGATCAGGCTCTCGCCCAGATAGGGCACGCTGCAGCCATCGGCCCATTGCACCCGGGCCGCCTCGACGCGCTGGGCGCGTTCGCGCTGCTCCACCAGCTTGCGCAGGATCCAGCCGGACTTGCCCTGCAGCGCGCGCTCGATCTCGCCCAGCGGCACCCAGCGCGGCGCGCTGACGCGCAGACCCAGCTCGCTGACGGTGAAACCGATGCTGCGGCGGCGCGCGCGGCGCAACTCGTAGCCGACGCGGTGGCCATCCAGCAGCAGCTCGCGGCTGTGCGCCGAGGGCGTGGGGCGCTCGGGCCGGGCCGCCGACGGCGCGCTCACCAGGGGCGCAGCCTGCGGCTCATCGCTGTCGAACAGCGACAGCTGTGCGTTCTTGGAAAAGAGCCCGGCCAGACGTCTCAGCATGGCCTGCGAGTGTACTGATTCAAGCCAGCGTGCGCTCGACGCGCCCGACCGCGGGCGCATAGGCCTCGGGATCGAGCCGGTGCATCTCGGCCTCGATCCAGGCCTCGACCTCGCGCATCAGCTCGGCCGGTTCGCGGCCCACCGAGGGGATGGGCTTGCCGATCGAGATGTCCACCACGCCCGGCCGCACCAGCAGGCTGCGCGGCGGCCAGCAGCGCGCCGAGCTGGTGGCGATGGGCACCACCGGCACGCCATTGGCAATCGCCAGGCGCGTGCCGCCGGTCTTGTAATCGCCCTTGCGGCCGCGCGCGATGCGCGTGCCCTCGGGGAACATGATGACCCAATGCC
This sequence comes from Paucibacter sediminis, assembly GCF_030254645.1. Taxonomy (NCBI): domain Bacteria; kingdom Pseudomonadati; phylum Pseudomonadota; class Betaproteobacteria; order Burkholderiales; family Sphaerotilaceae; genus Roseateles; species Paucibacter sediminis. The sequence continues at coordinate 775,023 of NZ_CP116346.1, forward strand.
CCATCGCCGCCAGGCGCTTGCCCTGCGCCGCCACCCGGGCCCAGGCCTCGGCGCGCTTGCTGCGGTCGATGTGGATCATGTCCATGCGCGCCATCGCCCAGCCGAAGAAGGGCACATAGAGCAGCTCGCGCTTGAACACATAGGCCATCGGGTGGGCCATCAGGGTCGGGTAGGCAAAGGTCTCCCAGGTGGACTGGTGCTTGGAAAGCAGCACCACCGCGGAGTTCCGCTCGGCCTTGCTGGGCAGGTTCTCCATGCCGTGCACGCGGTAGTCCACGCCGCAGATGGTCTTGGCGGCCGCGATCGCCAGGCGCAACCAGCCCACGCAGGCCCAGTAGACGCGGTCGCCGCGCGCAAACACGGAGATGGCCAGCACCGCCAGCGCCCAGGGGATCACCGTCGCGGTGAGCACCAGCACCAGCACGGCAGACCTCAACACGGAAAGCAGTACGGACAAGCCCATCGTGATCACTCGCTCAGATCACCTGGGCCGGTATCGGGCGGCATGGCCTCGCCGCGCGCATCGGCCTTGGCGCGGCGCTCGTCCTGGATCAGATGGTCGGCGAACTGGGTCAGGTCGGCATGCAGGCGCGCGCCCGGCACCTGGGCCAGCAAGGCCTGGAGCTGGGCCTCGTCGAGCTTGCCGAGGCGGTCGCTGCGCAGCAGATGCGGCACGCAGCCGGCGGCCTGCGCCGTCTGCAGGTCGCGCAGGCTGGCGCCCACCATATGCACCTGCGGCAGCGCCACGCCGAAGCGCTCGCCGATCTGCTCGATCAGGCCCGGCAGCGGCTTGCGGCAGGCACAACCCTCCTCGGGCGTGTGCGGGCAGAAGAACACCGCGTCCAGCCGCCCGCCCTTCTCGGCCAGCAACTGGTTCAAACGCATATGCACCGCGTTCAGCGAGGCCATGTCCAGCAGGCCGCGGCCGATGCCGGGCTGGTTGGTGGCCATCACCGTGTGCCAGCCCGCATGGTTGAGGCGCGCCACCGCCTCGAGCGCACCGGGCAGGGGCTCGAGCTCGTCGATCGACTTCACATGGTCGTCGCGGTAGCGGTTGATGGTCCCGTCACGGCCCAGGATGACGAGCTTCATGCTGTGGCTGTGGTCGGAGCGCATCGAGGGCATGGTGCTTGCGAACGGTGGTTAGCTGGCCAGGCGGGACAGATCGGCCACGCGGTTCATCGCCTCGTGCAGGCTCTTCAGCAGGCCCAGGCGGTTGGCGCGCAGCGCCGGGTCTTCGGCATTCACCATCACGCCGTCGAAGAAGGCATCCACCGGACCCCTGAGCGCCGCCAGCTCGCGCAGCGAGGCGGCGTACTCGCCGTTGTGGAACAGCGCGTCGGCCACCTGGGCCGTGATCTTCAGCGCGCCGGCCAGATGCTGCTCGGCCGGCTCGGCCAGCAGGGCGTCCTTGATCTGCGCCTGCACCGGCTCTTCGCTCTTCTTGAGGATGTTGCCGATGCGCTTGTTGGCGGCGGCCAGCGCGGCCGCCTCGGGCAGGGCCGCGAAGGCGCGCACCGCCTGCAGGCGCGCTCCCACATCGGCCAGGCGCTGCGGATTCAGCGCCAGCACGGCGTCCACTTCCTGGGCGCTATAGCCCTGCTCGCGCAGGCTGCCGGAGAGGCGCTCGTAGATGAATGGCGCGAGCGCCTCGCTGGGGTCCTGGATCAGGCCGCCAAAGGCCGGCACGGCCGCCTTCAGCAGGCGGCTCAGCTCCAGCGTGCCGGCACGCTCGGACAGCATGCGCACCACGCCCAGGGCATGGCGGCGCAGCGCGAAGGGATCCTTGTCGCCGGTGGGCAGCTGGCCGATGCCGAACAGGCCCACCAGGGTCTCCAGCTTGTCGGCCAGCGCCACCACCAGGCCCACCTCGTTGCGCGGCAGCTCGTCGCCGGCAAAGCGCGGCTTGTAATGGTCTTCGATGGCGTCGGCCACGGCCTCGCTGAGGCCGTCGTGGCGGGCGTAATAGCCACCCATGATGCCCTGCAGCTCGGGGAACTCGCCCACCATGTCGGTAAGCAAATCGGCCTTGGCCAGATGGGCAGCCTGATCGACCTGGGCGGCCAGATCGACGCCGCCAAGTTGTTCAGCGATGGCCCGTGCAATCGCGCGCACGCGCTCGACGCGCTCGCCCTGCGTGCCCAGCTTGCCGTGGTAGACCACCTTGGCAAGACCTGGCACCCGCTCGGCCAGGCTCTTCTTGCGGTCCTGGTCGAAGAAGAACTTGGCGTCCGACAGGCGCGGGCGCACCACGCGCTCGTTGCCGCCGGTCACGGCGCTGGCGTCGGCCGGGCGGATATTGGAGACCACCAGGAACTTGTGCGTCAGCTTGGCCGTAGCGTCCAGCAGCGGGAAGTACTTCTGGTTCGCCTTCATCGTCAGGATCAGGCATTCCTGCGGCACCGCCAGGAACTCGGTCTCGAACTGGCAGCTCAGCACATTCGGGCGTTCGACCAGGGCCGTGACCTCGTCCAGCAGGGCCTCGTCCTCGATCGGCTTGAGCCCTTGCTGGGCGGCCGCCTCGCCGAGCTGGCGCAGGATCTCGGCGCGGCGCTCGGCAAAGCTGGCGATCACGGCGCCCTGCTCGCGCAGTTGCGCGGCATAGCTGTCGGCACTTTCAATGCTCAGCTCGGGCACGCTGGCCTCGAAGCGATGGCCGCGCGTCGTACGGCCGGCCGTCAGGCCCAGGGCCTGCACCGGCAGCACGGCCGTGCCATGCAGGGCCACCAGGCCATGGGCCGGGCGCACGAACTTCACATCGCTCCAGCCATCGGCCAGCTGGTAGGTCATGACCTTGGGGATGGGCAGCTTGGCCAGGCTCTCGTCCAGCGCCTTCTGCAGGCCCTCGGTCAGGGTGGCACCGGCCACGATGGAATCGAGGAACAGGGCCTCGGCCTTGCCGTCCATGGCGCGCTTGAGCTGGGGCACGACGGCCGCGTCAGCGCCCACCGCGGCCAGCTTCTTCAGCAGGGCCGGCGTGGGCTGGCCCTCGGCCGTCAGGGCCACGGCCACGGGCATCAGCTTCTGCTGCACGGCGCGATCCGCGGCCTTGGCGGCCACGCCCGCCACCTGCACGGCCAGGCGGCGCGGCGAGGCGTAGGCGGTGACGGCGGCACCCGCTGCGGCCAGGCCTTGCGACTTCAGGCTGTCGGCCAGCACAGCCGCAAAGGCCTCGCCCAGCTTCTTCAGCGCCTTGGGAGGCAGCTCTTCGACAAACAGTTCAACCAGCAGGTTCTTGTGATCAGCAGTCATGGTTCAGGCCGCCTTCTTCTTTTCGATCTGGGCAATCACTTCATCGGCCCAGTCCTTGGGCGCCATCGGGAAGCCCAGGCGGGCACGGCTGTCCAGATAGCTCTGCGCCACGGCGCGCGCCAGATTGCGGATGCGGCCGATATAGGCGGCGCGCTCGGTCACCGAGATGGCGCCGCGTGCGTCCAGCAGGTTGAAGCTGTGGCCGGCCTTGAGCAGCTGCTCGTAGGCGGGCAGCGCCAGCTGCTCGCTCATCAGGTGCTGACTCTGCTTCTCATGCGCCGCGAAGGCGCTGAGCAGGAACTCGACATCGCTGTGCTCGAAGTTGTAGGTCGACTGCTCCACCTCGTTCTGGTGGAACACATCGCCGTACTTGAGCCCCGGCGTGTACTCCAGGTCGTAGACCGACTCCACGCCCTGCAGATACATGGCCAGGCGCTCCAGGCCGTAGGTGATCTCGCCGGTGATGGGCTTGCAGTCGACGCCGCCGACCTGCTGGAAATAGGTGAACTGGGTCACTTCCATGCCGTTCAGCCAGACCTCCCAGCCCAGGCCCCAGCAGCCCAGCGTCGGATTTTCCCAATCGTCCTCGACGAAGCGCACGTCGTTCTTCTTCAGATCGAAGCCCAGCGCCTCCAGCGAGCCCAGATAGAGCTCGAGGATGTTGGCCGGTGCCGGCTTGAGCACCACCTGGTACTGGTAGTAATGCTGCAGGCGATTCGGGTTCTCGCCGTAGCGGCCGTCCTTGGGGCGGCGGCTGGGCTGCACATAGGCGGCCTTCCAGGGCTCGGGGCCGAGGGCGCGCAGGAAGGTGGCGGTGTGGCTGGTGCCGGCGCCGACCTCCATGTCATAGGGCTGCAGCAAGGCGCAGCCTTGGGCGGACCAGTATTCCTGAAGCTTGAGAATGATTTGCTGGAAGCTCAGCATGGTGGGCGCGTGGCGGTCGACATTGGGAAGCGCCCGATTCTAGGTGAGCCCAGGGTGAGCAGGGCTCAGCGCCGCCGTCGCCAGGCCCAGCCCAGGCCAAGAACCAACAGTGCGCCGAAGGGCCAGAGCCCCAGCGCCGCTAGCCAGCGCGCATAGGGAGTGCTGCCCGTCCGCCCCTCCACCTCCACCTCCAGCACGCCCGCGGTGGCGGCGGGCAGGCGCGCCAGCACACGGCCGCGATGGTCCAGCGCCGCGGTGGCGCCGGTATTGGTGGAGCGCACCAGCGGGCGCTGGAATTCCAGCGTCCGCATGACGGAGAACTGCAGGTGCTGGTCCTGCACCATCAGCGTGCCGAACCAGGCCAGGTTGCTGGCATTCACCAGCACGGTGGCGGCGTCCGCGCCCACCACGCTCTGCACAAAGTCCTCGCCGAACAGATCCTCGTAGCAGATCAGAGGACGCAGGCGCTGGCCCGCTACCGCAAAGGCCTGCTGGTGCTGGCCGGCGGCCTGGTCGTCCATGGGAATCTGCAGCATGCGCACGAACCAATGGAAGCCGGGCGGGATGTATTCGCCAAAGGGCAGCAGATGGCGCTTGCCGTAGCTGTAGGCTTGTTGGCCACGAGCATCACCACCGAAGGCCTGCAGCGAGTTCACAAAGCCCGTTTGCTCATCGCCCAGAAAGCTGCCCAGCAGCAGGGGCCGTTCGCGCGCGCCCTGCGCCAGCGCCTGCAGGAACTCAGGCGGCAGATAGGCGAGCGGAAGCGGCACCACGGATTCGGGCGTCAGCACCACCTGGCCGCGCGCTGCAGCAATCTGCGCATACAGGCGCTGCAGGTTCGCGTCCATCAGCTCGCGGTCGAATTTCTGGTCCTGCGGCACATTGGGCTGCAACAGCGAGAGCTTGATGCTGCCGCTGCTACGGGTGAAGTCCTGCGGCAGCAGCAGGCCGGCCAGCAAGATCAGCAATGCGGGCGCCAGCGCCAACCGTGCTCCGCGCAGCGCCGCCGCCAACGCCGCCGCCAGCAGCGCCGCCAGCAGGGTGATGCCATACACGCCCAGCCAGGGCGCCCAGGCGGCCAGCGGCCCGACCGTGTGCGCATAACCGCTGGCGATCCAGGGGAAGCCACCGAACAGGGTGGCCCGCGCCAGCTCGGCGAGCAGCCAGCACAGCGCCCAGGTCAGCCCATGCCAGGCCGAAACCGATGTGCCGCGCAACCAGGCTGCCAGCGCCATGGCTCCGGCAAGGTACAGCGACAAGAACGCCGCCAGCAAGAGCACCGCCCCGCCCGCCATCAGCCCCGGCAGATGGCCGAACTCGTGCATGCTGATATAGAGCCACCACAGCCCACCCGCCAGCCAGGCCAGGCCGAAGGCCAGCCCCAGGCGCGCGGCGCGCGCCGGCGTCGCGTCCCAGCTGGCCCAGGCCAGCCAGGCCAACGCCAGGGGCTGCAGCACCCAGGCCTGCGTCGGGGCAAACGCGGCCAGGTGCAGCAGGCCGGCCAGCAGGGCCACCGGCCAGGACTGGAGCAGGCGCCGCATCAACTATCTTGCGAGCCGGTTTCGCGCGTGACCTTGAACCAGCGCACCGAGCCGCCGCGCGTCAGCATCACGTGGAAGTGCAGGCCGGCCATCGTCACCGTCTCGCCACGGCGCGGCACGCGGCCATGCTGGTGCGCGACCAGGCCGCCGATGGTGTCGAACTCCTGCGCGGGCAACTCGACGCCGAAGGCCTGGTTGACGGCCGCGATCTCGGCATCGCCCGCCACGCGCTGGCTGCCATCGGCCAGGGTGTAGATGCTGGACTCGCCATCCTTGTCGTCGAACTCGTCCTCGATCTCGCCGACGATCTCCTCCAGCACATCCTCGATGGTGATGAGGCCGGCGGTGTTGCCGAACTCGTCGATGACGATGGCGAGGTGGTTGCGGTTGGAGCGGAAGTCGCGCAGCAGCTCGTTCAGGCCCTTGGTCTCGGGCACGAACACCGCCGGGCGCAGAAGGGTGCGCAGGTTCAGCTCGGGGGCGCGCTGCAGCTTGAGCAGATCCTTGGCGAGCAGGATGCCGATGATGTTGTCGCGCCCGTCCTCGTAGACCGGGAAGCGCGAATGGCCGGTCTCGATCACCGTGGCCAGCAAATCCTCGTAGCTGGCATCGATATTCAGCAGGTCCATGCGCGGCGCCGCCACCATGGCGTCGCCGGCGCTCAGCTCGGCCATGCGCAGCACACCCTCGAGCATCTGCCGGGATTCGGGGGCGATCAGCGCCCGCTCCTCGGCATCGGCCAGGGTTTCGATCAATTCGGAGGTGGAATCCGGCCCGGGATGCAGGAATTCCAGCATGCGGTTCAGGAGACCGCGGGGCTCGGCGGCAGACTTGTGACCCCCACTCTTGGTGTGGGGGCTCCTACTAGGCTGGGGTTCAGACACAGTGCTGCGTGTCGTAGTTTCAGGACGCACAGAATAACCGATTGACATTGCAGCCCGCTTGAAAGACAGTCAGCCGCCCTCATCTGTGGGGCTCGTTTGCTTCATCTGTAGAGAACACCATGTCATCCGCATCCCAGGGTCTGATTCCCGCCACCATCCTCACCGGCTTCCTCGGCTCGGGCAAGACCACCCTCCTCAAGCGCGTGCTGTCGGAGGCCCATGGCCAGAAGATCGCCGTGATCGAGAACGAGTTCGGCGAGGAGAACGTCGATACCGAGATCCTGGTGGCCGAAACCCAGGAGCAGATCATCCAGATGAGCAATGGCTGCGTCTGCTGCACCATCCGCGAAGACCTGCGCACCACCCTCTCGGACCTGGCCACCAAGAAGCGCCGCGGCGAGCTGGACTTTGACCGCGTGGTGATCGAGACCACCGGCCTGGCCGACCCCGGCCCGGTGGCGCAGACCTTCTTCATGGACGACGAGATTGCCGAGAGCTTTCTGCTCGACTCCATCCTCACCCTGGTGGACGCCAAGCATGCCGAGCAGCAGCTCGACACGCGCCAGGAAGCGCGCCGCCAGATCGGCTTCGCCGACCAGATCTTCATCAGCAAGAGCGATCTGGTGGACGAGGCCAGCGTGGACGCCTTGAGCCACCGCATCAAGCACATGAACCCGCGCGCACCGCAGGAGCGCGTGCATTTCGGCGAGGTGCCGATTGCCAAGGTGTTCGACCTGCGCGGCTTCAACCTCAACGCCAAGCTGGACATCGACCCCGATTTCCTCAAGGCCGAGGAGCACGACCATCACCACCACCATGATCACGACCATGAGCATGGCGAGCATTGCGACCACCCGCATCACCATGTGCACGATGACGACGTGAAGTCCTTCGTGTTCCGCTCCGACCGCGCCTTCAACCCCGCCAAGCTGGAGGAGTTCCTGGGCGCCATCGTGCAGGTCTACGGCCCCAAGATGCTGCGCTACAAGGGCGTGCTGAACATGAAGGGCACCGACAAGAAGGTGATCTTCCAGGGCGTGCACCAGCTGATGGGCTCGGACCTGGGCCCCAAGTGGATGCCCGGCGAGAAGAAGCAGAGCAAGATGGTCTTCATCGGCATCGACCTGCCCAAGGACATCCTTATGCAGGGACTGGAAGGCTGTCTGGCTTAGTGCCACACTCGGTGACAAATTGGACAAACGAGGGCTTGGCGCAAGCTGGCTACAATCCGCGGCGCCCAAGAAGCGGCGCATGCTGGCCAGCAGGCGTCAACCCGTTGCGAACTGACCCTACAGAGCAGGTATAACTGCCAAAGAGGAGTGTGAACGTGAGCAAGACACCGGCCCCAAAACCCACCCCGACGACGGCCAAGGCCGCCGCCGAGGGTCGCCCCGCTGCCAAGGCTGGAAAGACTGCGAGCAAGCCCAAGGCTGACGCGCACGAAGACTCCGCCGCAGTGGCCACCCTGGAAGTCGCCGCACCAACGCCTGGCAGCAACCGATTTGCAGACCGTTTTGCTCCCCCGAAGCCGCCAACGCGCCAAATGAGTAGTCCCGTGATTGAATCTCCCCGTACGCCGGCCAAGGCCGACCCCAAGCTCGTCAACGCCTGGAAGACCAAGGCCGGCCATGAACTGACCGATGCCGAAGTGCTCGCCATGCCCGAGAGCGAGTACATGAACGACAAGCAGATCGAGTTCTTCCGCGCCAAGCTCACCGAGCTGAAGGACGGCGTGCTCTCGAATGCCGGCGAGACCACCGAGCACCTGCGCGAAGACACCTCCATCGTCCCCGACCCGGCCGACCGCGCCACCATCGAGGAAGAGCACGCACTGGAACTGCGCACGCGTGACCGCGAGCGCAAGCTGCTGAAGAAGATCATGCAGTCGCTGGCCCGCCTGGACACCGGCGACTATGGCTATTGCGACGAGACCGGCGAGCCCATCGGCCTCGGCCGCCTGATCGCCCGCCCCACCGCCACGCTCTCGCTGGAAGCCCAGCAGCGTCGCGAGCTCAAGCAGAAGATGTTTGGCGATTGAGCCCTGGGGCTCCGTTCCTGAACCCCCGCCAGCCGACGCACGCGCATGACTGAACCGAAGGACGGCGAAAGCTTCTTCCGCAAAGTGGCGCGCTTCGTGGCCAATCCGACCACGGATTGGGCCGAGATCAATTCGCGCCAGGACGACCCCGAGGGCGATGCTGCCAAGGCCGAACTGCGCGCCATGGTGGAGCGCAAGCGCCGCAACGACTTCGTGCGCAAGCGCGAGCTCGACATGCTGCGCCGCATCCGCCGCGAGGGCCTCACCGCCGAACAGCTGGCGGCGCTGGGCGGCTCGTCCTCGAGCATCGACGAGATCGTCCGCAATAGCGAGATCAACTCCAAGATCGACCTGGGCGTGAAGGCCAAGATCGACCAGATCGAGCAGCAGATGGTGGGCGAGAACTTCGCCCCCACCGAACGCCAGCAGAGCCAGCACGCGCCCGGCTTCTTCGACACCAGCACGCGCCCCGCGCATTTCGCCCCCACCGAGGCGGCCCAGCAGGAGCTGGCGGCGCGCGTGGCCGAGTACGCCCCGCCCGAGGAGATCGAGCGCCTGGAGATCGCCCCGCCGCCCGCGGCCGTGGTGATGGGCGCGGGCATGTCGCCGCTGTCGGACGGCAAGCCCAGCATCCTGCCGCCGCTGGACCTGCCCGAGCCGCCGCTGAGCTTCAGGGCGGCCAACCAGCCGGCCGTCGAGGTAAACGAGTTCGTGCACGACGCCGAGCTCGACGAGGCGGTGATCGCCTTTGCGAATGCCGATTACGAAAGCTGCGAACGCGGCCTGCTGGAGCTGACCCGCCCCGGCGGGCAACGCAATCTGCATGCCGAGACCTGGCTGGCGCTGTTCGACCTCTACCGCGCCACCGGCCAGCAGAGCAAGTTCGAGGGCCTGGCGGGCGACTACGCCCACCAGTTCGGGCTCTCGGCCCCACAGTATTTCTCCCTGCCCAAGCTGGTGGCCGAGGCGGCGCGCAGCGAGCGTGTGCCGCATGGCCAGGCCGGCGGCGTGACCTGGGCCGCGCCCGAGTACCTGGACCTCGAGGCGGTGGCGCAGCTGCGCTCGCGCTGCGAAGTGCAGCCCATGCCCTGGGTGCTGGACTGGACCAAGCTCAACCAGATCGACGCCGAAGCCTGCGCCAAGCTGCGCGAGCTGTTCCGCGCCTGGGCCGGCCAGCCGCTGGACATCCGCTGGCTGGCGGGCGACAACTTCCTGCTGCGCCTCAAGGAGCAGGCGCCGGTGGGCGTGCGCGACGTCGATCCGGCGTTCTGGATGCTGCGCCTGGAAGCGCTGCGGGTGGTGAACCGGCCCGACCAGTTCGACGAGGCCGCGATCGATTACTGCGTGACCTACGAGGTCTCGCCGCCCTCCTGGGAGCGCGTCCGGTGCAGCGTGCGGGTGAGCGGCAACAGCCTCTCCACCAGCGCGCCCGCCAGCACCACCATGCAGCCCGGCGAGGCAAGCAGCTCCTTCATGGAGACCAGCATCACCGACCAGACCCAGCTCGATGGCGCGGTGCAGCTCGAGCTCTCGGGCCAGCTGAGCGGCGACATCAGCGAAACCCTGCAGCTAATGACGGAGCAGCTCGGCGCCGCCACCATCATCAACATCGCCTGCCCCAAGCTGATCCGCCTGGACTTCATGGCCGCGGGCGACCTGCTGAACTGGGTGCTGGCGCGCCGCAGCGAGAACCGCGCGGTGATCTTCAGCGAGACCCACCGTCTGGTGGCGATGTTCTTCGGCGCGATGGGCATCAACGAGCACGCCCGCATCAAGGTGCGCCAGGTTTAAGCTCCCGACATCCGAATCAAGCCGCGGGCCGCATGCTTGGTTGAAGCTGCGGCCCGCGCCCCCATCTGGAGCCCCTATGGACTCTTCATCATCTTCTTCCTTCCCCAGCTACCACGGCACCACCATCGTCAGCGTGCGCCGGCAAACGCCCCAGGGCATGCAGGTGGCGATCGGCGGTGACGGCCAGGTGACCCTGGGCACCATCGTCGTCAAGGCGAGCGCGCGCAAGGTGCGCAAGCTCTACCGCGAGCAGGTGCTGGCGGGCTTTGCCGGCGCCACCGCCGATGCCTTCACCCTGTTCGAGCGCTTCGAGGCCAAGCTCGAAAAGCACCAGGGCAATCTGGTGCGCGCCGCCGTCGAGCTGACGCGCGATTGGCGCACCGACCGCGTGCTGCGCCGGCTCGAGGCGATGCTGGCGGTGGCCGACCGCGAGGCCTCGCTGATCATCACCGGCAACGGCGATGTGTTGGAGCCCGAGCAGGGCATCGTGGCGATCGGCTCGGGCGGCGCCTATGCCCAGGCCGCCGCCAAGGCGCTGCTCAACCACAGCCAGCTCTCGGCCGCCGAGATCGTCAAGCAGTCGCTGGTGATCGCCGGCGAGATCTGCATCTACACCAATGGCAACCACACCATAGAGACCCTGGAATGAGCAGCATGACCCCCCAGGAGATCGTCTCCGAACTCGATCGCCACATCGTCGGCCAGCAGGCCGCCAAGCGCGCCGTGGCGATCGCGATGCGCAACCGCTGGCGCCGCCAGCAGGTGGATGAAAAGCTGCGCGGCGAGATCACGCCCAAGAACATCCTCATGATCGGCCCCACCGGCGTGGGCAAGACCGAGATCGCGCGCCGCCTCGCCAAGCTGGCCGACGCGCCCTTCATCAAGGTCGAGGCCACCAAGTTCACCGAGGTGGGCTATGTGGGCAAGGACGTGGACTCGATCGTGCGCGACCTGGTCGACATGGCGATCAAACAGGAGCGCGAGCACGCCATGCGCCGCCAGCGCACGCGCGCCGAGGACGCCGCCGAGGAGCGTGTGCTGGACATCCTGGTGCCGGGCAGCGATGCCGAGAACCCCACCCGCCAGCTGATGCGCAAACGCCTGCGCGAGGGCACGATGGCCGACAAGGAAATCGAGATCGAGCTGCTCGAGCCCAAGCCCACCATGGAAATCCTCGGCCCGGCCAATATGCCCGGCATGGAGGACATGGCCGAGCAACTGAAAGGTCTGTTCTCGCAGATGGGCGCGGGCAGGCGCAAGGCCCGCAAGCTCAAGATCGCCGAGGCGATGCAGCTGCTGGTGGAGGAGGAAGCCGCCAAGCTGCTCAACGAGGACGAGATCAAGACCACGGCACTGCGCAACGCGCAGGAGAACGGCATCGTCTTCATCGACGAGATCGACAAGGTCGCCAGCCGCGCCGAGCATGGCGGCGCCGATGTCTCGCGCCAGGGCGTGCAGCGCGACCTGCTGCCGCTGGTGGAGGGCACGACGGTGAGCACCAAGTACGGCCTAGTGAAGACCGACCACATGCTCTTCATCGCCTCGGGCGCCTTCCACCTCAGCAAGCCCAGCGACCTGATCCCCGAGCTGCAGGGCCGCTTCCCGATCCGCGTGGAGCTGGGCTCGCTGTCGGTGCAGGACTTCGAGGCCATCCTCTCCAGCACCCATGCTAGCCTGGTGAAGCAGTACCAGGCCCTGCTGGCCACCGAGGGCGTGACGCTGACGCTCAGCGCCGACGGCATCCGCCGCCTGGCGCAGATCGCCTTCGAGGTGAACGAGCGCACCGAGAACATCGGCGCGCGCCGCCTCGCCACCGTGATGGAGCGCCTGCTCGACGAGATCAGCTTCGACGCCCCCAATCTGGGCGGCCAGAGCATCACCCTGGACGGCGCCGCGGTGGACGCCAAGCTGGGCGAACTGGCCAAGGACGAGGACCTGAGCCGCTTCATCCTGTGACGGCCCGCCCGGTCGGCGCTTGACCAGAGTCAACGCCGCCCGGCGCACCAGCCCCTAAGCTCGCGCCATGCCACATCGCATGAGCACGCGCAGCTGGGGGCTGGCGCGGCCCTCGGCCCTGAACCCTGCCGCCACCAGGGTCGAACGTTTCTGGCGCTGGCCGGTGCTGCTGGCGCTGATCGCCACCATCCCGGCCTTCTACATCGAACTGCTGGAGAACCTGCCGACGCCGCTGGCGATCGGTATCTACCTCGGCTCGGCCAGTATCTCGGCCCTGTCGCTGTGGCGCGTGGCCCGCATGGTCAGCCATCCGCGCCAGTATCTGCGCAGCAATGCGCTGGACCTGGTGCTGATCGCCTGCCTGCTCGGCGCGGCCCTGCTGCCGCCCAGCGCCGAACACAGCTGGGCCTTGGCCGAGCGCCTGCTGGTGGCCCTGCTGACCCTGGTGCGCATGGTCTGGGCCGTCAAGTCCTGGGTCTCGCGCGGCAGCCTCATCTATCTACTGGCGCTCTCGCTGCTGGTGCTGGGCTTTTGCGGGGTCGGCTTCTGGGCCCTGGAGCCGCATGCTCGCAGCCTCGGCGACGGGCTCTGGCTGGCCTTCACCACCGCCGCCACGGTGGGCTACGGCGACATCGTGCCCACCACCCCGGCGGCCAAGATCTTCGCCGTGTTCGTGGTGCTGCTGGGCTATGCGGTGCTCTCGCTCGTGACCGCCGCGATCGCCGCGATGTGGGTCGAGACCTCGGAGCGGCGCATGGAGCAGGACATCATGCGCGACCTGCACGCGCAGTTGCGCGGCCTGCGCGAGGAGGTGGCGGCGCTGCGCGAGGAGCGCAAGCAGCCACCACCATCACGCTGAACGTACCCGACGGCGCCATAGCACGCCGAGGCCGAGCAGCAACATGCCCCAGGTAGCCGGCTCGGGCACCGGTTGCGCCGAGAACAAGGCGCCGCTACCGGCGTCGAACGTGAAGTTGCTGATCGTGTAAGCGTCGGCCCTGGCGCTGAACGTGACCCCGCCGAACAATTGCGGGTCCAGCGCCGCACCACCTTGCTGCTGCATGAAGCTGCCGATCCTGAAGCCGCCGCTGGCCTGGAAGGCATTGGGATCGGTCGTGCCGAGGAAGTGGAAGCTGATCTGCAGGCTGCCGAGATCCGGCGCGCCGGCCCCGCCGAAGATGAGATGGTCGGTGACGAAACCGCCCTGCCCGTCGGACTCGACCTCCAGCACCAGCCGCCCGCCGGCCTCGTTGACGAAGCTGCCATTGAGGGTCAGCGTGCCGGGCGAGTTGCCGGGGCTGAAGATGCCGCGGTTGATCACGTCCGCGATGATCGTGCCGTTGCCGCCGACGTAGCCCTTGGCCCCGACCTCCAGCGTCGTTGCGGACAGCACGCTGTCGTTGACGATCAACGTACCGAGCCCGCCGTCGCCCTTGCGGGTGCTGCCAACGCCCACATAGTCGGCCGTCAGCGTCGAGCCGCCCAGCAAGCGCAGCGTGCCGACGGCCGAGGCGTTCTGGCCGACGACGACGTCGCCCTGCGCGATCGTCAGGCTGGATCCGCCGTCGAAGGTGGCCATGCCGCTGCCGCCCAGGCCGACGACGACGGCGTTCATGCCCGGCTGGCCGCTGATCGTGACATGCGAGTTGTTCAGCACCTGCAGCGCGCCGCTGCCCTTGGGGGACTGGTTGATGCCGCCGAGCAGCAAGCCCGCGCCGGCCGAGCCCATATTCGTGATGTTGACCTGCGCGCCGTTGCCGAAAAAGGCCGAGCCCAGCGAGCCGTTGCCGTACCCCAGCGAGAGGATCGAGCCATAGGGCGCGCTGACCCATTGGCCGCTGAGATTCAGCGTGCCGCCATTGACGTTGAGATTGCCGGTCGCGCCGTCGGCACCAACGTTCAGCAGCGTCGAGCGGACCTCGCCGCCGTTGTTGACCGACAGGGTGCCGAAGCCGCCGCTACGCCCGACATAGGTGATCGGATCGACGCCGGCGACGCTCAGCAGCGAGCCGGCCTCGCTGACGACGACGACGCCGCTGCCGGTCACACCATTGATCGCCTGCCCGATGGTCAGCCGTGTGCTGCTGATCGCATTCGGCGCCGAGCCACCTTGCCCCAGCAGCGTCAGTTGGCCGCCATTGACGATCTGGACCGAACCGCTGCCGCCCCAACCGATCTGGCCAGTCGGATTGGCCCAACCCGAGCCGGCGGCGAAGGCTGGACTCTGCAGCGCCACGGCGCTGCCGGCGCCGTCGATGCGCAGCGTGCCCGAGGCACCGTCGGCACCCGTACCGTCGCCGACATAAAGCCGCGTGAAGGCATTGCCCTGCAGGTCGACGCGACCGCCGTGCAGCACCTGGGCCGAGCCGAAGCCACCCTGCCGGCCCACGTAGAGGTCAGCAAAGCTGCTGCCATAGCTGATCGCACTGCCGACGCCGTCGACCAGCAGCGAGCCGGTGGCGCCGGTGTTGCCAACCTGCACCCGGTTGACGCCCTGGATCTGGCCGCCGTTCGTCAGCTTGACGCCGGCGATCGCGCCATTGCGGCCGATCCACAGGCCGGCGTTGTTGTTGTCGCTGTAGACGACGGCCGCACCGGGCCCGCTGACCAGCAGGTTGTGCATGCCGCCCTCGATGCCCAGCTGGATCCAGGCGGCATGGCTGCTGTCGGCATGCAGGCGCAGTTGCGCGCCGTCGCGCACCTGGATGTCGCTCTGCGTGTTGGCACCGCCGCCGGTGCCGGTGAAGAAGTTGGCCTGGCCGCCATCGCCGGGGCCACCGCGCACATCCCAGACCGAGCCGGCGCCGGACAGCTTGACCACCGCCTGCACGCCCTCGGCCCCGGTGGCGGCCGGTCCGCTGGGGCCCTGCCCGATCCGCGCCCCCTCGGTCTCGAGCCGGCCGCCGTTCAGCACGTTCAGCTGCACGGTACTGGTCTCGCCGGGCCGGCCGAGGGTCCAGGCCGTGCCGGGCGGCGCCGTCACGTAGGCCATGCCGACATTGAAGCCGCTGAGGAAGCTGGCGCGCGAGCCGGCGCCGGTGATCGTGAACACCGCATGGTCGCCGGCGTTGTTGGCCAGGAAGGTGCCGCACCAGTGGCCGTTGCAGGCGGCCGCATTGATGGTGGCGTCGAGCACGGCACCGCCGGAGACGGTCAGCGAGCCGTTGCTGATCGCCAGCCGGTGCCAGTCAAGGGCGTCGGTCTCGATGCGCGAGCCCACGCCATCGATCAGCACGCTGCCGCTGTCGCTGCCATAGCCATTGCCGATCTGCAACGAGAAGGCCGAGGCCAGGCCGCCGTTGCGCACGGTCAGCGCGCCGCTGCCCGAGGTGCCGACATTGAGCTGCCCAACGAAGCTGCCGTTACGGTCGGTCGTCAACAGGCTGCCGGCGCCATCGATCAGCAGGCTGCCGCTGCCGCCGTTGCCAACGTTGACGAAGCGCGCGCCGCTCAGCGTGCCACCGGAGAGCAGCTCGACGGTGCCGATGGAAGACGGCTCGCCGATGTTCAGGTAGCTGTTGCTCGGGCTGCTCTGCACGACGCTGCCGCCATTGCTGACGACCAGCTTGCCGATGCCGCCGCCGAACTGGCCGACGACCAGCCGCGACTCCCGGTCGCCGATGATGTCGACCCGCGAACCCGAACCGTCGACGGTCAGCAGGCTGGTGCCGCCTGGGACCTGACCGCCGGGACTCAGATTGATCGCGGCGCCGCGCCCGGCCGGAGCGACCACGCTGAGGCGCCCGCCGGCCTCGATGCGCACGCGGGCGTCGGCACGGGCCTGCGTGGCAAGGTCCAGATTGGCGTCCTGGCCCGCCGCGCCATTGCCGCTGATCCACCAGCGTGAGCCGGCACCGCTGACACGGGCCTCAGACAGGCTGCTTTCGGTGCCGATCGCCGACGGCGCCCGCCAGCCGCCCAGATAGACCCGCTCGGTCTTGACCGTGGCGCCGTCAAGCACCTCGAGCACGCCATGCGAACCGCCGCCGGGCGCGCCATAGGTATAGCCGTCGATCGCCTGCGTGGCCAGGCCGGTGTTGCCGATGACCAGCCCGGCCAGGAAGCGCGCCTCGGAGCCGGCCCCGGTGATGGTCAGCCGGCCGCTGCTGCCAGCGGCAGCAGCGATAAAGCTGTCGCACCAGGTGTTGAGGCAGGCCGCCGCGTTGAGGGTCGCATCGAGCAGCGCACCGCCGGAGACCGTCAATGTTCCCTGGCCCCAGTCGCCAACGGCCAGTCGACGGCCGTTGGCGCGATCAAGCCACAAGACGCTACCCGCCCCATCCAGCCAGAGCTCACCTCGACCATCCCGGCCGGAGCCAAGGTCGATCGAGCCGGTCTCGAAGCGTGAGCCACTCAGGAGCTCCAGGCGCCCCTGGCCTCCCGCGCGCCCGACCACCGCGTAGCCAAAGTCGCTGCCGCCTTGGCGCCACAGCGAACCATTCGACAGGCTCAGCGTGCCCTGCCCACCCTCGATGCCCAGACCCAGCGCCGAGCCCTGGCTGGCGTCCATCAGGAACTGGGCGTTGTTCAACGACATGGTGCCGAGTCCATTGCCCTGTCCGATCTGCGTGTCCATGCGCTGGCCCAGCATCTGCACTACCGCGCCATTGCGCAACGAAGCGCTACCCTGCGATGCGCCTTCCCGGCCGATGCCGAAGAAGTTGTGCGTGCCGGCCAGCAGTTCGACCCGCCCGCCATCAACGGTGAGCTCTGCCTGCGCGCCTTGCGTCGCGAGGTCCAGATTCGCATTGGAGCCACCTGGCTTCAGGCGCAGAACGCCACCGGCCTCGACCCGGACCTCGGTACGCGCCTTGCTGCCCGAGCCAAGATTGGCGTAGGCCTGCCCCGTGCCCAAATCCCGCCCATTGATCTCCCACAGCGAACCCGCTCCGGCAATCTGCACAAATGCCAGGCTACGCTCTTGGCCATTCGCAGCCGGACTCGACCAGGACACACCTGCCGACAGGTCGTCGCTGAACAGTCGCGCGCCGTCCAGCACCTGCACACGGCCGGTGGTGGTGCCACCCGGTAAGCCGAAGCCGGTGTTGTTGACGTGGATGTTCCCGATGACAAAGAGGTTCTGGAAGCGCGCCTCGCTGCCACTGCCGGTGACGGTCAGCTGCCCGGTGGAACCGGCAGCGCCGCCGATATACGTATTGCATGATTGATAGCCTTGCAAGCATTTCCAGCCCTCCGCCCGGCCATCCAGAAGTGCACCGCCAGAGATCGTGAACTGCCCTGAGCCGCTATTACCGACCTCAAACCGGTTCTTGTTTCCATCCGCTCGCAACACCAGCGCGGTGCCCTGACCATCCAACACGCCCGTGCTCTGCGCGCCCCAGGTCTGCCCCAGCGAAAACGCTGCGAGATCGACAACACTACCCGCAAGCGCTGAAAAGCTGCCATTGCCTCCCGTGCCAATAGACAAGATGCTGTTGGGGCGGATCAGGTTCTGTCCATTCAAGGGAGCAGGATCCCACGGATCAAGCCCATACGGCCCCGTCACCGTCACCGCCGCCTGTACCCAGGGCCCCGCCAAGCCCAGCAGCAGGATCAGATGGCGCAGGCGCAGATGCGCGGGCCGCGCAGCGCGTGATGATGAGTGGTGACGGGACATGATGAGAAGCCTCCCCGGAGCTGAGGTGGCGATGGTGTCAGCCTGCCGCCCTGGTGGAGCGTCCCTGTCCCCTGCGGCGAGGACGGCCAGCGAAGCGATGCCCCATGACCGCAGGGCATGGCGGCCGCCCGCCCGTCATCAGAGTTGAGGATACGGCGGCAGGCGCTAGCCGCTAGCCTGCGCGGCATGAAGAGCATCAAGCACAGCCGCGTCCTCCACAAGCTGCGCGATCTGGCAGCGCTGGCGCTGCCGGCACAGCTGCTGCTGCCGGCCTTTCTGCAGACCCTGCACGAGCTGATCCCTTCGCAGCGCAATCTGTTCGACTGGTGCGATGCACTGGGGAGGCTGACGCATTACTACATCGAGGGTCCGGTGGATGAGCGCATTGCGCGCCTGTACTTTGACGAGTTTCACAACCGGCGCGAGGCCGAGGTCATGCTGCCCTTTGCCAGCGCCTTGCGCGGTGCCGCCACCATCCACAGCGCCGGCGAGCTCAATACCAAGGCCTTCTTCAACTCCGCCCTGTACTGGGAGATCTGGCGCCCCCAAGGTCTCAAGTACCGGGTCGAGGCGATCGTGCGCGCGCCCGAGGGCCTGCCGCTGGGCTCGCTGGTGCTGTACCGCGGATCCGGCGAGCCCTGTTTCAGCGCCGAGGAGGAAGCCCTGCTGCCCGCGGCCCTGCCCTATCTGGCCAGGCTGCTGCTGCGCCATGACGATGGAAAAGACGCGTGCAAGGGCGAATGGGTGCCCAGCGCCGAGCCGATCGAGACCCTGCTGCTGGACGACGAGGGGCGGCTGCGCCACGCCAGTGCCGGGGCCATGCGCCTGCTGCTGCTGGCCGGCGATGGCCTGGCAGCCGGCAGCTTCGGCAGGTCGGCGGGCGCCGAGCATGCGGCGCTGATGCGCCTGCGGCAAGCCCTACAGGGGCAGGACGAGGCCGACATCCTGCACGCCAGCGCCAGCGGCCGCTATCGCTTCCGGGCGCTGCGCCTGCACGCCCTGGCGCAAGATGATGCCGGCTGGCTGCAGGTGCAAATCACCCGGCTGGAGCCCGCCAGCCTGGCGCTGGAGCGCCGCCTGCTGGCGCTGCCGCTCTCGCATGGCCAGACCTCGGTGTGCCGCCTGCTGCTGCAGGGCTGCTCGCAACCCGAGGTGGCCAGGCGGCTGGCGGTGGCGCCCAGCACGGTGGCCGACCACACGCGCAAGCTCTACAAAAGCCTCGGCGTGCGCTCGCTGCAGGAACTCAGCGAGCGCGTGCGCAAGCCATGATCACAGCGCCAGCCGATGCGACTGCAGCGCCAGCATGCCGTCGAAGATCAGCGACTCGAGCAGCTCATGCGCAATCTCCAGCGTAGGCGCGACCTTCCAGCCGGCGCCGCCGGTCATGAAGGTATAGGGCTGGTGGCCGGCGCGCTTGGCCAGATGCCGGTGCATGCGTTCGATCGCGCCGGTGATGGCATAGGTGCCGCCGCTGGTGAGCGCGTCCGAGGTGTTGGTGGGGAATTCGCGCACCTCGCCGGTGGGCACGCGCAGGCCGGCGGTGCCGCCCTCGAGCGCGCGCAGCATGATGCCGTGGCCGGGCAGGATCAGCCCGCCGAGGAAATGGCCGCCGGCGTCCAGCGCGTCCACCGTCACCGCCGTGCCCACCATCACCACCAGGGCGGCGCGGTCGCCGCCGCGCTGCAGCACATGCGAGCGTGCCCCGATCAGGGCCACAAAGCGGTCCGCCCCGAGGCGGCCGGGATAGTCATAGCCATTGGTGACGCCGCCGGCATGGGCGCTCGAGACCACCCAGCGCGGTTCCAGATCCCACAGCTCGAGCTGCTCCTCGACGCGCCGGCGCACCGCGTCGCCGGCCACATTGCAGCCCAGCATGCTGTGCGGCGGGGTCAGGTCTTTCCATTCGGCCTCGGCCAACTGGTCGATGTTCTCCAGGAACACCGCGCCATGGGCCAGCAGCACCGCCCCGGGCTGGGGCGAGGCATAGACGGCCCATTTGAGGCGGGTATTGCCGATGTCGATGGCGAGAAAGCTCATGGGAAAAGCGCTGCTGGCGGGGGCGACCCTCGCAGCCTAACAGCAGTTGCGCGCCTCAAGTCGGTGCAGTTCCGGCCGAAATTGCCGTATGGTGGTGCCACGCCACGCTCCGCAACAAAAACCGAGACAAGCCGCGATGATGAAGTCACTCTCGATCTCCACCAAGCTCTGGATTCCGGTCATGGTGATGGCCGTTTTCATGGTGCTGATGACCACGGTTGCCGCCACGCGCACGCGCCATCTGCAGGCCATCGCCAAACAGACCCAGGAGCAGCAGCAGCGCAAGTTCGAGCTGGCGCTGAGCTGGCGCGGCATGACCGAGGCGAATGCCGGGCGCGCGCTCGCGTCGCTGGCGGCCAGCGACAGCAGCGCGGCGGACGCGCTCAAGAGTGACATCGAGGCCACCACCGCGCGCATCTCCGAGCTGCAGAAGGAGCTCGAAGGCATCGCCACCGAGCCCGACGAGAAGGCCGCGATGGCGCGCATCGCCGACACGCGCAAGAGCTATATTGCCGCGCGCGCGGCGGCCACCAAGCTCAAGAGCGAAGGCAATGCCGAGGGCGCCAAGCAGGCGCTGGAGCAGAACGTGCGCCCGGCCATCGCCAGCTACCTCGGCGCGCAGCAGGATTTCGTCAAGCTCGAGAACGCCAAGTCCGACGAGCTGCGCGATGCCGCGGGCGCCGAGCGCATGCGCACGGTCTGGAGCGTGGCCGCGGTGATGGGCCTGATCGTGCTGGTGCTGGCCTTCGTCACGCGCTACCTGATCAAGACCATTTCGGCGCCGCTGCACGAGCTGGTGGTGCAGGCCGAGCAGATCGGCCGCGGCGACCTGAGCGCCAGCATCGCCTCCGACCGCAAGGACGAGATCGGCGATGTGCAGCGCGCCCTCGGCCAGATGAAGGATTCGCTCAACAAGGTGGTGGCCGAGGTGCGCCGCAGCACCGACAGCATCCAGACCGCCAGCGCCGAGATCGCCACCGGCAACACCGACCTGAGCCAGCGCACCGAGCAGACCGCCTCCAATCTGCAGCAGGCCGCCAGCTCGATGAGCCAGCTCACCGGCACGGTGCGCCAGAGCGCCGAGAGCGCCGCCACCGCCAACCAGCTCGCCAGCAGCGCCGCCCAGGTGGCGCAGCGCGGCGGCCAGGTGGTGGGTCAGGTGGTGAGCACCATGGACGAGATCAACAGCAGCTCGAAGAAGATCGGCGACATCATCGGCGTGATCGACGGCATCGCCTTCCAGACCAATATCCTCGCCCTCAATGCGGCGGTGGAAGCTGCGCGTGCCGGCGAGCAGGGCCGCGGCTTCGCGGTGGTGGCCAGCGAGGTGCGTTCGCTGGCCCAGCGCAGTGCCGAGGCGGCCAAGGAGATCAAGACCCTGATCGGCGCCAGCGTGGAACGCGTGGAGGCCGGCGCACGCCTGGTACAGGACGCCGGCACCACGATGGAGGAGATCGTCGCCAGCGTCGGCCGCGTCAGCGACATCATCGGCGAGATCTCGGCCAGCACCGTCGAGCAGAGCGAGGGCATCGGCTCGGTGAACGGCGCGGTGGTGCAGCTGGACCAGATGACGCAGCAGAACGCCGCCTTGGTGGAAGAAAGCGCCGCAGCGGCCGAGTCACTGAAGGACCAGGCCGTCAAGCTGGCCGGGCTGGTGAGCAGCTTCAAGCTCAGCGGTGGCGAGAGCGCGGTGGCCGCGCCGCGTGCCCCCAGCTACGCCGCACCGTCCCCGATGGCGAAAAAGCCGGCGCCCAAGGCGGCTGCCGGCATCAAGCCGGCCGCGCCCAGGCCGCCAGCCTCGGCCAAGCCGGCCGCGCCGCGCCCCGCACCGGCGCCCGCGCCCAGCGCTGGCACCGAGCACGACTGGGAGAGCTTCTAAGAGCGTGCGTCCTCAGGGGGCGGCGGCGGCCTGCGGCTGCGCATGGAAGGTCTTGCTGACGATCTTCCACTCGCCGGCGATCTTGAGCAGGGCCATGTGGTCCACAAAGCGCATGGTCGGATAGTCCAGCACCACCTTGGCCAGCGCGGCATCGCCGCTGAGGTCGAGGATTTCAACGCTGCGCCGGCGCTGCGCCTCGTCGGCGGCGGGCTTGCCGCCGAAGCGGGCGGCGTACTGCTCCACGCTCCATGCAATCGGCTGGCCATTGAGTTGGCCGACGATGCGGGCATCGGCGGCAAAGGCCTTGCGCATCCAGTCGGCCTCGCCGCTCTCGTGGGCGCGCAGATAGTTCTGCAGGGGCACGCGCACGGCGTCCAGTTCGTGGCCCTGGGCCAAGGCGTTGCTGCTCATCAGGCATGCTCCAAAAAATAGTAGAAGGGCTTGCTTCACGAATTCCCCCGCTGAGCTTGAGACGGCGCGGCACGGCCCCGCAGCAGGGCGGGCAGCTGGGCCCAGGGCAGGCGGGTGACGCGCCCCCCGCCGGCGGCGGCCCAGGCATTCAGCAGCGCCGGCGCCAGCGAGGGCACGCCTTTCTCGCCCGCGCCGCTGGGATGCTCGGCGCCGGGGCGCAGGTGCACGTGCACCGCGGGCATCTCGCTGTGGCGCAGCAGGGGGTAGGCGTCGAAGTTGCGCGCCTGCGGCCGGCCGTCCACATAGCGCAGCTCGGCCAGCATGCCCGAGAGCGCCCAGGCCACCCCGCCCTCGAACTGCGCGCGCACCTGGTCGGGCGCCACCACCAGGCCGCAGTCCACCGCCACGTCCACCCGCTCTATGCCCCAGCCCTGCGGGCCGCGCGCCAGGCTCACCAGGTGCGCGACAAACACGCCATAGGGCGCACCGCGCTCCTCGTCCTGCTCCTGGAAGACGGCCAGGCCCTGGGCCCGGCCGGGGCGCGGCGGCCATTGCCAGTCGCCCGCCGCCAGCACCGCCTCGAGCACGCGGCGCATGCGCGGGGCCTGCAAGAGGCCCAGGCGAAAGCGCGCCGGGTCGGCGCCGGCGCGCTCGGCCAGCGCGTCGATACCCTGCTCCTGCACCAGGCAGTTGGCCACATGGCCGATGCCGCGCCAGATGCC
Source organism: Paucibacter sediminis (assembly GCF_030254645.1). Taxonomy (NCBI): domain Bacteria; kingdom Pseudomonadati; phylum Pseudomonadota; class Betaproteobacteria; order Burkholderiales; family Sphaerotilaceae; genus Roseateles; species Paucibacter sediminis. The sequence goes on from NZ_CP116346.1 coordinate 798,075, forward strand.
GCAGGGGATGGCCGTGCGCACGCCGCCGCTCTCGGTATGCAGCGCCGCCACGCGGTAGGCCTGCATGGCGAGGCCGGCGTGGGATAGATAGTCCTGGTCGGGCGGCAGCTGCTGATCGCTGCCGTACCAGGGCAGCACCGCCGCCGCCACGGCCTGGTGGCGCCAGGCCGCGATCGTGCCGTCGGGGGCCAGCTGGGCGAACAGGCGATGCTCGCTGGCGGGGCGCACCGGATCGCTGGCGAACTCGTCCGCGCGGCTGTAGAGCGCATGCCAGTCCTGCGCCGGGCGGCCGGCCTCGCGCCAGGCCAGGATCAGGCGCTCCAGCGCATCGTGGTATTGCTTGCGGCCGAAGCCGCCGCCCAGCCAGCATTTGCGCAAGCCATAGTCCTCGGCCTCGCCGCCCAGCAGGCGCTGCAGGCTGCGCCGCGCGCCGGCCGGGCTTTGTGTGGCCAGCCAGGCCTCGGCACTGGCGCCGCGCCACACCGCCGCCGGCGGCTCCAGCGTGGCATGGGCCAAGAAGGGCATTTGGAATTGCAGGCTGATGCTGCGCGCCGGATCGGGCGCGGGCCAGTCGGCGCCGGCGCGCTGCTGCTCAAACAGAGGGCGCCGCCAGCGCGCCGCAAAGGCGCGCTGCAGCGCGGCGTTGTCGTTGGGCGCCGGGTCGCTGCGGCGCAGCTGCACGCGCAGCGCGTCGCGCGCCTGCCAGGCCGACCAGGTATCGGCCGCCAGCACCGCCACCGCCGTCGGGCCGGCCAGCAGGCGCACCCCGGCCGGCGCGCGCTGCACGCGCACGACGCTGTAGCCATGCGGCGGGATCCAGAAGGCCAGGGCCTGGCTGTGCGCGGCCGCGGCATCGACGCCGTAGACGGCGCGGCCGCGCAGCTTCTCGGCCATGTCCAGGCGCGGCAGCACCGCACCCAACGGCGGCAGGCCGGGGCGCAGCGGCGGCGCGGCGATCTGCGGCTCACGCAGCTGCGCCCACAGCTGCCGATAGTCCAGCGCGCCGGCCGGGCCATGCACGGCACCATCGGCGCAGCGCAGGGCCGCGGGCGGCAGGGCCCAATGGCGGCCCGCGGCCTCCAGCAAGGCCTGGCGCAGCAGTGCACCGGCCTGGCGGTAGACCAGGAACTGGCTGTGCAGGCTGTCGCTGGCGCTGGTGCCCTGGCGCTTGATGGCGGCGGGGATGTCGGCATGTTCGATGCGCAGCTGCGCCCAGGGCAGGTCCAGCTCCCAGGCCAGCAGCTGGGCCAGGCCGCTGGCAACCCCCTGGCCCATCTCGGAACGGGCGATGCGCAGGCGCAGGCCCTGCACCGGGTCGATCAGCAGCAACGGATGCAGCAACGGGCCGGGCAGCTGATCCTCGGCATGGCCGCTGCGCCACAGCAGGGTGCCGCTGGCCGACAGCCCCAGCAGGATGGTGCCGCGCAGCAGGTCGCGGCGGCTCAGGCCGCTCATGGCGCCGCCTCCTGGGTCAGCGGGCCGGGCCCCGGCCGCGCCGTGCCCGGCGCCAGCAGGCCCAGCTCGGCCGCCGCGTCCAGCACCGCCCGGCGTATGCGCAGGTAGCTGCCGCAGCGGCACAGATTGCCCTCCATGGCGGCGATCACATCGGCCTCGCTGATCGGGCGCCCCTGCGCCAGCAGGGCGGCGGCACTCATGATCTGGCCGGTCTGGCAATAGCCGCACTGGGCCACCTGGTGGCGCTCCCAGCTGCGCAGCAGCGGATGCTCGAGGGCCTGTGCCGCCAGCCCCTCGATGGTGCTGACCTGCTGGCCCCGCAGCGCCCCCACCGGCACCTGGCAGGCGCGCGCCGCGGCGCCGTCGATATGCACCGTGCAGGCGCCGCAAAGGCCGGCGCCGCAGCCGAACTTGCTGCCCCTGAGCCCGCCCACATCGCGCAGAAACCACAGCAGCGGCATCCCTGCATCCACCTCGCCGCGCAGCGGCGCGCCATTCACCTGCAACTCCACCATCACCTTGCCCACGCTCGCCTCCCGAATTGAAGGCCCCCAGCCTAGGGTGCACGGCGGCCCGCGTGACGAGGCTTGTGACCAGCGCCCGGGCGCTGGGACGAGCGGCTGGGCCCTGGGACGAATGGCGAATGGCTGGGCGCGCGGCCTGCCTTACCATGCGCGGCCATGCACAACGCATCCCCTGCCATCTCGCTTGAGACCCCGTGGATAGACACGCGGCTGTACGCCTTGCTGCTGCGCGGCCGGGTATGGCCGGTGGCCTTGGCCCTGTTCGCCGCCACCGCGCTCTACTGTGCCGCCAGCCGCCTGCTGCATGGCAGCCGGTTGGACTGGGGCCATTGCGCCCTGCCCTGGGCGGCGGCCGTCAGCCTGCCCTGGGTGGCGGCCTGGGTGCTGGCGCGGCGCGGCTGGCGCCCGGCCCGGCGTGGCGCCCTGTGGGCCTGGGCAGCGGCGCTGGCCGCGCTGGCCTGGGCCGGCCGCCTCGGGCTGGAATGCCTGCTGCTGGGCTTTGACGCCGGCACCGCGCTGCGCGACAGCTTCGCCGCCCTCTCCACCTGGCCGGTGGCGACGCTGGCCTATGCGCTGATCCTGCATTGGCGCGGCCCGCCCGCACCGGCGCCGCTGCCGGCCGCCGCAGCTCCGGCCTTGATCGAGCTGCCGCAGAGCCCGGGCGAACGCCTGGCCTGGCCCGAGGTGGAGGCGGTGCTGGCGGCGGGCAACTATGTGGAGCTGTGCGTGCGCGGCCGGCGCCACCTGCTGCGCAGCACCATGGCCGACACCGAGGCCTTGCTGGCGCCCATGCCCGGCAGCGCTTTTGTGCGCATCCACCGCACCGTGCTGGTCAATCTGGCCGCGGTGCAGGGCCTGACGCGCGCGCCCGGCGCCGCGCTGACGGTGCTGATGCGCGACGGCAGCCAGCACCCGGTGAGCCGGCGCCGCCAGGCCGAGCTGGAAGCCGCCTGGCAGCGGCATCGATCAGCCAGCGCCGCCCCCGCCAACCCTCATCACGACAGCCGCTTCTGCATGAACACGCTCAGCGGGTCGTCGCGGTAGCTGCCGAACGGGCCGCGGCGCGTATAACCCAGCGCCGCGTAGAAGGCCAGCGCCTCGGGCTGGAAGGGCCCGGTTTCGAGCTTGAGCTGGGCGCAGCCGCGTGCCAGCGCGGCCGCCTCGAGGGCGGCCAGCAAGCGCCGCGCCAGGCCCTGGCCACGGCAGGCCGGGCTCACGAACATGCGCTTGAGCTCGCCATAAGCGGAGCCCAGCACCACCGCGCCACAGCCGACGGCCCGCCCGGCGGCATCGCGCGCCACCGCGAACAGCACGTTTGCCTGCCGCAGCGCGGCCAGGTCCAGCGCATGGCGGCTCTCCGGCGGATAGAGCCGGTCCTGGTAGGCATCGAGCTCGGCGATCAGCGCGATCACCTCGGGCTGATCGGGTGATTCAAAACCGATCGCTGCCGTCATCGCTCAGGCGCTCCTCTGCAGGCCCAGCTCGGCCTGCAGGCCTTGCCAGGCGGCGCTGAGCCCCACCACCTCGCCCACCACCAGGATGGCCGGGCTGGCGAGTTGCTCGCGCAACAGCATGGCGGGCAGCTCGGCCAGGCGGCAGAGCTGCTGGCGCTGGCGCGGCGTGTGCGCCGAGGCGATCGCCGCGGCCGGGGTATGGGCCGGCAGGCCACCGTCGACGAGGGCCTGCACGATAGCCTCGGCGCGCGCCAGGCCCATATAGATCACCAGGGTCAGCCGGCTCTGCGCCAGCGCGGCCCAGTCTGGCGCCACCCCACCCTCACCGTTATGCCCGGTCACCAGGGCCACCCCGGGGGTGCAGCGGCGGTCCGTCACCGGCACGCCGATGCTGGCGGGCGCGGCCAGGCCGGCGCTGATGCCGTTCACCACCTCCACCGCGATGCCGGCAGCCTGCAGCGCGTCCATCTCCTCGCCGCCGCGGCCGAACACAAAGGGGTCGCCGCCCTTCAGGCGCACGACGCGATGGCCGGCGCGCGCCTCGCGGATCATCAGCTCGTGGATGAAGCGCTGCTCGGTGGAGACGCAGCCACCGCGCTTGCCGACGCGCAGCACGCGCGCGGCGGGGTTCGCCAGCGCCAGCACGCGGGCGTCGACCAGGTCGTCGCTGAGGATGACCTCGGCGCCCTGCAGGCGCTTCAGTGCCTTCAGCGTCAGCAGTTCGGGGTCGCCGGGGCCGGCGCCAAGCAGGCAGACGGGGTGGCTTGTGGTCATGGGGAAACCTCCTCGGTTTGGGCGGCCACCAGGCGCCGCAGCGCCGGCAGGCAGGAGCCGCATTGGGTGCCGCAGCGCAGCGCACTTTGCAGGCCCGCCAGGCGTTCGCCCGGCGTGCCGCTGCAATGGCCAAGCTGGCTGCGGATGCTGGCCTCGGACACGTCGAAACAGTTGCAGACCTGGGGGCTGCGCGCGGCGGCGGGCGCCGTCTCCAGCTGCTCGGGCGCGAGCAGCTGGCGGCCCTGATTCGGGTTCGGGGCCACCGGCAGGGCATCGCGCCACAGCGGCAATAACCAGGCGGCGGTGCCGCGCTCGCCCACCAGCAGCAGGGCCTGCAGGCGTGCCTCGGCGCCCTCGCCCTGCAGGCGCAGCAGCCGGCTGCGGCCGCGTTGGCTGTCGGCATAACGCAGCACCCCCATGCCACGCAGGCCCAGCGCCTCGGCCAGGCGTGCCACCAGGGCGGCCGGCGGCGCCTCGGCGCAGGCGGCCTCGAAGCTCAAGCCCTCGCGCCCCTCCGGACCGGCCACCGGCACGCAATGCGCGTAGGCGAACTCGGCCAGCAGGGCGCGCAAACTGGCACGCATCGCCGCGCCCTCGCCGGCGCTGCACCAGGCCGCGCCACTGAGCCGCCAGGGCAGCTCCAGGCGCTGCAACGAGATCGCGGCGTACTTCAGCTCGGGCTGCTTGGAATCGGGGCAGAAGCCCGGCTGGGTGAGCACGTTGACGCCCAGCCCGGCGACGAACTCGCTGCCCCAATGCATGGGCACATAGGCCTGGGCGGGCGCCACGCCGGCATCGGCGCGCAGCGGCAGCGTCAACTCGCCCTGCGCCGAGCGCAGGCGCACCAGATCGCCCTCGGCCAGGCCGCGGCGCGGCAGCTCCTGCGGGTGCAGGCTCAACGCCGGCGCGCCCTCGTGGCCGAACAGGCGCGCCACCACGCCGCTGCGGCTCATGCCATGCCATTGGTCGCGTAGGCGGCCGGTGCTGAGCGCGAGCGGATATTGCGCATTCGCCGGGGCCAGCGGCAGGGCGAACGGCTGGCTGACGAAGCGGGCGCGGCCGTTGGCGGTGGCGAAGCGGCCGTCTTCGTAGAGCCGGGCCCGGCCTTGCAGCGCGCCCTCGGGAAAGGGCCATTGCTGCGGGCCGGCGCGGTCCAGCAGCGCGTAGCTCAGGCCGCTGATGTCGAGGTCGCGGCCACGCGTGGCCTCGCGGTGTTCCAGCCAGAGCTGCTCGGGCCGCTCGTAGCCAAAGCGGCGCGGCAGGCCCAGGCGCTTTTCCAGCGCAGCGGCGATGTCGCTGGCGATCTGCCAATCGGCCCTGGCCTGGCCGGGCGGCGGCACGGCGGCGCGCACGCGCGAGATGCGGCGCTCGCTGTTGGTGACCGTGCCCTCCTTCTCGCCCCAGCTGGCGGCGGGCAGCAGCACGTCGGCATAGGCGGAGGTGGCGGTGTCGGCAAAGGCCTCCTGCAGGATCACCAGCTCGCAACGCTCCAGCGCGCGGCGCACCAGGGCCTGCTCGGGCAGCGACTGGGCCGGGTTGGTGCAGGCAATCCAGAGCGCCTTGATCTCGCCGCGCGCCGCCGCCTCGAACAGTTCCACCGCGGTCTTGCCCGGCTTCTCGGGCAGGGCCTCGACGCGCCAGAGCCGCGCGATCTCGGCGCGGTGTTCGGCATTGGCGGGGTCGCGATGGCCGGGCAGCAGCGTGGCCATGCCGCCGGTCTCGCGCCCGCCCATCGCATTGGGCTGGCCGGTGAGCGAGAACGGCCCGGCACCGGCACGGCCGATCTGGCCGGTGGCCAGGTGCAGATTGATGAGCGCGGTGTTCTTGGCGGTGCCGCTGCTGCTCTGGTTCAGGCCCATGCAGTAGAGCGAGAGGCTGGCGGGCGAGCGGGCAAACCACGCGGCCGCCTGCAGCAGATCGGCCTCGGCAATGCCGCAGACGCGCGCCGCCGCGGCCGGCGTCATGGCACGCACCAAAGCTTTCAGCGCCTCGAAGCCCTCGGTGTGCGCGGCGATGAAGGCCTGGTCTATCCAGCCCTCCCAGATGCAGGCGTGCAGCATGCCGTGGAACAGCGCCACATCGGTGCCGGGCAGGATCTGCAGATGCAGGTCGGCGAACTCGGCGCTCTCGGTGCGGCGCGGATCCACCACGATGATCTTCATGCCGGGCCGCTGCTGGCGGGCGGCCTCGATGCGGCGGAACAGGATGGGGTGGGCCCAGGCCGGATTCGCGCCGGCGATGAAGAGGCAGTCCGCCAGCTCCAGATCCTCGTAGCAGGCCGGCGGCGCATCGGCGCCCAGCGCCTGCTTGTAGCCCACCACCGCCGAGCTCATGCACAGGCGCGAGTTGCTGTCGATATTGTTGGTGCCCACCACCGCGCGCGCCAGCTTGTTGAAGGCGTGGTAGTCCTCGGTGAGCAGCTGGCCCGAGATGTAGAAGCCGATCGCGTCGGGGCCATGTTCGGCGCGGATGGCCGCGAGCCGCGCCGCGATGCGCTCGTTCGCCTCGCCCCAGCCGAGCGCCTCGGGCGCCGCGCCGCGCGCGGGCCGCCAGGCCGGCTGCAACAGCCGGCGCGTCTGCAGCACCATGGGCGTGGCGGTGAGGTGCAGGGTCGATCCCTTGCTGCACAGGCGGCCGAGGTTGGCCGGGTGCTCGGGGTCGCCGCGCACGCCGGTGATGCGGGCGCCCTCGCTCTCGATGATCACCCCACAACCGACGCCGCAGTAGGGGCAGGTGGAGCGTGTCTCGGTCATCTCAGCAAGCCCTGGCGCAGGGCCCCGCCTTGACGGGCTGCAGCTCGATCGCGATGGTGTCGAGCTCATGCTGGTTCAGCAAGACCTGACCCTCTTCAACGCGCACCGTGAAGGTGGGCGTGGCGCCCTCGTCGGGCTCGCGCGCGCAGCCGCTGTCCAGCGCGATGGTCCAGTTGTGCAGGGGGCAGGCGACGGCCTTGCCGAACACGATGCCCTGGCTCAAGGGCCCGGCCTTGTGCGGGCAGCGGTCCAGCAGCGCAAACACCTGGTCGTCGACGGTGCGGAACAGCGCCACTTGCGGCCCCTGGGCGCGCTGCACGCGGCGGGCGCCCAGCACGGGGATGTCGGCCACGGCGCAGATGGTTTTCCAGTCACTCATAAGGGCTCCTCAAACAGCTTCAAACTGGCGCAGATCGACCTTGGCCTGGTCGAAATCGAACCATGGATCGGGCTCGCCATCGAGCGCGAACTGCAGCTCGGCCCAGAGCGCTTTGCGTCCGGCGTGGTCGTCCAGGATGCGGGCCTTCACATGGTCCAGGCCCACGCGGCCGACGTAGTGCACGGTGCGCTCCAGGTACCAGCCCTCCTTGCGGTAGAGCTGCATGAAGGCGCCGGTGTACTCCAGCACCTCCTCGGCCGTCTTCAGCTTGGTGAAGAAATGCGCCACCTCGGTCTTGATGCCGCCGTTGCCGGCGATATACATCTCCCAGCCGCTGTCCACGCCGATGATGCCCACGTCCTTGATGCCGGCCTCGGCGCAGTTGCGCGGGCAGCCGCTGACCGCGAACTTGACCTTGTGCGGCGCATACATGCGCCACATCGCGCGCTCCAGGTCCTTGCCCATCTGGGTGCTGTCCTGCGTGCCCATGCGGCACCATTCGGAGCCCACGCAGGTCTTCACCGTGCGCAGGGCCTTGGCATAGGCATGGCCCGAGGGCATGCCGATGTCCTTCCAGACGTTCACCAGGTCTTCCTTCTTCACGCCCAGCAGGTCGATGCGCTGGCCGCCGGTGACCTTGACGGTGGGAATCTGGTACTTGTCCACCGCGTCGGCGATGCGGCGCAACTCGTCCGCGGTGGTCTCGCCGCCCCACATGCGCGGGATCACCGAGTAGCTGCCGTCCTTCTGGATATTGGCGTGGGCGCGCTCGTTGATGAAGCGGCTCTGCGGATCGTCCTGCGCCTCCTTGGGCCAGGAGGAAATCAGGTAGTAGTTCAGCGCCGGGCGGCAGCTCGCGCAACCGTTGGGCGTCTTCCAGCCCAGGGTCTGGTAGACCGCATCCAGGCTGGTGAGGTGCTCCGCAAAAATGGCATCGCGCACGTCCTGGTGGCTCATGTCGGTGCAGGCACAGATCGCCTTCTTCTTGGGCGTGGCCGAATAGTCACCGCCGGCAGTGAACATCAGCAGCTGCTCCACCAGGCCGGTGCAGCTGCCGCAGGAGGCGCTGGCCTTGGTGTGCTTGCGCACCTCTTCGAGCGTGAACAGGCCCTTCTCCTTGATGGCCTTGCAGATCGTTCCCTTGTTGACGCCGTTGCAGCCGCAGACCTCGTCGCTGTCGGCCATGGCGGCCGCCTTGCTGTGGCCCTGGTGGCCCACGTCGCCGATATTGCTTTCGCCGAACATCAGCTTGTCGCGGATGTCGGCCACCTTGCGGCCCTCGCGCAGCAGCTTGAAGTACCAGCTGCCGTCGACGGTGTCGCCGTAGAGGCAGGCGCCCACCAGCTGGTCGTTCTTGATGACGAGCTTTTTGTAGACCCCGGCGAAGGGATCGCTCATCACGATCTCTTCGCTGCCCTCGCCGCCCATGAAATCACCGGCCGAGAACAGGTCGATGCCAGTGACCTTGAGCTTGGTGCTGGTCTGGCTGCCCTGATAGCGGCCGATGCCGAACTCGGCCAGATGGGTGGCGCAGACCTTGCCCTGCTCGAACAGGGGCGCGACCAGGCCATAGGCGATGCCGCGGTGGGCCGCGCATTCACCGACCGAGTAGATGCGCGGGTCGGTGGTGGTCTGCATGGTGTCGCTGACGACGATGCCGCGGTTGCAATGGATGCCGGCCGATGCGGCCAGCTCGGTATTGGGGCGGATGCCGGCGGCCATCACGACGAGGTCGGCCGGGATCTCCTTGCCGTCCTTGAACTGCACCGCCATCACGCGGCCGTCTTTGTCACCAATCAGCGCCTGGGTCTGCGCGCCGAGCAGAAAGCGCAGGCCGCGCTGCTCCAGCGATTTGCGCAGCAGCTCGCCGGCATGGTCGTCGAGCTGGCGCTCCATCAGCCAGTCGCCCAGGTGCACCACCGTCACCTGCATGCCGCGCAGCATCAGGCCGTTGGCGGCCTCCAGGCCCAGCAGCCCGCCGCCGATCACCACCGCATGCCGGTACTTGGTGGCGGCCTCGATCATGGCGTTGGTATCGGCGATGTCGCGGTAGGCGATCACGCCGTCCAGGTCCTTGCCGGGCACCGGCAGGATGAAGGGGCTGGAGCCGGTGGCAATCAGCAGGCGGTCGTAATCGGCCTCGGTGCCATCCTCTGCAATCACACGGCGCTTGATGCGGTCGATCTGCGTCACCTGCTTGCCCAGGTGCAGGGTGATGCCCTGCTCTTCGTACCAGGAGAGCGGGTTGAGGATGATCTCGTCCACCGTCTGCTCGCCGGCCAGCACCGGGCTCAGCAGGATGCGGTTGTAGTTGGGATGCGGCTCGGCGCCGAACACCGTGATGTCATAGAGATCCGGCGCGATCTTCAGCAACTCTTCCAGGGTGCGCACACCGGCCATGCCGTTGCCCACCAACACCAGCTTCATCTTTTTCATGAGCGCACCTCGCATCGACTTGAAATTTGATTCGCACAATCCATGCCCGACCAATAATCGCGGCCATGAGTTTTGACATTGCCATCGGCCTGGCCAGCGCGCGCGGCCCGCGTGCCGATATGGAAGACTGCGCCGCGGTGCAGCGCGATGCCGCACGCGGCTGGATTGCCGCGGTGGCCGATGGCGTCTCGGCCGGCGGCGGCGGCCGCATGGCGGCGCGCACCACCGTCACCAGCCTGGTGCAGGACTTCTTCGCCGCACCGGCCGACTGGGACGTCAGCGTGGCGCTGGACCGCCTGATCGGCGCGCAGAACACCTGGCTCTACGGCCATAACCGGCGCCAGCGCCAGGCCGAGCACGACGAGCCCGCCGCGCTCACCACGCTCAGCGTGCTGGCCCTGCATGGCGACCGCTACACCCTCGCCCATGTGGGCGACACCCGCATCTACCTGCTGCGCGGCGGCGAGTGCCTGGCGCTGACGCAGGACCACAAGACCGATGAAGGAGGAGGCGGCGCGCATTTCGCGCGCCTGGCCCGCGCCATCGGCCTGCGCGAGCGCCTGCAGATCGACTACGCCAGCGGCGAGCTGCACGCCGGCGATCGCCTGCTGCTGTGCACCGATGGCGTGCATGGCGCGCTGAGCGCCAAGGCCCTGGCCCAGCTGGCCGGCGGCCATGGCACGGACGAACCGCAGGCCGCCGCCGAGGCGCTGGTGCAGGCCGCGCTGGCCGCGGGCAGCCACGACAACGCCACTGCCCTGCTCCTGCAGGTGCGCGGCCTGGGCAGCGAAGGCAGCAGCCTGCTGGACGCCGACCAGGGCCTGCCGGTGCCGCCGCTGCTGGCGCCGGGCCTGCAGCTCGACGGCCTGACGGTGCAGGCCCTGGTGGCCGACAACGGCGTGCACCGGCTCTACCGCGTGCAGCGCCAGTCCGACGGCCAGCTGCTGGCGCTCAAGACCCTCTGCGAGGGCCGCGCCGGTGACCCGCAGGAACGCGCCATGCTGGCCCATGAGGGCTGGCTGGGCCAGCGCCTCGCCGGCGCCGGCCTGGTGCGCGTGCATGCCCATGCCGGCGCTGCTTCCTGCTTCTACCTCTTGTTCGACTGGCAGGAGGGCCAGACCCTGGAGCAGCTGATGACGGGGGACGAGGGCCGTCCGACCTTGGCGCAGTTCCTGAGCGCGGCCAGCGCGCTGGCCGCGGCCCTGGGCCGCCTGCACCGCGCCGGCGTGGTGCATCGCGACATCAAGCCCGCCAATCTGCAGCTGGGCGCCGACGGCCAATGGCGCATCCTCGACCTGGGCGTGGCGCTGTCGGGCCGCGAGCCCGAGGCCCTGCGCGATCTGCATGCCGGCACGCCCAGCTACATCAACCCCGAGCAATGGGCCGAGCCGCCCGCAGCGCCCGATGCCGGCAGCGATCTCTACGCCCTGGGCGTGACGCTCTACCAATGGCTCACCGGCCACCTGCCCTATGGCGAGATCGAGCCCTACCAGAGCGCGCGTTTCCGCCGCGATCCGCGCGCGCCCTCGCGCAGCCGGCCCGAGGTGCCGATCTGGCTTGACCATGTGCTGCTGAAGGCGGTGGCGCGCGAGGCCAACAGTCGCTTCGAGACCGCCGAGGAATTGCTGCTGGCGCTGGAGCGCGGCGCCGCCCGCCCCCTGCCCGCCCCCGGCAGCACGCCGCTGGCGCGCCGCAACCCGCTGGCGCTGTGGCAGATCGCGCTGGGCATCTCCTTGTTGTTCAACGCCCTGCTGGTCTACTGGCTCTTGTTCCTGCCGCGATGAATGATCAGGCCTCATAGCTGGCCTTGCCGGTAGGCTTCGCGGCCCGTGGCGCGGGCCCAGCGGGCCGGGCCCGGCCGCCGCGCTCGGCCCAGGTGCGCGTCCAGCGGATCTGCACCACGCGCAGCATCGCCAGCATCGCCAGCGCAAGGACAGCGAAGGCGACGAAACCCCACAGATAGCTGCCGACATGCTGCTTGGACAGGCCCATGGCATTGGGCAAGAAACCGCCACCCAGCGCCCCGATCTCGCCGATCATCGAGCCCGCCACCGCGGTGCTGAGCGGCCAGCGCAGCGGCACCAGCTGGAACAGCGCGCCATTGCCGGCGCCGAGGGCGGCAAAGCACAGCATGAAGAGCAGGGTCGTCACCGCCACCGACTGGCCGCTGAGCCCGCACAGCAGCAGGCTGCCCGCCACCAGCAGCAGCACGCCGCTGAGGGTGTTGACGCCGCCGATGCGGTCCGAGATATAGCCGCCCGCCACGCGCACCGCCGAGCCCATCAGGGTGGCCAGCATGGTGAGCTGGCCGGCCTCGATCTTGGTGACCTTGAACTGGTCGTAGAAATAGGTGGGCAGGAAGCTGGCGAGGCCGATGAAGCCGCCGAAGGTGACGATGTAGATCAGGCTGAAGGCCCAGCCGTCCTTCTCCCACAGGCAGGCCAGGTGCTCGCGCAGGCTCTGGTGCTCGCGGTCCGGCGGCTCCTTGGCGGCGAACCACATCACCGCCATCGGCAGCAGCATGGTCAAGGCGGCCAGGCCGTAGACGGCCTGCCAGCCATAGGCGGTGGCCAGCGGCGGCGCGAACAGCACGGCCAGCACCGTGCCCGAATTGCCCGCGCCCGCCAGGCCCATGGCCAGGCCCTTGTAGCGCGGCGGGAACCAGCCGCTGCCCAGCGACAGCGCCACGCCGAAGCTGGCGCCGGCAATGCCCAAGAGCACGCCCATCAGCAGCACCTCGTTGTAGCTGTCCACCATGGTGTAGCCGAAGGCCAGGGCGGCGACGATCAGGCTCATCTCCACCATCGCCGCGTTCTTGCGGCCGATGTATTGCGAGAGCACGCCCAGCGGAAAGCGCATCAGCGCGCCGGCCAGGATCGGCACCGAAATCATGAAGCCCTTCTGCGCGGCATTGAGCCCGAAGCTCTCGCTGATGAAGGGCGCCATGGCACCGTTCAGCACCCAGACCGCAAAGCAGAAGTCGAAGTACAGGAACGAGGCCAGCAGGGTGGGCCAATGACCGGAGCGCACAAAGGTCTTGAAGCTGGACATGCTGCGGATCGCCAGGTTGAGGGACAGAAGAAGAACGCCAAAAGGCCGCGTCGAGCACCGGGCTCGTCGAGGCCTTGAAAAAGGAAGCTGTGAGAAAAAAACCGCGGCGCGCCATTGCGCCACGCCTGGGTACTTGCAAGCGCCGTGCCAAGGGCGGGCGGGGCCAGCCTTGCCTTATGCTGGCGCCCCATGTCCGAGCCCGATCTGCCCAGCCATCTGCTCCTGCTGAACCCGCCCGATGAAGGCTTGGCGGAGGCCTTGCGTGCGCTGGGCTGCGGCGTGCAGATCTGCCGCGAGCGCCACGCTTTGGTGCAGCACGCACAGGAACAGCCCAGAACCGCCTTGCTGCTGTGCGCCGCCAGCGCGGCCGAACTCGACCCGTGGCTGGAAGCCCTGGCGGGGCTGAGCCCCCCCCTGCCCGGCGTCTGCATCGCCGCGGCGAGCAGCGCGGAGCAGCAGCAACGCGGCCTGGCCCTGGGCCTGCAGGTCTGGCTGGCCGCGCCGCCGCCACCCGCCGAGCTGCTGCGCCAGCTACGCTGGGCGGGCTGGCAGGCGCGCCGCCTGGAAGCCCTTCAAACCCAGCTGGACGAGCGCAAGTGGACCGAGCGCGCCAAGGGCCTGCTGATGGCAGCGCGCGAGATCGACGAGGACAGCGCCTTCCGCCTGCTGCGCGAGACCGCCATGCAAGCCCACCTGCGCCTGGGCCAGGTGGCGCGCTCGGTGGTGCAGGCGGCGCAGCTGGCCGAGGCGGTGAACCTGGCCGGCCAGCAGCGCATGCTCTCGCAGCGCCTGGTGAAGCTGATGGCGCAACGCGCCGCCGGCATCGAGGCGCGCCGCGCCAAGGCCTTGCAGGACGAATCCGCCGCCCGCGTGGATGCCAATCTGGCGCGCCTGCCGGCCCTGCTGGGCGCCGAGCATGGGCCGGCGCTGGGCGGCTTGCAACAGGCCTGGCAGGCCCTGCGCGGCCTGCTGGTGGGCAAGCCCACGGCCGATGTGCTGCGGCGCGCCGAGGCCGCCGCCCAGACACTCCTGCAGCGCTCCGAGCAGCTCACCGCGACGGTGGTGGCGGCGGGCGCGCAGCAGCCGCTGCGCCTGGTGAATCTGTGCGGCCGCCAGCGCATGCTGAGCCAGCGCCTGGCCAAGCAGGCCTTGCTGGCCGATCTCCTGAACGGGCAAGACCCGACCCTGCTGGGCGCGGGCTTGAGCGAGTTCGAGGCCGGCCTGCTGGAGCTGGAGGCAGCGCCGCTCAGCAATGCCGAGATCCGCGCGCTGCTGGCCGAGGTGCGCGAGGAATGGCTGCGCCTGCTGCGCAGCCTGCGCGAGACCCAGGGGCCCGAGGCCGCCGCCGGCCTGGCGCGCAGCAGCGAGCTGCTGTTGAGCCAGCTCGACGCGCTGACCGCGCAATACCAGCAGAGCCTGCAGACCCTCCTGGCCTGATCAGGCGGCGTTCTCGACGCGGCGATGCCGCGTGTAGAGAAAATCGATCACCGCCTTGCGCGCCGCGACATAGCGCGCGTCCTCGGCCAGGGCCACGCGTTCGCGCGGGCGCGGCAGGTCCACCGCATAGATCTCGCCGATGCTGGCGGCGGGGCCGTTGCTCATCATCACGATGCGGTCCGAGAGCAGCACCGCCTCGTCGACATCGTGCGTCACCATCACCACCGTGCTGCGGGTGCGCGCGACGATCTTCAGGAGCTCGTCCTGCAGATGCGCGCGCGTCAGCGCGTCCAGCGCGCCAAAGGGCTCGTCCATCAGGAGCACCTTGGGCTCCATCGCGAGCGCGCGCGCGATGCCCACGCGCTGCTTCATGCCACCCGAGATCTCGTGCGGGCGCTTGAACATGGCGTGGCCCATGCCCACCAGCTCGAGCGCATCCTCGGTACGCTGCATCAACTGGCGCTTGAGTTCGCGCGCGCCGAACACCGATTCCACCGCCAGCAGCACATTGTCGAAACAGCTCAGCCAGGGCAGCAGCGAATGGTTCTGGAACACCACCGCGCGCTCGGGGCCGGGCTCGGCGATCTCGCGGTTGTCGCACAGCAGCACGCCGCTGGTGGGGCGCAGCAGGCCGGCGATCAGGTTCAGCAAGGTGCTCTTGCCGCACCCCGAGTGGCCGATCAGGGTGATGAACTCGCCGCGCTGCACCTGCAGCTCGATCTGCTGCAGCGCGTGGAAGGAGCCCTTGCGGGTGTTGAAGCGCATCTCGACGTTCTGCACCTCGATGAAAGCTCGCTGGCTCATGATTCACTCCTCCTCGAAGCTGAAGCGTTTGGCGACGGCGATCAGGGCCCATTCGAGCAGCAGGCCGACGATGCCGATCACGAAGATGGCGATGATGATGTGCTGGACATTGAGGTTGTTCCACTCGTCCCAGACCCAGAAGCCGATGCCCACCCCGCCGGTCAGCATCTCGGCCGCCACGATCACCAGCCAGGCCGTGCCCACCGAGAGGCGCACGCCGGTCAGCACATAGGGCAGCACGGCGGGCAGCAGGATGCGGGTGATGACCTTCCATTCGCTGAGCTTGAGCACGCGGGCCACATTCAGGTAGTCGGCCGGCACGCGCTGCACGCCCACCGCGGTGTTCACCACCATGGGCCAGATCGAGCAGATGAAGATGGTCCAGATCGCGGCCGGATTGGCGCTCTTGAACACCAGCAGGCCGATCGGCAGCCAGGCCAGCGGCGAGACCGGCTTGAGCAGGCTGATGAGCGGCGAGACCATGCGGCTGGCGAACTCGAAGCGGCCGATGATGAAGCCCAAAGGGATGCCCACCGCGGCGGCCAGGCCGAAGCCCAGGCCCACGCGCTGCAGCGAGGCCAGGATGTTCCAGCCTATGCCCTGATCGTTCGGGCCGTTGCGGTAGAACGGGTCGGCAAACAGCTTGAGGGCGGCATCGAAGGTGAGGGCCGGGGTGGGAAAGCTGCCGCCTTTTTGCGTCAGCAAGCCCCACACCCCCACCAGCAGGGCCAGGCCCAGCACCGGCGGCAGCACGCGCATCCAGAGGGCGCGCCAGTCGAAGGGCGGCCTGGCGGGCCGGGCGGGGAGCGGCGCCCTGGCCACCGGCTTGGCCGGCGCGGCGTCCTCGCGGGTGGCCGCGAGCGGATCATGAAAGACAGCGGAGACCATGGCGCCCTCCTCAGGCTTTGACTTTGAAGGCATCGGCGTACTTGGCAGGGTCCTTGCCATCCCACACCAGGCCGTCGATGAACTTGCTGCTGCGCATCGGCTCCTTGGGCACGCTGATGTTCAGCTGCGCCGCCGCCTGCTTGTAGAGCTCGATCTGGTTGATCTGCCTGGCCACGCCCAGGTAGTCGGGATGCTCCTTCAGCAGGCCCCAGCGCTTGTGCTGGGTGAGGAACCACATGCCGTCGCTGAGGTAGGGAAAGGTCACCGCCCCGTCGTTGAAGAACTTCATGTGGTTGGGGTCGTCCCAGGTCTTGCCCAGGCCGTTCTGGTAACGGCCCAGGATGCGCTGGTTGATCGCATCGACGCCGGTGTTGACATAGGCCTTGTCGGCAATCACGTCGGCCATCTTGAGCTTGTTCTGCAGGCCGGCATCGATCCAGCGGCCCGCCTCCAGCACGGCCATGATGACGGCGCGCGCGGTGTTGGGGTACTTCTTGGCGAACTCGCCCGTCGTGCCCAGCACCTTTTCGGGATGGTCCTTCCAGACGTCCTGGGTCGTCACCGCGGTGATGCCGATGCCGTCCATGATGGCGCGGTGGTTCCAGGGCTCGCCGACGCAGTAGCCGTCCATATTGCCGACGCGCATGTTCGCCACCATTTGCGGCGGGGGCACGGTGATGACCTTGGCGTCCCTGACCGGGTTCACGCCATGTGCGGCCAGCCAGTAGTTGAGCCACATCGCATGCGTGCCGGTGGGGAAGGTCTGCGCAAAGGTGTACTCGCGCTTCTCGGCCGCCATCAGCTTGGCCAGCGAGGCGCCATCGATGGCACCCTTGTCGGCCAGCTTCTTCGACAGCGTGATGGCCTGGCCATTGTTGTTGAGCGTCATCAGCACGGCCATGTCCTTCTTGGGGCCGGCAATGCCCAGATGCACGCCATAGATCAGGCCGTAGAGCACATGGGCCATGTCGAGTTCGCCGTTCACCAGCTTGTCGCGCACGCCGGCCCAGGAGGCCTCCTTGGTGGGGATGATCTTGATGCCGTACTTCTTGTCGAAGCCCAGCACCGCGGCCATCACCACGCTGGCGCAATCGGTCAGCGGGATGAAGCCGATGCGCACCTCCTCCTTCTCGGGCTTGTCGGAGCCGGCGGCCCAGACCGTGGGGTGCAGCGCACCCACGGCAGCACCGGCGGCGCCGGCCAGCAGCTTGCGACGGTCTTCGCTCATCAAACCCTCCTTGCGCTTCTCGCTCATTGACATCTCCAAACAAGGCCACGGAAAAACAAAAAGGCGCCACGACCATCCAGCGCTTGCAGGGGCAAGCACCAGGGGTCGGACGCCTTTGTCCAGATTTCAGCTGAGCCCGCGCCGTTGCGGCCTCAACCTTGTTTAGCAGGAGCCGTGCCAGCCCTTGCTGCCTTGCGCCGGCGCCGCCATGCACGCTTGCAAGGCGGAATCAGCCGCCGCGCACCCCGATTTGGTGCGGACGCAGCAGGGCCTGCGCCTCGATGATGCGGTCGGCCACCTCGGCCAGCGGCTCGCCGCGGTCCATGGCCAGGCGGCGCAGGCGCTTGTAGGCCGCGTCTTCGTCCAGGCCCAGCTCCTGCATCAGGATGCCCTTGGCCCGCTCCACGCTCTTGCGGCCGGCCAGCTGGGCCTGGGCGCGGCCCAGCTCCTGGCGCAGGGCCAGGTCTTGCTCGAAGCGCGCGATCGCCACCTGCAGCACCGGCGCCAGGCGCTCGGCCTGCAGGCCCGCCACCACATAGGCGCTCACACCGGCCTTGAGGGCGCGGCGCATCGGGTCGTCGCTGGCATCCTCGGAGAACACCACCACGGGCCTTGGCATGCGTTCGTGCAGGGCCGCCAGGTTTTCCACCGTGTCGCGCGTGGGCGATTCGCTGTCGACGATCACCACATCGGGCTTGAGGCGCAGCACGCAGTCATGGATCAGGGTGGCCTGCTCGATCACGCCCACCACCTCGCAGCCCTGGCGCGTGAGCTCCTCGCGGATCAGCTGCACGCGGTTGGCGCCGTCGTCGATCAGCAGCACGCGCAGGCCGGGGGTGGCGGCGCGGGGATCGGGGTGCGGCGATGGCGGCGTGGGCAGCGACATGTGGGGCTGCGCTCACGCAACTTCCATGCCGCGCTGCCGGACAATCGGCCTCCCTCCCTGCTCCCGACGACGAACTCCGCACCATGAAACCGCGCTCCCTGGCCCTGGTCGCCCTGTGCTTGCTGCTGGCCCTCGGCGCCGCCGGCCTGTTCTGGCTGCGCGGCAATCTCGACCGCCTGGTGCGCGACGCCATCGTCGGCTATGGCAGCCAGATGACGCAGGCGCCGGTGCGGCTGGGCGCCGTCAAGCTCAGCGCCGGCGACGGCCTGGGGGTGTTGCGGGAGCTCAGCATCGGCAACCCGGCCGGCTTCAAGACCGCCCACGCGCTGCGCGTCGAGCAGATCGCGATCGCCGTGGACCTGGCCTCGCTGACCCGCGAGGTGGTGCTGATACGGCAGATCGAGCTGATCGCCCCCGACTTGATCTACGAGAAGGCCGGCGGCCGCACCAACTTCGATGCGCTGCAGGCGAATATCGCGCAGCAGCTGGGTGCGAGCGGCGGCGCGCCCGCCAGGGATGGCAAGCCAGGCAAACGCTTCATCGTCGAGAGCTTTGCGCTGCGCAAGGCGCGTGCCCAGGTGAGCGCCGGCTTCCTGCAGGGCAACACCGTCTCCATCGCCCTGCCCGACATCAGCCTGCGCGACATCGGCAAGGCCCAGGGCGGGCTGACGGCCGACGAACTGGGCCAGGTGATCGCCCAGGCCATCAATCGGCAGCTGCGCGCCTCCATCAGCTTCGACAAGCTGCTGAAGTCCACCGAGTCGGGGCTGGAGAGCGTGGGCCGGGCGGTGAAGGGCCTGTTCAAGTAAGGCCGCAGCTCACTGCTTGAGGATCCACTTCGCGATCTGCCGCGCCTCGGCCTCGCTCACCAGGGGGCGCTCGCTCTGGTCGGGCATGGTGGCCTTGTTCCAGTGCGGCCCGCCGGTGGCGGCGCTGCCCTTGCGTATGGTGGCCACCATCGCCACCTCGGCATTGCCCTTGCCCTTCCAGAACTTGGCGATCTTCTGGAACGAGGGCGCGGCGCCGTCCTCCTTGAGGGCATGGCAGCCCATGCACTGCTTGTCCTGCACGAGCTTCTCGTTGGCCATGACCGCGCCGGGCAGAACCAGCAGCATGAGGGCCGCGAAACGCAGAGATGTCTTCATAGCAAACCTCCGTTCACCCAGGGTCTGTCTAGACCTTAGGCGTCTGCCAAGCTTCAGCATTGCGGGAGATCAAGGCATGGCGGGCGGCAGCGCCGCCGCGCTTCAGTGCCCGCCGGCGACGGCGGCGTCGAGCTCGGGGCAGTGCCCCTGGGCGCCCTGGGCGAGCAGGCTGCGCAGCGCCGCGCAGGCATGCACCGGCCGCCGCCCCGCGGCGGTGGCGGCGGGCATGGACTGGCGCAGCAGGCGCTCGAGTTCGGGTGCGGCCAGGCCGGGTCGGCGCGCCAGCAGCAGGGCGGCAATACCGCTGACCTGGGCGGCCGCGATCGAGCTGCCCGAGATCGCGTCGTAATGGCCGCCCGGCGCGAGCGTGAAGACATCGACGCCCGGCGCATACAGCACGCCTGGCGCCGGGTCGCGGCCATGCTCGAGCGCGTCGATCGCGATGACGCCGGCAATGCCGGTCGGGAAGCCCTCGCGCCGACCGCTGGGCGGCACCGCGCCGACAAACACCGTGCCATGCTGCAGGCCGCGCTCGACGATGCGCCGCAGCAGCGCGTCGTCCGGCCCGCCGAGGCTGAGATTGACGATGTCGGCCTTGGCATGCAGCGCGGCGATCAGGGCCTGCGCCAGCGTGAAGCTGTTGCACTGCCCCTGGCCGGCGCCGTTGACCCAGCAGCCGCGCAGGCTCAGCAGCCGGGCGTCGGGGGCGATGCCGGCAATGCCGATGCCGTTGTTGGGCTGCGCCGCGATCACGCCGGCCACCGCCGTGCCATGCACCTCGGCGGGCGCACGCCCATCGGCCACCAGATCGGCGGCGACCAGCCGACGGCCCAGGTCGGGATGGGCCAGGTCCACCCCAGTGTCGACCACCGCGATGCGCACGCCCTCGCCGCGCGACCAGCGCTGCGCGGCGGCCACCCCCATGTCCTGCAGATTGCGCTGCAGGGCGGCATAGGGGTCGTTGTAGTCCGCGCCACGCAGCGCATGGCCGGCCAGGGGCTGGGCGGACTCCACGCGCGCATCGCGCTGCAGCGCGGCCAGCACCTGCTCGCGCTGCGCGCCCGCGGGAATTTCGTACACCAGGCAATGCAGGCCCAGCAGCTCGATCGGCCAGGCCGCCACCTCGCGCAAGCCATGGCTGCCGGCAATGCCACGCGCCAGCGCGAGCGCACTGCTGCTGGCCCGGTAGGCGCCGGCACCCGCATAGCCGCGCGGTGTGGAGCCGGCATAGCCCTGCGGGCTGAGCGCCAGGTTGTGCACCGTGACGACGACATATCGCTCCGGCTGCGACAGCACCGCCTCGCCCAGCGGCACGGCCTCCGGCATCGGCATCGGCATCGGTAGCTGTGGCGCCGGGCGCAGCGCAGCGCATGCCGCCAGCAGCAGGGCCAGCAGGGCCGGCAGCAGGCGCGCACTCATCGCGGCGCCGCGGCCAGCGGCTCGGCAAAGCGCACGCGCGGGTCGGCACGCAGGCGCGCCAGCACCGCGGCCAGCGCCTCGGGCGTGGACGACGGGCTGCCGCGCAGCGCCAGGGTGAACAGGCCGGCCTCGGAGGGCCCCGCCACCGCCACCAACTGATGCGCCTGCAGCAGGCCCTGCAATTCCGCCAGGCTGAGGCTGGGCGCGAACAGCACGCGCAGGCGCGCCTCGCCGGCCGGCTGCGAGCTCAGCGTCAGGTAGCGCGGCGCGGCATCCAGCGCCGCCGTATCGGGCCGCCAGAGCGTCAGGCCCAGCAAGAGGCTCAGGGCCAGCGCCTGCACCAGCACCGCGGCGCTCAGCCAGGCCACCAGGCCACGCGGCCGGCGCAGCGCCGCCAGGCCGGCCAGCCAGGGCCTTTGGGTCGCCGGCGCGCGGGCGGGATGCACGGCTTTGGCCGCGGCATCGATGCGCTGCATCAGCTTGCGCAGGCCCGCCTGTGGCGCGTACTCCAGCTGCACCGGCGCGCGCATCAGGCCGCGCAACTGCTGCTGCGCGCGCAGCTCCTGGCGGCAGGCCGGGCATTGCTCGAGATGGGCCGTCAGCTGCCGGGCCTGGCCCTCCGGCAGCGTGCCATTCACATGCCAGGGCAGCAGCTGCGCCAGCTCGCTCCTGCAGGTGGCGGTTTCGCGGGCTTGCTTCATCGCGATATCCTCATTTCTGCCCCGACAGATCCGGCAGCAATTGGCGCAGCTTGCGGCGCGCGTGGAACATGCGCGTCTTCACCGTGTTGACCGGGCAGTCGGTGATGACGGCAATCTCTTCGCAGCTGTGGCCCAGGTAATAGGTCAGCTCCAGCACCAGGCGCTGCTCCAGGGGCAGGGTGGCGAGCGCGCGGTCCAGCAGCTCGCGGCGCTCGAACTCGCTGGCCGGGTCCTCCTGTTCGATCGGCTCGTCCAGCGCCGTCGCATGCGGGCGCACGCTGGCATGGCGCATGGTCTTGAGGGCGCGCCGATAGGCGATGCCGACGATCCAGGTGGAGACGCGCGACGCCGCGCGGAACTCGCCGGCGCTCTGCCAGACGATCCAGAGCGTGTCGTTGATGATTTCCTCGGCCAGCTCGTAGCGCAGGGTCACGCGCGTCAGAAAGCGCGCCAGCCGGCGGTGGTAGCGGGTGTAGAGCTCCTCGAGCGCGCTGCGCTCGCCGGCCGCCACGCGCCGCAGCAAGGCCAGGTCATGGGCGTCGTCCGCCCCCAGGCCGCCGGGCTCCGGCATCAGGCCTTTGGGTTCACCCAGCACATGCACGCTCCGACCTCCTTGCTCCGCCATCTCATCAGCAACGCCCGCCATGAGTACCCGCCAGGCGCGCCACGGTTCAATCGCCCGCCTCAAAATTTCCAGGCGGCGCTGAGCGCCCAGCGCCCATGGGCGGCATTCACGCCGAACAAGCGGCGCGCCGCCGCGCTGCTGTCGATGCGCGCCAGGCTCAGCTCGGCGCGCCCGAACTGGGCGGCCAGGCCCAGATCCCAGGCGCGGTAGGACTCCCCCAGCAGCGCCCTGGTGTCGTAATGGCCCAGCGAGGCGGTCAGCGCCAGCGGGCCGGCCGGCGTCCAGCCCAGCGGCTGCCGCGCCACCAGCTCGTAGGCGCGCGTCGCCTGGCGC
Source organism: Paucibacter sediminis (assembly GCF_030254645.1). Taxonomy (NCBI): domain Bacteria; kingdom Pseudomonadati; phylum Pseudomonadota; class Betaproteobacteria; order Burkholderiales; family Sphaerotilaceae; genus Roseateles; species Paucibacter sediminis. The sequence goes on from NZ_CP116346.1 coordinate 820,367, forward strand.
TGGACCAGGCCGTAGTCGGCGCGGCGCCCGGCATTCGGCGCCAGCCCCACGCTCAGGCTCAGGCGGTCCTCGAAGCGCAGGCTGGCCGAGAGCTCGTCGGCGTCCGGCCGGCCATAGACCGACGCGTCGGCATAGCGGTAGTGCACATAGCGCAGCGCCGCGGCCCAGCCGCGCGGCAGCGTCAGGCCCAGGCCGGCGTAGAGATTGAGCTCATGGTTGCTGAGGTTGGACGGCGCGCGCGTCGCGGCCGAGGCCCAGAGGCCGGCGAACCAGCCCCCGGGCAGGCCGGCATGCAGATCGGCCTGCAGGGTGGGCCGGCCGCGCGCCTGCAGCACGCCACGGAACACGCTCTCGTTGGTGAGCAGCAGTGAGCCGCCCAGCAAGGGCTGCGCGGCAGCCGGCACGGCGGCCAGTGCCAGCAGCCCCACCCCCAGCGCAGAACTCCCTACGGCCATGCAGCGCCCCAAAAGCATCGGGTCCGATTATGGGCGCTCAGTTATTGGGCGCACCGGCCGCGATCCAGGCCTTGATCTGCTCGATCGTCGCGGCATCCAGATAAGGGCCGCCGAAGGGCATGCGCGCGCCGCTGATGCCGGGCCCGCCCTCCAGCTTGCGTATCAGGTAGCTGTTGGCGGCGTCGCCGGGCTTGACGCGCTTCAGGCTCGGCTGCTCCAGGCTGTCGACGTTCACCAGCGCCGCGAAGCTGCTGCCGGCGCTCAGGTTCTGCGAGCCGGGCAAGGCACCGCCGGCCGGCTGCGAACCATCGTGACAGCCGGAACACCGCGCCGTGAACACCTGTTGCTGGAGCTGCGTCAGGGTCGGCGCCGCCGGCGCGTGGTTGGCCACCGTCACGTTCACCGCGGCCGAGCTGCCCACCGCGTTGTTGACATTGGTGGCGGTGGCGGTGATGGCGGCGCTGCCATCGGCGATCAGGGTGGTGTCCCAGCTGATCGTGTAGGGCGAGCTGGTGGCCACGCCCAGCGACTGGCTGCCATTGGCGAAGAACTCCACCTTGCTGATGCGCAGCGCATCCTGCACCGTGGCACTGAGCGTCACCGTGCCGGCGAGGCTGCCGGTGGGCACCGTCAGGCTCACCACCGGCGGCACATTGAGCACCGGCGGCGTGGCGCCCAGGTCGATGCGGCCATAGGCACCGCCGCTCTCGTCGTTCACGCCGGCGGCATAGAACAGCGTGTTGTGCGGCTGGTTGCTGGCATCGTTGCCGAAGCTGAGGCCCCACAGCCCGGGCAGGGCGAAGGCCACGCCCGCGGCGTCGCCCAGGGTGCCGACGAAGGTGCCGCTGGCGGGGTCGTAGGCATGGATGCGGCCGTCACCGAAATTGCCCACCAGCAGGGCATTGCTGAGCGTGCCGAAGTCGGCCGGCGCCAGCGCCATGCCCCAGGGCGAATTGAGCGCGCCGCCGACGTCGACCAGGCGCCTGACGAACACGCCATTGGCATCGAACACATTCACCAGGCCGAGGCCGGCACCGTTGACGTTGTCGATGCTGCCGGCCGCGCCCTGCCTGGCATAGCTGACATAGAGCTGGGTGCTGCCGCCGGCGCCGTTCTTGATCGCCTGGATGCCGAAGGGCGCATAGCCCGCCGGCAGATTGGCGTCGCTGAAGGCAAAGCGGCCCGCGCTGGGCGCCTGCTTCTGGTAGCTGGCGTCGAACACATCGACCTTGGCCTTGGCGAAATCGGCGGCGTAGAGGAAGTTGGCGCTGCCGTTGCTGGCGATCGCAAGGCCCTTGTAGACCGCGCCGCCGGTGTCGGCAAACATGGTCAGCGCATGCGTGCCGTCCACGCTCGCGGCCCAGCCGGCGATCATGCCGCCCTCGCCCGCGAAGATGAAGGCGGCCGGCGCCGACTTGCCGGCGGCCGCGACGACGAAGTCCGCGCTGCCGTTGAAGACCATGCCGGTGGGGCTGAAGGCGGCCCCGCCGGCACTGGGCGCCAGCGCCACCACGCGCGGCGTCGCCACCGGTTGGGCCTTGCCATTGCCGTCGTAAATGGTCGAGCTGGCGGTGGCGGCATTCGCCACCCACATCGGCGAGGTGGGCCCCAGCGCCAGGCCCCAGGGGTTGACGAGGTGGCTGTCGACGGACTGCGCGTTGCCGCCCGCCGCATTCGCCACCAGCAGGGTGTTCGAATAGGCGCTGGGCGCGCTCACCGTGAGGGTGGCCGACTGCGTGCTGCTGCCGGTGTAGGCGGCGCCCGCGCACATCAGCGTGTAGACGACGGCGCCGACGCTGCTGGGCGTGACCGCCTGGCTGCCGCTGGCCGGCTCCGTGCCCGACCAGCCGCCACTGGCGGTGCAGGAGGTGCCATCGCTGGACTTCCATGTGAGCTGTGCGCTTTGCCCCAGCACGATGTTGCCGGGCTGCACCGCCAACGTCAGCGTGGGCGGGGGTGGTGGCGGTGGGGGCGGCGGTGGGGGCGGCATGCCGCTGTCGCCGCCGCCTCCTCCTCCGCAAGCGGCGAGGCCGCAAGCCAGCAGCAGGCCGAGTACTTGCCAGGGCCGCGGCTGGATGAGTGAGCCATGCATGTTCAGGTTCATCGCTGAGCTCCTGCCGATGATGTTTGGTGCGGTAAGTGCCGCCAGCCGCCTGCGGGGTTCATTGCGGCAACAAAAACATTTGCGCGCGCACTGAACCCCGGGGCCGCCGAGCTGGCACTTACCGCCAATCACGCCGAGGAGCTGCCCATGCCAAGAGGATCCCTGCCGCTGGCCACGATGCTGGCGACCCTGCTGGCGGCATGCGGCGGCAGCGGCGAAGGGCTGGACGCCAACGGCCGCCCGCTCACGCCCGGCGGCGGCAGCGGCGGGCCGCTGAGCGCCGACTTCGGCGCCATCCAGCAGCATGTGTTCACGCCCATCTGCAGCGTCTGCCATGCCGGTGGCGCGGCGCCGCAGGGCCTGCGCCTGGACGCCGCCAACAGCTACGCCATGCTGGTGGGCGTGGCCAGCACCGAGTCTCCCGGGGTGTTGCGGGTGGCGCCCGGCGACCCCGATCGCAGCTATCTGATCCAGAAGCTGGAGGGCCATGCCGCGGTGGGTGCGCGCATGCCGCTGGGCGGGCCCTATCTCGATGCCGACACCATGGCGCTGCTGCGGCAATGGATCGCGAACGGCGCCCAACGGGGAACATGATGACGATGAAGCGCATCCTGCTGCGGGCGCTGGCCCTGCTCGCCCTGCTGGCCCTGGCGGCACTGCACGGGCCGGCCCGCGCCGAACCCTATCTGGCGCTGCGGCAGGGCTGGGCCTGCAGCGCCTGCCATGTCAACGCCACCGGCGGCGGGCTGCGCAACGCGCTGGGCAATGCCTTCGCCCAGAAGATGCTCGCCGCCCATGAACTGCCGGACAGCTGGCCCGACTGGAGCGGCAGCATCGGCACGCGCCTGCGGCTGGGGGCCGATCTGCGCGACAGCTGGTCGCGCATCAGCGTGCCGGGGCAGGCCAGCCAGAGCCGCCAGGGCCTCGATCAGTTGCGTCTCTATGCCGACCTGCTGTTGCTACCCGACTGGCTGAGCGTCTCTCTGGACGAGCAGCTGGCGCCGGGCGCCGCGCAGCGGCAGGAAGCCTATCTGCGGCTCAGCCATGCGGGCGCCTATCTGAAGGCCGGGCAGTTCTACCTGCCGCTGGGCTGGCGCCTGCAGGACGCCAGCAGCCTGGTGCGCGAGGTCAGCGGCATCGGCATGACGACGCCCGACAAGGGCGTCGAGCTGGGGCTGGAGCGGCCGGGCTGGTCGGCCCAGCTGGCCTATAGCAAGGGGCCGGGCAACGCCGGCACGGACGCGGGCCATCAATGGACCGGCCAGCTGGTCTGGCTGGGCAGCGAGGGCCGCATCGGCCTGGGCGGCGTGCGGCTCAGCTCGGCGGCCGGCGATCGCAGCGTGCTGGCCGGCTTCGGCGGCTGGCGGTTCGGCCCGCTGGTGCTGCTGGGCGAGCTGGACCTGATTGCCGACGACGGCTACCCGGAGGGCCGGCGCCGCCTGATGGCCGGCCTGGCCGAGCTCAACTGGGGCTGGCGCCGCGGCCACAACCTGAAGTTCAGCGCCGAGAGCTACGACCCCGACCGCCACGTGCGCGAGGACCAGAAGGCCCGCTTCAGCCTGGTGTACGAGTACACGCCCCTGCCCTTCCTGCAGCTGCGCGGCGGGCTGCGCCGCTACCAGGGCATCCCGCAGAACGCGCTGGACCACCGGCGGCTGATCTTCCTGGAGCTACACGCTTTTATCTGAGGGCGCGGCGCGCATCGGCAGGTAGAGCTCGACCTCGTTGTGCGCGCTGGCGGGATCCAGCGGCGCGCGCAGATAGCGCTCGAAGGGCGGGATGCGCAGATCGGGCTCCAGCGCCTCGATGCGCAGGCGCTGCATGCCCTGGTACCAGGCCGTCTCGAGCGCGGCGAGCGGGCCCTGCAGCCGCAGCACATAGGCGCGGTGCGCGGGGATCTCATGCTGCAGCTGATCGCCGACGGCCTCGCCAGGCACGCCGATACGGCAATCGGTGCGGCGCTGCTTGATCTGGGTGCGCAGGTAGACGGCCAGGGCCTGGCCGTCGCCGGGCTGGCCCGCCGCCTGCAGCTCGGCACGCAAGGCGGCAACGACGCCGGGCACGGCGGCCGGCAGATCGGCCAGCGGCCCGCGGTAGGGCCGGCAGGCGCAGCGCTGCGCCGGCAGCTCGCGCACGCCCAGGTAGCTGATCGTGTAGGCCTGCTCGGGCCGGTGCTCGAGCTGCGCCGCCAGCCGACTCAGGCCATGGCGCAGATCCAGCGCCAGCATGCCCTGCACCGTCTTGGCAAAGGCGCGCATGCTAAAACCGACGCGGCCGCGCAGCGACCAGTGCACGCGCGTGCCGCCCGGCACCGCCTCGAGCTGCCAGCGCGTGCGGGCGCGGAACTTGAAGGGTTCCAGGCAGGCCAGGCTCATGTCGACGCCATCGCTCTTGCGCAGCCGCGTCAGCGTGAGCCGGCCCACGCCCGCCGCGCCCTGCTCCCAGGCCAGCGCATGGCCGGGCTGCCCGGCCGTGCCGCTCAGCAGCACGGGCGCCGCGCGCGCATGTTCCAGCCAGGGGTTCCAGGCCTGCCAGCGGGCGAAGTCGAGCAGCTGGGCGCGCAGCGTCTCCAGCGGCACCGCCAGCACGCGCACCTCGTCCACGCGCAGCCGGCCGCTGAAGCGCCCCATATAGGCCAGCAGGGCGACGATGCAGAAGGCGGGAACGAAGAGCAGTGCAGTCATGCCGGATGCATCCCGCCCACTACATCATGCCCATGGCCTTGGGTAGCACCAGGGTCAACCAGGGCCAGTAGGTCACGATCACCAGGAACACGATCATGGTCAGCAGCCAGGGCATCACCGCCTTGGTCAGCTCGGTGATGCCGAGCTTGGAGATGCCCGAGGCCACGTAGAGGTTGAGCCCGACCGGCGGGTGGCACAGGCCCACCTCCATGTTGACGTCGATCAGGATGCCGAAGTGCACCGGGTTCACGCCCAGTTGCACCGCCGCCGGGAAGAAGATCGGAGCCATGATCAGGATGATGGACGAGGGGTCCATGAAGTTGCCGGCCGCCAGCAGGATCAGGTTGACCACGAACAGGAAGCCGTGCTGGCCCAGGTCCATGCTCAGCAGCCAGTCGGCCAGGCGGTGCGGCATGTTCTCGTTGGCCAGCACGAAGGAGAACAGCACCGCGTTGGTGATGATGTAGAGCAGCATCGCCGACATATTGGCCGAGTCCAGCAGCACGCGCGGCACGTCCTTGAGGCGCAGATCCTTGTAGACGTAGATGGAGACGAAGAAGGAATACACCGCCGCCATCGCCGCCGCCTCGGTGGCGGTGAACATGCCGGAGTAGATGCCGCCCACGATGATGACCACCAGCATCAGGCCCCACACGCTCTTGCGGAAGGCCTGCAGGCGCTCGCCCCAGGTGGCGCGCACCATGCGCGGGTAGTTGTTCTTGCGGGCGATGTACCAGGTCACCACCGCCAGCATCAGCGCCAGCGTGATGCCGGGCAGCAGGCCGGCCACGAACAGCGCGCCGATCGAGGTGTTGGTGGAGATGGCGTAGATCACCTTGGGGATGGAGGGCAGCATCAGGATGCCCAGCGAACCCGCGGTGATGATGACGCCGGCGCCGAAGCGCATCGGGTAGCCATGCGCCACCATGGCCGGCAGCACGATGGAGCCGATCGCCACCACCGTGGCCACGCTGGAGCCGCACACCAGCGCGAACATCGAGCAGGCCAGGATGGAGGCCAGCGCCAGGCCACCGTGGAAATGGCCCACCATCGAGGTGGCGAAGTTGATCATGCGTTTCGCCACCCCGCCATGGGTGAGGAAGTTGCCGGCCAGGATGAAGAAGGGCACGGCCATGATTTCCCACTTCTCGATGCCGGTGAACAGCTTCATCGCCACCGACTCCACCGGCACCTGGGTCATCGTGAAGATGAAGGTGAGCACGGTGAGACCGAGCGAGATCGAGATCGGCATGCCGGTGAGCATGAGGGCCAGCAAGAGCCCGAAGATGATGACGGCGTTCATGGTCTTAGGCCTTCTTCTCGATCAGGGTGTGATCGGCTTGCGCGCTGTCCACCCCTTCCACATAGGCGTGGTCGTGCACCGGCAGTTCACCGGTACGCCAGAACGCCACGCAGACCTGCACGAAGCGATAGCACATCAGCGAGGAGCCCAGCGGCACGGCGGAATAGACCATCCAGGTGGGCCATTCCAGGTCCGGCGTGGTGGGGCCCTCGGGCACGTCGCCGATCGGCATACCGAACAGCTGCAAAAAGGCGTGGTGGGCGCCGTTCTCCCACACGAAGTGGCCGCCCAGGTAGGCGATCGAGGCGGTGAAGACGGCGCCGGCGACGAGGCCGAACAGCACCACCTTGGAACGCCAGGCCGGGCTGAGGCGGTTCACCACCACGTCCACGCCCACATGGATGCCGGTGCGCACGCCATAGGCGGCGCCGAACTTGCACATCCACACGAACATGATGATGCAGAGCTCCTGCGCCCAGCTCACGTCCATGCGCAGGGCCCAGTCCTGGATATAGGGCACGCCCGCCAGATAGCGGTGCACCACGGCGGCAAAGATCACCAGGGTGGCCGCCGCCATCAGGAAGGCGATCAGCCATTCCTCCAGGTGGTTGAGGAAGCGATTGATCATGATGCGGGCTCCGTCTGCGCGGGCTGATGAGGATTACTTCGGAGCGACGAAGCCGGCGGCCTTGTAGACGGCCTCGACGGTGGCCTTGCCGACGCGCGCCTCCATCTCCTTGTGCACCGGCATCAAGGCCTTCTTCCACTCGGTCAGTTCGGCCTGGGTGGGCATGTAGATATTGGTCTTGCCGCTGTTCTTGATGGCGGTGAAGGCTGAAGCGTTCTCGGTGCTGGCGATCGCGTTGGCGTAGGTGCTGGCCTCCTTCATGGCGCCCTCGAGCTGGCCGCGGATGTCGGCCGGCAGGCCGTCCCAGAACTTCTTGTTGACGATCACCGCATAGGCCAGGTGGCCGTGGTTGGAGACGGTGATGTGCTTCTGCACCTCGAAGATCTTCTGGGTGTAGAAGTTGGAGGCCACGCCCTCGGTGCCGTCCACCACGCCGGTCTGCAGGGCCTGGTAGAGCTCGCTGAAGGCCATCACCTGCGGGATCGCGCCGAGTGCGCGCATCTGCGCGTCCAGCACCTTGCTGGACTGGATGCGCATCTTCATGCCCTTGAAGTCCGCCACGTTGTGCAGGGGCTTGTTGGCGCTCATGATGTGGAAGCCGTTGTCCCAGTAGGCCAGGCCCTTGATGCCCTTGGGCTCCAGCTTCTTGAACAGATCGGCGCCCACCGGCCCGTCGGTGACGGCGCGGAAGGCCTCGGTGTCCTTGAACACAAAGGGCAGGTCGAAGACCTCGAAGTCCTTCACGCCCAGCGGCCCGAACTTGGCCAGCGAGGGCGCCAGCATCTGCACCGAGCCGAGCTGCAGCGCCTCCATCTCTTCCTTGTCCTTGTAGAGCTGGCTGTTGGGGTAGAGCTCCACCTTGACCTTGCCGCCGGTGCGCTGCTCGGCCAGCTCCTTGAAGCGCTGGGCGCCCTTGCCCTTGGGCGTGTCGGGCGCCACCACATGGCTGAACTTGATGACGATGGGCGCCTGCGCCTGGGCCGGCGCGAAACCGGCCAGCGGCAGGGCCAGGGCGGCGCCCAGCAACAGGCGACTGGAAGTGCGGCGGGTCAGCGAGGTGAAGCGTGATGTCATGGCGGTCTCCGGGTGGATGGTCGGCAGCGTCGGGTGCATGGCCGTTTTGGGGCAATTGTGCGAAGCGTGCCCGCTCGCGGGTAGTTGTGGAGTTCCACATTTGTGCGTGCGCGCCGCGTTCTGGGGCGCGGCCGTCCGTAGACTGCGGCCATGCTCGCGACGACAGCCGCCCCAACTTCGCGCCTGCGCCGCGCCTGGCGTGCGTCGCTCTGGGCGCTGCCGCTGGTGCTCTCGCTGCTGTTCGTGGCCGGCGTGCTGGCCTGGGTACATGCCAACGATGCCGAGGAGCTCGAGCAGCAGCGCCTGACCCTGATCTCCGACGCGCTCAGCGCCGAGGCCCAGCTGCGCGCCCGCCTGGACGCCGAGGTCCAGCAGGTGCATCTGCTGGCCGCCGCGCTGCAGGCGGTGCAGCCCGGCAGCGAGGCGCTGGCGGCGCGCCCCGAAGTCAACGCCGGCCTGCGCCGGCTGTGGCTCTCGGCCACCTGGCTGGACGGCCGCAACCGCGTGCTGGCCCAGGTGCCGCAGTCCAGCGCCGAGCGGTCCGCGATGGCCGAGGACGGCCTCTCGCTGCACCTGGTGGCGCCGGTGGGCGCGCGCGGCGAGGGCGGCACCCTGGTGGTGCGCTACGCCCCCTCGCTGCTGCTCAAGCGCGGCATCCCCTGGTGGCTGGCGCGCAAATACGATGTGCAGATGGTGGACAGCGCCGACCAGGTGATCGCCTCCAGCACCGAGGGCCCGGGCCGCATGGCGCAGGGGCGGCGGCCGAGCTACCGCGTCGCCTTCGTCGGCCCCCTGCGCGCCGGCCCGCTGGCCGAGGCCGCGCTCAGCGACGCGGCCCTGGAGCTGACGCTGCGCGAGCCCGGCAGCACCACGCTGAAGCCGCTGGCCTGGGTGCTGATCGCCGGCTTCCTGCCGCTGGTGGCGGTGGCCAGCTGGCTGCTGCGCCGCCAGGTCAGGCAGGTGCGGCGCGCCGAAGCCGCCTGGCGCACCGAGGCGGCCTGGCGCCGCGCGATGGAAGACTCGGCCCTGGTGGCGCTGCGCGCGCGCGATGCCCAGGGCCGGCTGCTCTATGTGAACCGCACCTTCTGCGAGATGGTGGGCCTGCGCGCCGACGAGCTGGTGGGCCTGGCGCCGCCGATGCCCTACTGGCCGCCCGACACCCTCGACGAGGTGATGCAGCGCAACCAGCGCAACCTGGCCGGCCACGCGCCGCGCGAGGGCTACGAGGCGCGCTGGCGCCACCGCGACGGCCATCTGCTGGACGTGATGGTGTTCGAGTCGCCGCTGGTCGACGCGGCGGGCCGGCAGGTCGGCTGGATGGGCTCCATCGTCGACATCACCGCGCGCAAGCGCCTGGAGGAACGCGAGCGGCGCCAGGTCGAGACGCTGGCGCACAACGCCCGCCTCACCATGCTGGGCGAGGTGGCCTCGACCCTGGCCCATGAGCTGAACCAGCCGCTCACCGCGATCGCCAGCTACAACGCCGGCATCATCAACTCCCTGGCCAAGCTGGGCGTGGACGATGGCCCGGTGCTGGGCGCGCTGCAGCGCCTGGGCAAGCAGGCCGCCCAGGCCGGGCGGGTGGTGCAGCGCATCCGCGAGTTCCTCACCCGGCGCGAGCCCCAGCATGAGGAATGCGCGCTCAACGAAGTCATCACGGCCGCGGTGGAGCTGCTGCGCAAGGAGCTGCAGCGCGGCCAGATCCAGCTGAGCCTGCAGCTGGCCGATCCCCTGCCCGCGGTGCTGGCCGATGCGGTGCTGGTGGAGCAGGTGGTGATCAACCTGGTGCGCAATGCCGCCGACGCCCTGCAGGCGCAGCCGCTTGATGCGCAGCAGCGACCGCGCCGCATCGAGATCCACAGCCGCCTGATCGCCGGCGAGGCGCTCAGCTTCGTGCGCGTGGACGTGCTGGACAACGGCCCCGGCCTTGGCGGCCTGGGCGTGGAGACGCTGTGCGCGGCCTTCTACTCGACCAAGCGCGAGGGCATGGGCATGGGCCTGGCGATCTGCCGCTCCATCATCGAGGCCCACCATGGCGTGCTGGATGCCGGCGAGGCGCCCGGCGGTGGCGCGCGCTTCTCCTTCAGCCTGCCCCTGCATGCCGACGCGCATGCCCATGACGTGGAGCCCCCCCATGACTGCTGAGGCCAAGGTCTATCTGGTCGACGACGATCCCGATGTGCGCGACGCGCTGAGCTTTCTGCTGAGCTCGCGCGGCCTGCGGGTGCAAGCCTATGACAGCGGGCCAGCGCTGCTGGCGCAGCTGGATGCCGGCCTGCGGCCGCAGGGCGTGTTCCTGCTCGATGTGCGCATGGAGCCGATGGCCGGCACGCGCCTGCACGACGAGCTGCTGCTGCGCGGCCTGCGCAACCCGGTGCTCTTCCTCACCGGCCATGGCGACATTCCCATGGTGGTGGACGCGCTCAAGAAAGGCGCCTTCGATTTCCTCGAGAAGCCCTACAGCGACAACGCCCTGGCCGACCGCATCGAGCAGGCGCTCGCGGTGGACGCGGCGATGCGCGCCGACGGCGCCCAGGCCGCCGAGCGCCAGGCGCGCCTGGCCAGTCTGACCGAGCGCGAGCACGAGGTGATGCTGCGCGTGGCCGCCGGCAAGCTCAACAAGGTGATCGCCGACGAGCTGCATGTCTCGGTGCGCACGATCGAGGTGCACCGCGCCCGCGTCTTCGCCAAGCTGGGCGTGCGCTCGGCGGCCGAGGTGGCGACGCTGCTGGCGCAGGGGGGGTAGCGGCCCACCCCCTACCGGCTGCGCCGGCCCCCTCAAGGGGGCACGCCCGTAGGCCCGGCGGAGCCGGATCCTCGGGCGTCGCTGGGCAGCGCCGGAGCCAGAACGAGCGCTTCCCTCCGTGGGGTGATAGACGTGCCAGGCATGCACACCTCCAATCCATGCCATTCGCCATAACGGCTCCGGCACGCGCATACCCTTAGGCCGCAATTGGCCTGAGCGGCGAAACTTACAAGGTGTCGGATTTGGCAACTTGATAATGCTGTGCGAATTAACAGTCGAACACCAAGAAATCAAGGACTGGCGTGCCCTGCAGCGCGGCCACACGTCCGACGCTAGGGAGACAGCTGCCGGTGTTATCCAGCAGAACTGCGCCCTACAACCAAGTTAGCCATCAAGCCGCATCGCCATGCCCATTGTTCGATTGATTGAAGGGCCCGTAGGGGCTGGAAAGTCGACGTTCTCAGCGTCGCTTGCTACGCGCACCGGCGGCTTGCACATCGCTCTTGACGCCTGGTTTGCAAAGCTGTTCAGCCCAGATCGGCCAACCGGTGATTTCATCCCCTGGTACATGGCGCGAAAAGATCGCCTTCTCGATCTCATCTGGACTCACAGCCAAGCGGTACTAGCCTCTGGATCCGACGTCATCCTTGAGCTTGGCCTTATCCAGCGCCAGCCGCGAATGGACTTTTGTCGCAAGGTGATCGGCGAAGGGTTCGGCCTCATGATCTATGAACTTGATGCGCCAAGAGAAGTGCGCTGGGATCGAGTTCAGCGGCGAAACATCGATAGAGGATCGACGTTTTCCATGATTGTCTCGGAGCAAGTATTCGAACTTGCGAGCAGCATGTGGGAGCCTTCGGATGAGATTGATCGTGAAGAGTGCGAGATTGAGTATGTATCTACTATTTCCGACAAAGAGAGAGATGGCTAACCAGTCGCTCGAGCCGACTCGCGTCGGCAGGCCGCCGCTCGCGGCTCAGCTTCAACGTTAGGCATCACATATGCAGCATGCCCTGTTCTCCCGGCGATTCGAGGAACTCTCCAAGTCGTTTGCCGAGTTGCAGTTCCATCCAAACGGCGGCGGCATGTCCGGCAGCAATGTAAAGGCTGGCGACTGGATGCGTTGGGCAACGAGCGCCCAAAGTCTTGTTCGAGCGGTCTACGGTGAGGACACGCCGCACTATCAGAATCTTGTGAAGGCGATCGCGGACTGCTCCGGTTATGACTACGACGTCATGGCTCTGCGCGGCATCTTTCTTTCTGCAAAGGACGATTTCGATGGTGGATACGTTTTCAATCCAGATTTGCGCGTATCCGGCGAAGTCTTTGGTGACTTTGTAGCCTTGGCAAGGCAGTCGCTTTCTGAAGGCAACAAGGATGTAGCCGCTGTCCTAGCTTGCGCCGCGCTTGAAGATGCTCTGAAGCGGTACGCCGCCGCGAATTCTCTGCCGGTCGAAGGCAAGACCATGTCGGAGGTGGTGAACCTGCTCAAGGCGCAAGGCTTGGTTGCCGGGGCTCAAAAGTCTATGCTCGACACCATGCCCAAGATTCGGAACTACGCACTGCATGCGGACTGGTCCAAGCTGTCGGAACCAGAAGTAGCGAGCGTCATTGCTTTTGTTGAGCAGTTCTTACTGTCGAAATTCAGTGCTGCCTGACCCTGCGCTGGAGCCGACTCGCAACGGCTGGTCACTTCAGGCCCGCCTATTCATTCTGGGCATTCCGTGCCCAGCCGCTACTCGTGGCTCAGCTTGAACGTTAGGCGTCCGAATTCATGCGCTCCACGGCTGTGCTTGTTCTTGTACTTCTGTTTGCCGCGTACGGGGCATTCGCGGTTCCAGTAGTGCTCCACTTTCGCACCTACTGCCGGCGCGTTGCGCATGCAACGAATCGCATTGGTGAGCTCAATGACCAGCGGAGCACTGATGACGGGGGCAACAACGCGTTCGAACGTGAGCAATGGTGGAGCCTGTTACGTGGCGATTTCAAAGAACTCGCCGATCCAAGCCTCGTAGCAGAGGCAGCGAATCTATCCAAGAAGGTTCGGCTTTCGATGCTTCTCGCCGTCGGTTTGGTCGTTGCGTTCCCGTTCGTAGCCGGCCTACGATGACGCCTAACCAGTTACAGGAACTCCCCCCCGCGTCAACACCGTCGCATTGAAGTTTCCTCATCAAGACCTGACCCTTGCCAAGGGCCGTCGTGCACGCCGACGTATTGAATAACTGAACAGAGAACAGACTGCCGCTCTACAGACGGCCTTGTTGCATGCCTGTGCGCATGCGGACCCAGAGACGAACCGCTCAGCGGTTCTCCATTCCGTTCACGTGGACTTGAGCCCAAGGGTACGCGCCAAGCCGATGCCTTGGCCCTGCGTCAGCCCGCTGCCGGTCTGACCTGTCGGTGCATCTGCTGCTGCACGCTTTCGGGTCGCGCTCCTCGAAGCCAAGCGCTATGGACTTGCGCCCGCAGGACGCGCAACATCGCTCACTCGGCCTTCATTCAAGCGCCGATGGGAGACGACGATGGATGCAGCAGCACGCCCCACCTATCTGAAGTTCACCGCACTGAGCTTCGCGCTGGCGGGGCTGTTCGGCTCGGCCGAACTGGCAGCAGGCAGCGGTGCCTACGACCCGCTGCTCTCCGACCCTGGCAATCTGCTCTGCACGCCGGCCGTGGCCGGACGCCCGCCGCTTCTTCAACAGCTCGTGCTGGCGCAGGCCGGGACGAAGAGCGAGACCAAGCCCTTCAAGCCGCAGCCGATGCAGGCGGCCAGCGGCGAGGTGCCGCTCTACGACAACCTGGGCACGCTATCCCTCAAGGTGGGCACGCGCGACGCGAAGGCGCAGGCCTATTTCGACCAGGGCATACGCTGGGCCTTCGCCTTCAACCATGCCGAGGCGCAGCGCGCCTTCCAGGCGGCGCAAAAGGCCGACCCGAAGCTAGCGATGGCCTGGTGGGGCGAGGCACTGGTGCTCGGGCCCAATATCAACGCGCCGATGATGCCCGAGGCGGTGGCGCCGGCCCTGGCCGCGCTTGCCAGGGCGGTCGAGCTGGCCCCCGGCGCGCCGCCGAAGGACCGTGCCTTGATCGCGGCGCTGCAGCAGCGCTACTCGCCCGACCCGAAGGCCGAACGCGCCGCGCTCGATGCCGCCTTCGCCGACGCGATGAAGGCGGTGGCCGCGCAGTACCCGGCCGACGACACCCTGCTCACGCTCTATGCCGAGGCCATCATGGACACCCAGCCCTGGGACTACTGGGAGGCGGCGGGTGCCAAGCCCAAGGGCCGCGCTGGCGAACTGCTCGCGGTGCTGGAGAAGGTGCTCGCGCGCAACCCCAGGCACGCGGGCGCGATCCATCTCTACATCCACGCGGTCGAGGCCTCGACCAGGCCCGAGCGCGCGCTGCCGCATGCGCGCCGGCTAGCCGCCCTGATGCCGGGTGCGGGTCATGTCGTGCACATGCCGGCCCACATCTACTACCGTGTCGGCCTCTACAAGGAATCGCTGGAGATCAACAAGCGCGCCATGGCCGTGGACGAGCAGTACTTCCGCAGCTCGCCGTCGGACCCGATGTACCGCTCGGCCTACTACCCGCACAACATCCACTTCGTGCTGGTCTCGGCGCAGATGGGGGGTGACGGCCCGACCGCGATCGAAGCGGCGGCCAAGCTCGATGCGTCGCTGTCCGACGCGGTGATCGCGCAGTTCGCGGTGCTGGAACCCATCAAGGCCGCGCCCTACCTGGCGCACGCGCTCTTCAGCGCGCCCGAGGTGATCCTCGCCCTGAAGCTGCCGCCGAAGGAGCAGCTGCTGGTCGCCGCGCTGGCGCATTACGCGCGCGCGCTTGCGCTCGCGGCGAAGCAGGACATGGGCGGCGCCCAGCGCGAGATCGACGCCATCGCCGCGCTGGAGCAGCGGGCCGACTTCAAGCCCTACGCCGACTGGGGCGTGCCGGGCAAGGAGATCGTGCAGACCGCGCGTCTGGTTGCGAGCGCGCGCCTCGCGGATGCGCGCGGCGACCTCCCCGGGGCCGCCAAGGCCTATGAGGAGGCCGTCGCGATCGAAGACGCACTCGCCTATATGGAGCCGCCCTACTGGTACTACCCGATCCGCCAGTCGCTGGGCTCGGTCTATCTGCGCCAGGGCAAGCTCGACGCCGCCGAGCAGGCGCTGCGCGACTCGCTGGCCCGCGTGCGCAGCAATGGCTGGGCGCTGGCCGGGCTTGCGGAGGTCTACAAGCGCAAGGGCGACGCGAAGGCCGAGTCCCTGGCGCGCCAGGGCTTTGCGCGCGCCTGGCTCGGCGGCGCTCCCCCCGACGTCGCCCGGCTCTAGGCAGCGGCCGCCGCTCAGGGCTTGGCCGCCGCCATCCTTTTGCCCGCGGCGGCCTCCACAAAGCGGTACTCATGCTGCGCATCGCGCAGGATCAGCGCGCGCGGGCCCTTGCCATCGCCCCGCACGAACTCGATGCCGCCGATGCCGGGATCGATGGTGACGAAGGACTGGGTGCCGTCCTCGGCCTTGCGCAGGGCCACCTCGCTCTTCCAGTGGTCGAACTGGAAGAACACCTGGCCCTGCTGGCGGCTGACCTTGATGCTGCCCAGCGCCGGGCTGGCATAACGCGCCGCCAGCGTGTCCGCGACGGCCTTGGGCACCGGCATGGTGAGCAGCTCGCGGTTCTTGGCCGCCTCGGCCTTGCGGTTCTCGGCCGCCAGGCGCAGGCGCTCGTCGGCCTCGGGCTTGCCCTCGAACACCAGCTCGAGCAGCTTGCGCAGGAAGGGGCCGCGCAGCAGCACGCCGGAGTCCGAGTTGGTCAGGATGGTGCCGCCGATGCCGAACTCGGGCAGCCAGAACATATTGCTGTGGAAGCCCAGCATGTCGCCGCCATGGCTCACCACGGTGACGCCATCCTGCTTGTTGATGAACAGGCCCATGCCGTAGACGTTGTCCTCGCCCACCATGATCTGCGGCTGGTAGCGCGCCAGCAGGTTCTGCTCGGACACCAGCTGCTGGCCCTCGGGGCTGCGGCCACGGCCCAGCTCCATCAGCACATAGCGGCTGAAGTCGTGCGGGCTGGTCCACACCGCGCCGGCCGGGCGCGCCGGCACGATGGTGTAGTTGAGGTCCATGCGCGCCGGCTGGGTGCGGCCCTGCAGGTCGTCGCCATGCGGCTCGGCATGGTTGCCGCCCAGCGCCTTGGCGTAATCGAAGGTGGTGTTCAGCATGCCCAGGGGCTTGAAGAGGCGCTCGGCCATCAGCCGGTCGTAGGCGGCGCCCACCTCCTGGCCGGGCGCCAGCGCCGCCGCGGCGATATAGCCACCCGCCGCCACCATCAGATTGCTGTACTGGAACACCTCGCCGAACTGGCTGGTGGGCTTCATCACGCTGAGCTGCTCGAAGCTGGTGGTCGGCGCGGCGCGGCCGTCGCCGAACAGCCATTCCAGGTCCTGGCGCGGCAGGCCGGTGCAGGCGCACACCAGGTGCTTGATCAGCACCTGCTTGGTCACCTCCGCGTCGCCCAGCCTGAAGCCCGGGTAGGCCTGGGCGGCGGGCTGATCCCAGCGCAGCTTGCCGGCATCCACCGCCTGGGCCAGCAGGGCGGTGGTCATGGCCTTGGTGTTGGAGGCCGCCATGAAGAGGGTGTGGGCGTCCACCGGCGTGGGCTTGCCGAGCTGGCGCACACCCAGGCCGCCCTCGAACACCACCTTGCTGCCGTCGATCAGGCTGAAGCCCACGCCCGGGATGTCGAGCTGCTGCATGCCCTTGGCGACAAAGGCCTGCAGCGCGGCGATGCGCTCGGCATCCAGGGGCTTGGGCTTGCGGCCGGCAAAGCTCTCGCGCTCATAGCCCTTGGGGCGCAGGCTGGTGAGCATCTTGCCGATCGGGGCGCCGCGCTTTTCCAGCGTGGCGTCGGCGGCCTCCAGGGTCACCACCACCCAGGCCGTGCCGGCGCGGCGCGCGATCGCCTGCACCGATAGGCGCTCGTTGGGCGAGGTCTCGTAGTCGAACACGCGCTGCTCCTCCCAGCCGCTGCGCGGCGGGCGCGGCGTGGCCAGGCGCAGCGTGCGCTTGAAGCCGGGATGGGCCAGGGCCCAGGCCTGGGCCACCGCCTCCTCGGCGCTGTTGGCCTGCGGCACATCGATGATGGCCAGCTGGGCGTCGCCCTCGGGCGCGGTGAGGCGCAGCAGGGCACCCTCGCGGCCGAGCGCGAAGCCATCCGCCGGCGTGAAGGTATGGCCGGCCGAGGTGGTTTGCACGGCCGCGGCCGCCGCGGCGGCGGCGGGGGCCTCGGCGGCCTGCGCGGCGCCCAGCGGCGCCAGCGACAACAACAGGGCCAGGCCGGCGGCGGCCAGCTGGTTCAGGGGCTTGGGGGCGTTCAATCGGGCATCGGGTCGCATGGCTTCTCCTCAGGTGCGGCGCATGCTAGGTGGGCCCCCAAAGCCCGCCTATAGGTCATAGCCCTTGCCCCGGGCTGACGTGATCGCGCCAATTGACGTTTACGTAAACGTCAATCAGCCTCTAGAATCCGCCTACCTTTGCTGATAGAACCGGGCATTGCCGCTGCTTTGCCCGCTGGAGACACGCCATGACCGATTTGTCCGCCGAGTACAAGGCCCTCGCCGACTACCGCCCCACTCACAAGGTTCGTTTCGTGACGGCGGCCAGCCTGTTCGATGGCCATGACGCGGCGATCAACATCATGCGGCGCATCCTCCAGGGCATGGGCGCCGAGGTCATCCACCTGGGCCACAACCGCTCGGTGGACGAGGTCGTCACCGCCGCGCTGCAGGAAGACGCGCAGGGCATCGCCATCAGCTCCTACCAGGGCGGCCATGTCGAGTACTTCAAGTACATGGTGGAGCTGCTGAAGGCGCGCGGCGGCGAGCATATCCAGGTCTATGGCGGCGGCGGCGGCGTGATCGTGCCGGCCGAGATCCGCGATCTGGCCGAGCATGGCGTGCGCATCTTCAGCCCCGAGGACGGCCAGCGCATGGGCCTGGCCGGCATGATCGGCGAGATGGTGATGCGCTGCGACCAGGATCTCTCGGTGCACGCGCCCAAGCAGCTGGAAGCCATCCAGGGCCATGACGAAGCCGCCTGGCGCGCGCTGGCCCAGCTGATCACCGCGCTGGAGAACGGCAAGGCCGAGGCCGGCCTGGTGGCCGCGCTGCAGGCCGCCAGCAAGGACATCAAGACCCCCGTACTGGGCATCACCGGCACCGGCGGAGCGGGCAAGTCCAGCCTCACCGACGAGCTGATCCGCCGCCTGCGCCTGGACCAGGGCGACAGCCTGCGCGTGGCGCTGATCTCGATCGACCCCTCGCGCCGCAAGAGCGGCGGCGCGCTCTTGGGCGACCGCATCCGCATGAATGCGATCGGCCCCTGGAAGAACGGCCAGCGCGTCTTCATGCGCAGCCTGGCCACGCGCGACTTCGGCAGCGAGATCTCCAAGGCCCTGCCGGACGTGATCGCCGCGGCCAAGCTGGCGGGCTTCGACCTCATCGTGGTGGAGACCTCGGGCATCGGCCAGGGCGACGCCGCCATCGTGCCGCATGTGGACGTACCCATGTATGTGATGACGCCCGAGTTCGGCGCCGCCAGCCAGCTCGAGAAGATCGACATGCTGGACTTCGCCGAGTTCGTGGCCATCAACAAGTTCGACCGCAAGGGCGCGCCCGATGCGCTGCGCGACGTGGCCAAGCAGGTGCAGCGCAACAAGGAGGCCTGGGGCAAGAAGCCGGACGAGATGCCGGCGTTCGGCACCATGGCCAGCCGCTTCAACGACGACGGCGTGACCGCGCTCTACCAGGCGCTCAAGGGCCGCCTGGCCGAGCTGGGCCTGCAGTTTGGCGAGGCCCGCCTGCCGCTGGTGCACACCCGCCACAGCACCAACCAGACCCCCATCGTGCCGGGCGCGCGCGTGCGCTACCTGGCCGAGATTTCCGATGCGGTGCGCGGCTACAAGAAGCGCGCGCGCCAGCAGGCCACCCTCGCGCGCGAGATCCAGCAGCTCTGGGGAAGCTCGCGCATGCTGCTGCAAGCCAACCCCGACAAGCACCGCGCCCGCGACGCGCTGAACGAGCTGGCGCAGGAACGCGAGGGCCAGCTCGACCCCGCAGCGCGCAAGCTGCTGGCCCAGTGGCCCGATATGCAGAAGGCCTATGCCGGCGACGAGTACGTGGTGAAGATCCGCGACAAGGAGATCCGCACCAGCCTGATCTCCACCAGCCTGTCCGGCACCAAGATCCGCAAGGTGGTGCTGCCGCATTACGAGGACCATGGCGAGCTGCTGAAGTGGCTGCTGCTGGAGAACGTGCCCGGCAGCTTCCCCTACACCGCCGGCGTGTTCGCCTTCAAGCGCGAGGGCGAGGACCCCACCCGCATGTTCGCTGGCGAGGGCGATGCCTTCCGCACCAATCGCCGCTTCAAGCTGGTGAGCGAGGGCATGGAGGCCAAGCGCCTCTCCACCGCCTTCGACTCGGTGACCCTGTATGGCAACGACCCCGACCCGCGCCCGGACATCTACGGCAAGGTGGGCAATTCCGGCGTCAGCATCGCGACGCTGGACGACATGAAGGTGCTGTACGACGGCTTCGACCTCTGCAGCCCCAGCACCTCGGTGTCGATGACCATCAACGGGCCCGCGCCCTCGATCCTGGCGATGTTCATGAACACCGCGATCGACCAGAACCTCGCCAAGTTCAAGGCCGACAACGGCCGCGAGCCCACCGCCGACGAGGCCGCCAAGATCAAGGACTGGGTGCTGGCGAATGTGCGCGGCACCGTGCAGGCCGACATCCTGAAGGAAGACCAGGGCCAGAACACCTGCATCTTCTCGACCGAGTTCTCGCTCAAGGTGATGGGCGACATCGCCGAGTACTTCGTGCACCACAACGTGCGCAACTTCTACTCGGTCTCGATCAGCGGTTATCACATCGCCGAGGCCGGCGCGAACCCGATCAGCCAGCTGGCGCTGACGCTCTCCAACGGCTTCACTTTTGTGGAAGCCTATCTGGCGCGCGGCATGCACATCGACGACTTCGCGCCCAACCTCAGCTTCTTCTTCAGCAACGGCATGGACCCCGAGTACACCGTGCTGGGCCGCGTGGCGCGCCGCATCTGGGCGGTGGCGATGCGCGACCGCTATGGCGCCAACGAGCGCAGCCAGAAGCTCAAGTACCACATCCAGACCTCGGGCCGCTCGCTGCACGCGCAGGAGATCCAGTTCAACGACATCCGCACCACGCTGCAGGCGCTGATCGCGGTGTACGACAACTGCAACTCGCTGCACACCAACGCCTTCGACGAGGCCATCACCACGCCGACCGAAGAAAGCGTGCGCCGCGCCATGGCGATCCAGCTCATCATCAACCGCGAGTGGGGCCTGGCCAAGAACGAGAACCCCTCACAGGGCGCCTTCATCATCGACGAGCTCACCGAGCTGGTGGAAGAGGCGGTGCTGGCCGAGTTCGAGAAGATCGCCGAGCGCGGCGGCGTGCTCGGTGCGATGGAGACCGGCTTCCAGCGCAGCAAGATCCAGGAAGAGAGCATGCATTACGAGATGCTCAAGCACACCGGCGAGTACCCCATCATCGGCGTCAACACCTTCCGCAACCCGCATGGCGACACCGTGCCCGAGACCATCGAGCTGGCGCGCTCCACCGACGACGAGAAGCAGAGCCAGCTGCAGCGCCTGCACGACTTCCACGAGCGCCACGCCGGCGCCAGCGCCGCGATGCTGCAGCGCCTGCAGCAGGCCGTGATCGCGAACCAGAACGTGTTCGAGGTGCTGATGGACGCGGTGCGCGTCTGCTCGCTGGGCCAGATCACCTCGGCGCTGTTCGAGGTGGGCGGGCAGTACCGCCGCAGCATGTAAGCAGGCCGCGAGGCACGGGGGGGCTCGCGGACTCAGCCGCCGTCGAGCGCCTGCCCGTCGCGGACCCAGGCCTCGATGCCGCCTCGCAGCACGCGCGCCCGACGGCCTTGCTGGCGCAGCCAGACGGCGGCGCGCACGGCCGAGGCGTCCTGAGGGCAGGCGCAGTAGGTAAAGAACTCGGCCGTCGCCGGCCATTGGGCCAGGTCGGTTTGCTGCAGCCGGCCCAGATCGAGCGGGCGCGCGCCTGGGATGCGGCCGGGCGCCGGCATGCCGGGCAAGCTGGCACGCACGTCCAGCACCACAATGTCGGGCCCTTGCGCCAGCAGGGCCGCCAGCGCGGCCGCGTCGATGCGCTCGAAGCGCAGCAGCTCGCGCCGGTTGCGCCAGCGCCGCCAGAGCCGCCAGGCCAGGTAGGCCAGCAGCAGGGCCAAGACGCCCCAGAGCGCGGCGCTGCCGAGCTCGCCGAGCCCGGCCAGGAGGCGCTCGATCTGGCGGCTGAAAAGCCAACCCACGCCTATGCCCGTGGCCGCCCACAGCAGGGAACCGGCCAGATTGAAGAGCATGAAGCTGCGCAAGGGCATGCCGAGGGCGCCGGCCAGCGGCGGCGCCAGCACCGACAGCCCCGGCACGAACTTGGCGATCAGCAGCGTGCGCGCGCCGCGCCGCGCAAAGCTCGCCTCGTTCTGGCGCACGCAACTGTCGGGCGAGATCGAGATACGGCAGAGCGTCGACAGCACGCGCCGCCCAAGCCGGCGCCCGGCATAAAACCACAGCGTGTTGGCCAGCATCGCCGCCAGCGTGGCCAGCAGCAGGGACTGCAGCGCAAAACCGGCATTCGCCACCGCCTGCGCGCCGGCCAGCATGAGCAGGGGCGTGGACGGCAAGGGCGCGCCGATCTGTTCGAGAAAGACCCCGATAGCGACGGCCAGCAGGCCATGCTGCGACAACAAAGCGGCGAGTTCCTGCATGACGGGAGTCAGGATAGCAGCGCCGCACCGAAGGCCCTGCGACTCGCGGTCGGAGCGAAATTGGCGTAAAACGGAACCGTCGCCACGAAGGAGGCCGCCATGAACTGGAACACCGGACTGCTACCCATCGAAGCGCAGATGGACATCCCGCCGGAGGGGCCGGGCGAACGCCCCGCGGAGCCGCCCAGCGCCCTGCCCGAGCAGGCCCTGCTGATCGACGTGCGCTCCTATGCCGAGTACATGCAAGGCCATCTGCCGGGCGCGCATTGCCTGCCGCTGCCCAAGCTCGACGTCATGATCCACGAGCTGGCGCCGGACCCGCAGACGCCGCTGATCGTCTACTGCGCCAGCGGCGCCCGCGCCGAGCTGGCGCTGGGCCAGCTGCGGCGCCTGGGCTACCGCCAGGCCCACTACGGCGGAGCGGCGATGGCCCTGGCCAAACAGCTGCGGCTGCCGCTGAGCGCGGGCATGTAGGCTCGCGCGCCGCGCTCAGGCACAGCCGCACTCGAGCAGCTGCGCGTCCCGCATCGAGCCGGGCGCGCTGCCGGTGGCCAGCGGGTGGCCGTCGCGGCGCCAGAAGTCCAGGCCGCCCAGCATCTCCTTGACCGAGAAACCCAGGGCGGCGAGCTTGTAGGCGCCCTTGGTCGAGCCGTTGCAACCGATGCCGTCGCAATAGGTCACATAGGTCTTGGTGCGGTCCAGGCCCGCGGTGGAGGCAGCGTCCATCCGGCGATGCGGCAGGCTCAGCGCGCCCGGCACATGGCCGGCGGCGTACAGGGCCTCGGCGCGCGTGTCGATCACCACGATGTCGGCCAGGCCGGCGCGCAGATCCTCGGCCACGTCCCAGGCATCGGCGTGGTATTGCAGCTTGGCCAACATGAAGGCGGCGCTCTCGGCGGGGCTGGGGGCGGGGTGGGCAAGCACGGCGGACGGGGCGGCAGGCATGGTCGGGCTCCTTGATCGGTGGCTGTTGCTAGGTGTCGTTGCGCCAGTGTCTTCCCGGATGGCCTTAGCATTGATACCAATTCATCCACATCCATAAGACCAATGAGCAAGCCGCGCCTGTGGTTGCAGCTGTTTGAACGCCAGGCCGGCCAGGGCCTGGGCCGGCGCGAGCAGCTCTGCGCCAGCCTGCGCGCGGCCATGCGCGCGGGCGAGCTGGGGCTGGACGAGCGTCTGCCCGCCAGCCGGGTGCTGGCGGCCGATCTGGGGCTGTCGCGCGTCACCGTCGAGGCCGCCTACGGGCAGCTCGAGGCCGAGGGCTATCTGAAGCGTGCGGTCGGGCGCGGCAGCTTTGTGGCGGTCTCGCTGGCGCGCGCGCCGCAGCGCAAGCAGGCGCCCGCGCCGGCCCTGGGCCCGGGGCTGTCGCGCCGCGGCCGGCGTGTGGCCGAGGGCGGCGGCTGCATGGATCCGCTGCGGCCGCTGCCCTTCGCCGCCGGCAGCCCCGATCTGCGCGCCTTTCCCATCGCCCTGTGGCGGCAGCTGAGCAACAAGCGGTTGCGCGCCGAGCCCGGCCTGCTGGGCTATGGCGACCCGCAGGGCCACGAGGGCCTGCGCGCCGCCATCGCCGACCATCTGAACCAGTCACGCGGCCTGCGCTGCCGCGCCGAGCAGGTGCTGGTGCTCACCAGCTCGCAGCAGGCCCTGCAATTGCTGGCCGGCATGCTGCTGGACGAGGGCGACACGCTCTGGATGGAAGAACCCGGCTACCGCGGCGCGCGCACCGCCTTCGCCGCCGCCGGCGCCGCCGTGCTGCCGGTGCCGGTGGATGAGCAGGGGCTGCGGCCCGATGCCGCGCTGCCGGCGCCGCGCCTGATCTACCTGACGCCCTCGCACCAATACCCCTGCGGCATGGCGCTGAGCCTGCCGCGGCGCCTCGCCCTGTTGGCCCTGGCGCGGCGCGAAAACGCCTGGATCGTCGAGGACGACTACGACAGCGAATTCCATTACGAGGGCCGGCCCACGCCCGCGCTGCAGGGGCTGGACGAGCATGGCCGGGTGATCTACCTGGGCACCTTCTCCAAGGCCTTGTTCCCCTCGCTGCGCCTGGCCTATATGGTGCTGCCCGAGGCCCTGGTGGCGCCGCTGGTGACGGCGCGCAACATCCACGACGGCCACAGCGCCCAGCTGGCCCAGGCCGTCACCGCCGACTTCATCCGCCAGGGCCATCTGGCCGCGCATCTGCGCCTGATGCGCCAGCTCTACCGCCAGCGCCGCGAGCGGCTGCTACAGGCCTGCCAGCAACACCTGGCGCCCTGGCTGCGCCCCCAGCCCAGCGCCGGCGGCCTGCAGCTGGCGGCCCTGCTGCCCGCCGGCGAGGAAGCGCGCTGGACGCGCGCCGCCGCCGCGCTGGGCGTGCTGACGCCCAGCCTGCGCGCCCTCTACGCCGGGCCGGCCACGCAGGACGGCTGGCTGCTCGGCTACGCGGCGCTGACGCCGGATGAGATCATCGCTGCCGTACGGCAATTGGCCCGCATCCGCCCGCTATGACCATCACCCTCTACCACTGCCTCAGCGCGCGCTCCTTCCGCCCCTTGTGGGCGCTGGAAGAATTGGGCCTGCGCTACGAGCTCAAGCTGCTGCCCTTCCCGCCGCGTGCGCACCACAAGCCCTTCTTCGAGCAGAACCCGCTGGGCACCGTGCCCCTGCTGGTGGATGGCGCCACGCGCATCAGCGAATCGGCCGCCAGCTGCCAGTACCTGGCGGCAAGACATGACCCCGGCGGCCTCGACGTGAGCCCCGGCGAGCCCGACTACGGCGCCTACCTCAACTACCTGCACTTCGGCGAGGCCACGCTGACCTTCCCGCAGACCCTGGTGCTGCGCTACCGCTTTTTCGAGCCGCCCGAGCGCCGCCAGCCGCAGGTGGCCGACGACTACGCCAAATGGTTTCTGGCGCGCCTGCGCACGCTGGAGCCGCGCCTGGCCGAGCAAGAGCATCTCTGTGCCGGGCGCTTCAGCGCCGCCGACATCTCGGTCGGCTACGCGCTGCTGCTGGCCCAGCATCTGGGCATGGCCGAGCAGTTCACGCCGATGGTGGCGGCCTACTGGCAACGCCTGCAGGCCCGCCCGGCCTACCAGCGCGCCCAGGCGCTGCAGTTCGAGGCCGCTGCGGCGCAGGGCGTGCCGCTGATTGCGGCGCCGGATCTCCGGCCCTGACATGGCTTTGGGCAGGGTCATCAGCGCTGCGCCATACTGCGGCGCTTCAACTGCCACCGAGCGTCCGCCATGAAACACTGGATCCTGCCCCTGCTCACCTCAGCGCTGCTGGCCGCCGCCCCCGCCCATGCGGACGAGGCCCAGGACGCTGCATTGAAGGCCGCCATTGCGGCGCCGCACCGCACGCCCGCCAACGTGGCCCGCGACGGCTGGCGCCATCCCTACGAGACCCTCAGCTTCTTCGGCCTCAAGCCCACGCAGACGGTGGTCGAGCTCACGCCGGGCGGCGGCTGGTACACCGAGATCCTGGCCCCCTATCTGCGCGAGCGCGGCCAGCTGATCCTGGGCGCTGACGACCCCGCCTCCAGCAGTGCCTACTCGCAACGCAACGCCGCGCGCCTGCAGCAAAAGCTGGCCGCCCTGCCCTCGGTATACGACAAAGTCCAGGTCGGGGTGTTCGACGCCGAGGCCGGCAAGCTGCAATACGCCAAGCCCGGCAGCGCCGATCTGGTGCTGACCTTCCGCAATGCCCACAACTGGGCCGCGCTGGGCGAGGCGCAGACGCAGGCGGTCTTCAAGAGCGCCTTCGACGCGCTCAAGCCAGGCGGCGTGCTGGGCCTGGTGGACCACCGCCTGCCGGCCGATCGCGTGCAGGATGCCAAGGCCAGCAGCGGTTATCTGCACCAGGCCTGGGTGGTGCGCATGGCCGAGAGCGCCGGCTTCAAGCTGCTGGCCAGCTCGGAGATCAACGCCAACCCCAAGGACAAGGCCGATCACCCGAACGGCGTCTGGGCCCTGCCGCCCACCTATGCCAACAAGGACCAGGAGCGAGCGCGTTATGAGGCGATCGGCGAGAGCGACCGCATGACGCTGAAGTTCGCCAAGCCCTGAGTCTAAGATGCGGCCATGCATGCCATGCCGCTTCGCAGCGCCGCCGCATTGATTGCGCTGAGCCTGGCCGCCGCCGGTGCGCAGGCGGGCTGCGCCAAGGCCTACACGGTGGGCGTCTCGGCGCTGGGCTACAGCGCCTTCCTGCACGACAAGCAATGGCGCGGCGTGGTGCCCGATCTGGTGCAGGCGCTGGAGGTGCGCAGCGGCTGCCGCCTCGTGCTGGAAGCGCGCCCGCGGGCGCGCGTGATGCTGGAGTTCGGCCGCGGCGCGCTCGACATCGTCACCTCCTCGCAGCCCACGCCCGAGCGCGACCAGATCGGCCAATACCTGCCCTATGCCTATACCGAGCTGGACCTGGTGGTGGGCGCCGGCCTGCGCCAGCAGATCCGCTCGGCGGCGGACTTCATGGCCCTGGAGGGCCCGACGCTGGGCCTGGTGCGCGGCATCTTCATGGGCGCCGAGCTGGAGGCCTGGGCCGCCGCCCTGCAGCTGGCCAAGCGGGTGGAATGGGCCGCCGACTTCGAGAACCTCGCCACGCGCCTGAACGCCGGCCGCATCCAGGCCGCCATCGTGCCCTCGGCCATCCACGCCAAGCTGTTTGCCGAGGGCCAGATGCAGGCGGGCAGCTATGTGGTGGACCTGCCCGAGGCCGAGCCGGTGCCCATCGGTCTCTACCTGAACCGCCAGACCGTCGGCGAGGCCGACCAGCAGCTGCTGCAGCATCATCTGCAGCAGCTCGTGGGCGAAGGCCAGGTGGAGCAGATCTACACGCGCTACCTCGGCCCGGCGCTGACGCAGCGCCTCTTCAAGCTGCGCGCGCGCCCGAAACCCTGAGCCGGCTTGTTTGAGTTGGCGCAGACACCGTGCCGCCCTGCATGCTTCAATGCCACCGGGAGGCCCCCGCCATGCCAGATCCGCAAGCAGATGCCCGCCAGGCCGCGCTGGAGCTGTACGAACGCCGCGCGGGCCGTTACGACCTGGAACTGGCCGCCTTCGGCGCGCTGCGCCAGGAGGCGGTGCAGGCCCTGCGGCTGCAGCCCGGCGAGACCGTGCTGGACCTGGGTTGCGGCACCGGCCTGAGCCTGCCGGCGCTGCGCGCCGGCGTGGGCGCGCGCGGCCTGGTGCTGGGCGTGGAGCAAAGCCCGGCCATGCTGGCGCAGGCTCAGGCACGCGTGAAGGCGGGGCATTGGCGCAATGTGCGGCTGCAGGGCTGCGCGGTGGCACAGGCGCGCCTGCCGCGCCAGGCCGATGCCGCGCTGTTCTTCTTCACCCACGACATCCAGCAGCAGGAGGCGGCGCTGGCGCGCGTCTGCGGCCATCTGCGGCCGGGCGCGCGCGTGGTGGCGGTGGGGCTCAGCTGGGCGCCGCCCTGGCTGGCCATCAGCAATCTGTTCGTGCTGGGCGCGGCGCTCTACTCGATCCGCGCGCCCGGCTATCTCACCAGTCTGGGCCAGCCCTGGCGGCTGCTGGCGGCAAGGCTCGCCAGCCACCGCGTCGAGAAGCGCTGGCTGGACAGCATCTACCTGCTGCAGGGCCAAGCCTAGGGCACGATCGCCAGGAACAGGAACACCGCGAACACCACCAGGTGCACGGCGCCCTGCAGCACGGTGGCGCGGCCGCCGCCCAGGGTCAGCGTGCCCACCACGAAGCTCAGCGCCAGCAGCACCATATTGGTGGGCGTCAGCCCCAGCTGCAGGGGCTGGGGCAGGAACAGCGAGAGCACCGCCACGGCCGGGATGGTCAGGCCGATGCTGGCCAGGCCCGAGCCCAGCGCCAGGTTGATGCTGGTCTGCAGCCGGTTGTGCAGGGCCGCACGCACCGCCGCCACCGTCTCGGGCAGCAGCACCAGCATCGCCACGATCACGCCCACCAGCGAGGTGGGTGCGCCGGCCGCGTGCACCAGCGCCTCGATGCTGGGTGCCAGCAGCTTGGCCAGGCCCACCACCCCCACCAGGCACAGCAGCAGCAGGCCCAGGCTGAGCCAGGCCACCGCGCTGCTGGGCGGCTCGGCATGGGCCTCGGCGTCGGCGCCGCTCTCGGGCAGGAAGTAGTCGCGGTGGCGCACCGTCTGCACGAACACGAAGGCGCCGTACAGCACCAGCGAGACCACGCCCGCGAACATCAGCTGTGCGCGCGAGAAGGTGGGCCCGGCGCTGCTGGTGGTGAAGGTGGGCAGCACCAGGGTCAGGGTGGCCAGCGCGGCCAGCACCGCCAGCGTCGGGCTGGTGCCCTGCACCCGGAACGCCAGTTCGCGGTAGCGCCAGCCGCCGGCCAGGATGCACAGGCCCAGCACGCCGTTGCAGACGATCATGATGGCCGAGAACACGGTGTCGCGCGCCAGGCCGCTGGCCGCGGGGCCGCCGGCCAGCATCAGCGAGACGATCAGCGCCACCTCGATGACGGTCACCGCCACCGCCAGCACCAGCGAGCCATAGGGCTCGCCGACGCGGTGCGCCACCACCTCGGCATGGTGCACCGCGGCCAGCACGGCGGCGATCAGCAGCGCGGCCACCAGCGCCAGCAGGGCCGTGCCCAGCGTGGCCGTGCCCAGCCCGGCCAGGGCCAGGGCGGCGGTCAAGGGAGCGGCCAGGGTCCAGAGCGGCAGCGCGGCCGGCAAGCGGGAAAGAAGCGAGGGCTTGGGCATGGCGGCGAGCATAGCTTGCGGCTAGGATCGCAGCCGCCATGCCACATACCGATCCGCGCATCGACGCCTATATCGAGCGGGCCGCGGCCTTCGCCCAGCCCCTGCTGGCCGACTGGCGCGCCCTCGTGCACCAGGGCTGCCCCGAGGTCGAGGAGACCATCAAATGGGGCATGCCGCATTTCGTGCACCGCGGCAAGATCCTCGCCAATATGGCGGCCTTCAAGGCGCATTGCAGCTTCGGCTTCTGGCATGGCGAGGCGGTGGCGCAGCAGGGCAAGAGCGGCGAGGCGATGGGCCAGCTGGGGCGCGTCACCGGCGCGCAAGACCTGCCCCCGCGCACCGAGCTGGCGGCGATGGTGGCGCGCGCCCGCGCGCTCATCGAGGGCGGCGTGAAGCCGGCGCGCGCGGCCCGCCCGGCCGCGAAGAAGCCGGCCCCCGAACTGCCGGCGGAGCTGGCCGCCGCGCTGGCCGGCGATGCCGGCGCCCGGGCCTTCTTCAGCACCCTGGCGCCCAGCCATCAGCGCGAGTATGTGGACTGGATCGGCGAGGCCAAGCGGCCGGAGACACGCGCCAGGCGCCTGGCCCAGACGCTGCAATGGCTGGCCGAGGGCAAGCGGCGCAACTGGAAATACGAGAACTGCTAGGGCCGCTTTCAGGGCCGTCTTGGCGGCGGGCGCCACAGGTCCAGCACCGGCGAGGGCGGCGTCACCGAGGCGTCGTAGGGGTGCGAGCGCTGGCCGTTGATGGAGGCGATGATGCGGCGCACATAGAGCCGCGTCTCGGCATAGGGCGGCACGCCGCGGTAGCGCTCCACCGCGCGCTCGCCGGCGTTGTAGGCCGCCAGCGCCAGCGTCAGGTCGCCCTCGAAATAGGCCAGCAGCCAGCGCAGATAGGCCATGCCGCCGCGGATGTTCTGCACCGGGTCGGTGATGCGGCCGACCTTGAAGCGCGCCGCCGTGTCCGGGATCAGCTGCATCAGGCCCTGCGCCCCCTTGGGCGAGGCGGCGAGCGGATCGAAGTTGGACTCGGTGGCCATCACCGCCAGCACCAGGTGCGGCGCCAGCTTGTAGTCGGGCGCCACCAGCTTGACGAAGTTGACGATGGTCTCGGGCGCGTTCTTGGGCGGCGGCGGCGGTGGCGGCAGCGCCCAGGCGCCGGGCTTGCCGCCCTTGGGCGCGGCCACGACGATGGGCTGCGGATCGGTGTCGGGCGGGCGCAGGCATTCGGGCGGCGCGCCGCGCGGCTCGCCCATCGATGCCGCCATGTTCTTGGCCTGCTCCAGCCCCTGCTCGGCCGCGGCGTTGAAGAGGTGTGCGGCCTGGGCATCGTCGCGCGCGATGCCGCGCGCATGCACCAGCATCCAGGCCAGGTTGTACTGCGCCACCGGGTCGCCATAGCGGGCCGCGCGGCAGTAGAGCTGGGCCGCGGCCACCGGGTCGCGCGGCACGCCGTCGCCATGCTCCAGCGCCTCGCCCTCCTGGCGCCAGCGCTCCACCTGGGCCGGCACCACCGGCCCGCGCTCGGGCGGCGGGGTGCTGGGGCGCGGCAGGTTCTCCAGGCTCAGGCCGGGCATCTGGGCACAGGCGCTGCCCATCAGCAGGGCAAGCAGAACGGGGGCGAAGCGCATCGCGCGGCAGTGTAGCGGGCGCCTCGTGTTCACAGCCCCTGATCGGAGCCGCGCCGCCACACCGCGGCAAACGCCAGCAGCTTGTGCCTGAGGCTCAGGCGCTCGTCCGAGAGCGCATCCAGGAAATCAGAGAGCCGCTTGGACTTGACCATGGTGTAGACGGTGAGCGCGATCGTCACCCCCAGGGTCAGCATGAACCAGCCCAGACGCTCGAGCAGCGGCGCATCCGCCTCGGCAAGCAGGTTCATGCCCAGAAAGCCGGTGGTGATGGTGCCCACCAGGCCGAAGATCGTCACCACCGTGAGCCGCACCACCGTGTTGGCCTGGCGGCGGATGCTGTCGGTCTCTAGGTAGGCGCTCATGTCGCCGATGCGCTCCTTCACCTCGGTGTACAGCGCGTCGGTCTCCAGATGGCGGGCACAGAGCCGGAACAGCGCGCGCGCCTGCGCCTGCTCGGCCACCTCGTGGAACCAGTAGCGGTGCGTGAAGCGCAGAAAGCCCTCGAAGCAGCTGCGGATGGCGCGCTTGAAGCGGCGCACATTGTCGGGGTCTTGCACGTTCAGGCGGCGCAGCGCCTCCACCAGCCGGTCGGAGAACATCAGCAGCGCCGCCTTCTGGAAATGCGCCAGCAGAAAGATCAGGAAATGCTGGTGGCGGAACTGCGCCAGCACGCCGCGGTCGCGGCAGGCGTAGAAGGCGGCATCGGCGCGGCCCAGCACCACCAGGGCATGGCCGCAACACAGATAACGCGTGTGTGGCGCGGCACCGCCGGCGGCCCAGAAGCGGTCGTAGCAATAGCGCTGCTCGAAGTCCTGCAGGTGCTGCTCGCCATAGGGCAGGCCGCCCTCGCCCGCCCCCGCCACCAGGCCCAGGCGCACGAAATCGCTGCGGCTCAACGCGCCGGGATCGTCCAGCGCCAGATAGGCCATCACCGGCATGCGGTAGTACTCGATCTGGCGGTAGCGCAGCAGCCCCTCATGCCCGGCCTGCCCGGCCTGTCCGGACGCCTCGCCATGCTCGCTCACCAGCGGGCGCAGCACGAAGTCCCAGTGCGCGGCGATGCGCGGCGCGCGGTGCGCCTGCACATGCGAGATGAAGCGCTCGCGCTCGCGCGTGTCCGAGCGCGCCAGCACCACGTCGCCCTCGCCCAGCCATTCGGCAGCGGCCAGGCAATGCAGGGGCTGGCCCTGCGCGTCCCAGCCCGAGGGGTAGGCGCGGCCCAGGCGGTAGAGCAGCTCCTGCACCTGCTGCAGCGGCAGATCGGTGGCGGCCAGCTCGACATTGAGCATCACCACGTCCACGTCGAAGAAGAAGTAGAGATCCACATGCACCAGCTCCAGGCGCAGCGGCGCGTCCTCGGGCCGCAGCCAGGCGCGCAGCGCGCGGATGTCGTGGCGCCGGAACACCTTCATGCCCGACTCGCCGAGCGCATCGCCGGCGCCCTGGCCGGAGCGGCCCTCGCCGTAGAGCACGCGCTGCACATAGGGCAGAAAGGTCACGAACTCCTGGTAATGGCGCTCGTGGAAGGCGCCGGGCTCGCCGGTGTATTCGTCCTGCACCTCGCGCCAGGGGCAATCGTGGCCGGGGCCGTGCAGCAGCTCCCAGGGCCGGCGCGGCGCGCCCGGGCTGTCGCCCACCGGCATCAGGCGCAGCGGCCAGAGCAGGATCTGATGCAGGCGCTGGACATGCACGGCGGCTGGGCTCATGGCGGCGATGATGCGCCCGCCACGGCCGCGGTCAAGCCCCCGGTGTCAGGTCTTGCCGAGCAGCTGGCTCAGCCAGGCGCGCGTCTCGGCCGGGTCGATCACCGCATCGATCTCCAGCATCTCGGCCATGTGCAGGGCGCGGCCACGCTCCACCTGCTGGGCCAGCAGGCGCTCGAACAAGGCCTCGCGCTCGGCCCCCTCGGGCAGGGCCTGCAGCTCCTTGCGGTAGCCCAGCCGCACCGCGCCCTCCAGGCCCATGGCGCCGAACTCGGCGCTGGGCCAGGCCAGGCTGGCCAGCGGCCGGTGCAGGCTGCCGCCGGCCAGGGCCATCGCGCCCAGGCCATAGGCGCGCCGCAGCACCACCGAGACCAGGGGCACGTCGAGCGCCGCGGCGGCCTGGAACAGCTCGCCCACATCGCGCAGCTGGCCGCTGGCCTCGGCCTCCGGGCCCACCATGAAGCCGGGGCAATCGATCAACGCCACGAGGGGCAGGCCCTGGCGCTGGCACAGGCGCAGAAAGCGCGCCAGCTTGCGCGCGGCCGCGCCATCCACCGCGCCGCCGAGCTGGCTGCAGTCGCTGGCGATCACGCCCACCGGCCGCCCGTCCAGCCGGGCCGCGGCGGTGCGCACGCTGGCGCCATGGCCGGCGCCCAGCTCGATCAGGCTGGCGCGGTCGAACAGGGTCTCGAGAATGGGCCGGATGGCATAGCCGCGCACGCGGTTCTCCGGCACCGCCGCGCGCAGCGTCAGCTGGTCGGCGGCCTCACCCACCTGAGCCGCCTGCGCCGGCAGCGCCCGGCCCTGCAGCCAACCCAGCAGCTGGCGCGCGCACGCGGCCGCCTCGGCCTCGTCGGCCACCAGCAGGTCCAGCGCGCCGGCCGCGGCCAGCTGCGGCGCCGGGCCCACCTGCTCGGGCGCGTAGCGGCCCAGGCCGCCGCCCTCGATCATGGCCGGGCCGCCCAGGCCGATATTGGCACTGCGTGTGGCCAGCAGCAGATCGCAGCAGGCCAGCAGCGCCGCATTGCCGGCAAAGCAGCGCGCGGCCGCGATGCCGATCAGCGGCACCTGGCCGGCCAGGCGCGCGAAGCTGGCGAAGGTGGGCACATGCAGGCCGGCGACGACGGGCATGTCGGTATCGCCGGGCCGGCCGCCGCCGCCCTCGGCGAACAGCACCACCGGCAGGCGGCGCTCGGCGGCGATCTGCAGCATGCGGTCTGTCTTCTGATGGTTGCGCAGGCCCTGGGTGCCGGCCAGCACGGTGGCGTCGTAGGCCAGCACCACCAGGGGCCGGCCCTGCACCTCGGCCAGGCCGGTGACGATGCCGTCGGCCGGGGTCTGGGCGCGCAGCTCGTGCACCGGGCGGCGCGCGGTCTGGGCCGCGAAGGCCAGGCCGCCGTATTCGCGCAGGCTGCCGGGGTCGCACAGCGCCGCCAGGTTCTCGCGCGCGCTGCGCAGGCCCTGGGCATGGCGGCGCGCGATGGCCTCGGGGCGGGCGGCGTCGGCCAGCAAGGCCTCGCGCTCGCGCCAGGCCTGCAGGTCGGCGCGCGGGCCGGCCATCGCGGGCGCGCCGACGCCAGCGGTTTCAGTGGCTTCAGCGGTGTCAGCGGCGGCCGGCTGCGCCTGCGCGCGCCAACGCAGCAGCGGCTCGCCCTCGCGCACCCAGTCGCCCGCGGCCACCAGCCATTCCAGCAGCTCCAGATCCGCCGGGGCCGGCAGCTCGTGCTCCATCTTCATGGCCTCCAGCACCAGCAGGGGCTGGCCCTTGGCGAGGGCCTGGCCGGCCGCGGCCAGGCAGGCCAGCACTTGCGCCGTCATGGGCGCCTCAAGCGTTTGTTTGGACATGGCGCAATCTAGCCCGGGCCGGCGCGGCGCGCTGCCGCGCAGATGACAGCGTCAGAAGCGGTAGCTGCCCTCGACATACCAGGAGCGCCCGGCCAGCGGCAGGTCGCCGGGGAGATTGATGGCTGACTGGCTGGGCTCGCGCGGCTTGGCGTCGAAGGCATTGCGCAGGGCCAGCGCCCAGCCCGGGCCGCGCTGCTCGCCGCCGTGGCGCAGCTGCAGATCCAGGGTGCGGTAATCGGCCACCGGCGGCCGCGCATCGCCGGCGGCGCGCGCGCGGCCGCCCACCGCATTGAACTGGGCCCCCAGCAGCGCCTCGCCCATCAGGCGCCAGTCGGCGCGCACGAACAGATGGTGGTGCGGGGCATAGCCGGCGTCGGTGCCCGTGGCCACGTCGAGGGTGTGCTGCAGGGAGAGCTGCGCCGTCAGCTGCAGCTGCCGCAAGGCCTGCCAATGCGCTTCCATCTCCAGGCCCTGGCCGCGCAGGCGGCCCTGGTTCTGGTAGCTGGCCCCGGTGGCCGGCGCCGGATTGGGCACCACACGCACCTGGTCGCGCATATCGAAGCGGTAGACGTTGAGCTTGAGCTGAAGCGTGCTGTGGGCCTGCCATTCCAGCGCCAGCTCATGCGTGGCGATACGCTCGGGCTTGAGCTGCGGATTGCCGGTGGCCACCGGATTGACGGTGTACTGCTCGTTGAAGCCGGCGGCGCGGAAGGCCTGGCCGTGCAGCAGCTTGACGGTGAGGTTGTAGGCGGCATCCCAGACCAGCGCGAGGCGCGGGTTGACGGTGCTGCCGAGGTCCGAGTAGCGGTCATCCCGCAGGCCCAGGGTCAGCGCCCAGTCGGGCGCCAGCTGCCATTCGTCCTGCACGAAGACGAACAGATTGCGCCGCCGCGAGGGCGGGATGTGCGGCTGGATCGCGCTGTACTCGATCACCGGGCCGGTCGGGATGGGCACGCCGGTGGGGCTCAGGAGAAAGTTCTTGTAGGTGCGCGAGGCAAACAGATTGATGTCTTCATGGCCCAGCCCGACGCGCAGCACATGGCCTTGCCAGCCCGTATAGCCGGCATGGGCCGAGAGGCGGGTCTGGCGGTCCCAGCGCCAGGGACCGCCGATCATGCCGTCAGGGAACAGATTGGGGCCGATGCGCGTGCCGGGCGGAAACAGCATCAGGCCCACCGGCGACTCCTCGGTGTAGCGGGTATGGCTGAGGCTGGCGCCCAGTTGCCAGTCGCGGTCCGGACTGGTGCTGGCCCAACCCAGCTCGAGGATGCTGCGGCGCGAACTGGTATAGCTGTCAGGGTCCAGGGCCGAGTTCACGCCAGCGCCGGTAGCCATGCGCGGCCGCCATTGCTGGCTGCCGTTGAGATGCCAGTCGCCCCAGTTCAGCTTCAGGCCCAGGTCGAGGTCGCGGTGGAAGGTGTTGACGGGCCCGGGGGCACGGCTCGCATGGGTGCCGAAGAGTTTGTCCAGCCGGGTCGCGGCATCGGCGGTGATGAGTTCACGCTGGCCGTCGCTGCGCCCGCCATAGACATAGGCCACCAGTTGCAGCGGGCCGACGCTGCCGCCATGCTGCAACCAGGCCTCACGGCTGCCGAAGGCGCCCAGGCGCACACCGGCCGCGCTGCCCTTGATGTCGGCCGCGCTCTTGGTCACCACATTGATCACGCCCGCGAAGGCGTCCGCACCATAGAGCGCCGAGCCGGGGCCGCGTATCACCTCGATGCGCGCCACATGCTCCAGCGGCAGGCCCGACCATTGCGTGCCCTTGTCGCCGCTGTAGGCCCCCTTCATCGGCACGCCGTCCAGCAGCAGCAGCACATGCGGGTTGGTGGAGATGGCACTGAAGATGCCGCGCACGGCATAGATCGACGCATAGTTGATCGCGTTGACCGAGACATGCACGCCCGGCACCGACTCAAGCACCTGGTCGAGGTTGGTGGCTCCCATGGCCGTGATATCGGCCGCGGTGATGACGCTGGCCACCGCAGGCGCGCGGCGCAGCGGCTGGCTGCTGCCGGTGGCGATGCTGATGGTGGCGGCCTCGTCATAGGCCAGCGCCAGATCCTCATCCCGCTGCTGCGCCTGCGCGGAGGCCACCCACAGGGCCAGCAGCGCAAGGCCATGATTTCGCCGCATCGGCCCTCCCGGCATCGTTGATGCGCCATCCTAAGCCAAGCGGGCCGCCGTGCCATCCCTGCCATGCCCCTGGGTCGACCCCAGCATGAGCACTCATATATTAATCATATACTTCGATTCGAAACAACCTTCGACGAGGCCCGCCCGCCATGAGTACGCCGCTGTTTTCCGACTGGCACCATGAGCCGCCCGCGCATTGGCAGCAGTTGCAGACGCTGGACATGCACACCGGCGGCGAGCCGCTGCGCGTGATCACCGCCGGCCTGCCCGAGCTGCCGGGCGCCGGCGTGCTGGACAAGCGCCGCTATTTCAGCCACGAGCTCGACCATCTGCGCCGCGCCCTGATGTGGGAGCCGCGCGGCCATGCCGATATGTACGGCGCGGTGCTGACGCGCTCGCAGAGCGCCGACTTCGACGTGTTCTTCCTGCACAACGAGGGCTACAGCACCATGTGCGGCCACGCCATCATTGCGCTCACCAAGCTGGTGCTGGAGACCGGCCTGCACCGCGGCGCGCCAGATGCGCAGGGCCTGCACCACATCAGCTTCCAGGTGCCGGCGGGCCGCGTCGAGGCGAGCGCCCGCCTGGTGGACGGCCTGGCGCAGCAGATCCGCTTCGTCAACGTGCCCTCCTTCGTCTATCTGGCCGGGCAGCGCGTCGAGGTCGAGGGCCTGGGCGTGGTGCGCTTCGACATCGCCTATGGCGGCGCCTTCTACGCGCTGGTGGAGGCGGCACCGCTGGGCCTGCAGCTGCTGCCGGAGCAGCAGAGCCGGCTGATCGACGCCGGCCGCCGCATCAAGCAGGCGGTGATGGCGGCGCTGCCGATACAGCACCCCTTCGAGCCCGAGCTGGGCTTTCTCTACGGCACCATCTTCACCGGCCCGGCGCAGCACCCGGCCCACCACAGCCGCAATGTCTGCATCTTTGCCGACGGCGAGGTGGACCGCTCGCCCACCGGCTCGGGGGTGTCGGCACGCGCCGCCCTGCACCATGCGCGCGGCGAGCTGGCGCTGGGCGAGACGCTCTGCATCGAGAGCATCCTGGGCAGCCTGATGACGGTGCGCGTGGCCGCCACCGAGACCTTCGGCCCGCATGCGGCGGTGCGGCCCGAGGTGGGCGGCAGCGCCCATTACACCGGCCGGCACCGCTTCTATCTGGACCCCGACGACCCGCAGGGCGCCGGCTTCCTGCTGCGCTGAGGCCCTGGCCATGCTGGCGCTGCAACAGGCCCTGCGCAGCTGCGAGCTGAGCCTGGTCGAGGCCTTGTTCGACCCGCTGCCCGACGTGGTGTTCTTCGTCAAGGACCGCGATGGCCGCTATCTCTCGGTGAACCAGACCCTGGTGCGCCGCAGCGCGCTGCGCAGCAAGCAGGCCTTGCTGGGCCGCACGCCGCGCGAGGTCTTCCCCGGTGCGATGGGCGAGGCCTTCGCGCGCCAGGACCATGCGGTGATCGCCAGCGGCGCCGCCATGCCGCGCCAGCTCGAGCTGCACCTCTATGCCGATGGCGGCGCCGGCTGGTGCCTGACCCACAAGCTGCCGCTGTGCGACGCGGGCGCCGTGCTGGGCGTGGCCGGCATCTCGCGCGACCTGGGCCTGCCCGACCAGGGCCATCCCGTCTACGCCCAGATCGCCGAGCTGGCCGCGCATATCCGCGCCCATTACGACCAGGCCGTCAACCTGGGCGAGCTGGCGCGCCGGGCCGGGCTCTCGCTGGACCGGGTGGAGCGCCTGTTCCAGCGCATCTTCCACCTCAGCCCGCGCGAGATGCTCCTGCAGGCGCGCCTGGACGAGGCGCGCCGCCTGCTGCTCGAGGCGCCCGGGCTCAGCGTGGCCGCGGTGGCAGCCAGCTGCGGCTACAGCGACCACAGCGCCTTCGCGCGCCAGTTCAAGGCCACCACCGGCATGACGCCCTCGCAGTACCGGGCACTGCAGCGCGGGGTGGCGCCCGGCGCCTGAGCGCGGCCGCCCTAGCGCATCAGCTGCTCCGCCAGAAAGCCGTAGCTCAGCGCCCACAGCTTCACCTGCTGCTCGATCGTGGCCGCGCCGGCATGGCCGCCCTCGGTGTTCTCCCAGTACAGCACCTCATGGCCCTGGGCCTGCAGCCGCGCCACCATCTTGCGCGCATGGGCGGGATGGACGCGGTCGTCGCGGGTCGAGCTGGTGTAGAGCACCCTCGGGTAGACCACGCCCGCCTGGCTGTTGTGATAGGGCGAGTACTTGGAGATATAGGCCCATTGCTCGGGCAGGTCGGGGTTGCCGTATTCCTCGATCCAGGAGGCGCCGGCCAGCAGGCGGTGATAGCGCCGCATGTCGGTGAGCGGCACCTGGCTGACCACC
This sequence comes from Paucibacter sediminis, assembly GCF_030254645.1. Classification (NCBI taxonomy): domain Bacteria; kingdom Pseudomonadati; phylum Pseudomonadota; class Betaproteobacteria; order Burkholderiales; family Sphaerotilaceae; genus Roseateles; species Paucibacter sediminis. Next base: position 858,543 of record NZ_CP116346.1, read on the forward strand.
GCGCCGAACAGCTCGGGCCGCTGCACCAGGGCCACCGAGGTCAGCAACCCGCCCAGGCTGCCGCCCATGATGCCCAGACGTTTGGGGCTGGTGATGCCGCGCGCGATCAGGTCCTCGGCCACGGCGATGAAATCGTCGAAGCTGCGCTGGCGGTGCTCGCGCAGCGCGGCCTGGTGCCAGCGCGGGCCGAACTCGCCGCCGCCGCGCAGATTCGCCAGCACATAGACGCCGCCCTGGCTCAGCCAGCCCCGCCCCAGCACGCCGCTGTAGCCCGGCTTCATCGAGATCTCGAAACCGCCATAGCCGTACAGCAGGCTGGGCCAGCCGCCGGCGGGCGGCGGCACGCCGCGCGGCTTGACGATGAAGTAGGGCACGGCCGTGCCGTCCCGGGAACGCGCGTGCAACTGCTCCACCGCGTGGCTGCTGGCATCGAAGAAGGCCGGCAGCTGCTGCAGGGTCTGGCGCGCGTCGCGGCCCGCCTCGGCCAGCTCCAGCGTGGCGGGCGTGAGAAAGTCGCTGCGGGTGAGCAGATAGCGGTCGCTGCGCTGACCGGCCAGCGCCGTCACGCTCAGGCTGCCCAGCTCGCCGGTGGGCAGCGCACGCGCGCGCCAGCGGCCCTGCGTGTAGCGCCACTCGCTGAGGCGCTGCTTCACATCGTCCATGCGCAGCAGCAGCACCGCGCTGCGCAGCACCGTGTGGCTTTGCAGGGCGCTGCCGGGCGTGGGCGCGAACAGGGTCTGGAACTGGCGCCCGCCGGCCAGAAAGCGCTCCAGCGCGATCGCCAGCAGCGAGCCCGCCGCATGGCGCCGGCCGCCCACCTCCCAGTCGGAGCGCAGCTCGATCAGCAACTGATCGCCAAAGGGCGTGGCGCTGGCGTCGTCGGGCTTGGGCAGCTTGACGAGCCGGCCGGCGCGCAGCAGGTATTGCTCACCCGCGAAGAAGCTCGTGCGGCGCTCGATCAGATGGGTGGCGCGGCCGGGCGCATCGTCGGCCCAGGTCCACATACCGACGTCGTCGGTACCGGCCTCGAACAGCACTGGCGCCTGCGCCAGCGGCGTGCCGCGCTTCCACAGCCGCACCTGGCGCGGATAGCCCGAGGCCGTCATGCTGCCGGGGCCGAAATCGGTGTAGACGCTGAGCGTGTCGGCGTCCACCCAGCTGGCGCCGCCCTTGGCCTCGGGCAGCGCGAAGCCGCCCGCCGCGACGTCGACGAAGCGCCCGCTCACGGTGTCGAACTCGCGCAGCACATGGGCGTCGCCGCCGCCACGGCTGAGGCTCAGCAGGCAGCGCCGGGCCTGGGGCGGCAGACAGCTGGCGCCACCCCAGACCCAGCGTTCGCCCTCCTCCTGCGCAAGTCGGTCCAGGTCCAGCACGGTCTGCCACTGCGGCGCCGCGCTGCGGTAGGAGGCCAGCGTGGTGCGCCGCCACAGGCCGCGCGGATGCGCGGCGTCGCGCCAGAAGTTGTAGAGCTGCTCGCCCAGCTGCTGGGCCGGCGCCAGGCGCTGCGGCGAAGCCAGCACCTCGCGCAGGCCCTCGGCCAGCGCCGCCTGGCCGGGCCGGGCCTGCAGCGCCTGCTCGGCGGCCTGCTGCTGCTCGCGCACCCAGGCCAGCGCGCGCTCGCCCTGCACCTCCTCCAGCCACAGATAGGGGTCTTCCTCGGCCGCCGCCGCCCCGCCCAGGCCCAGCAGCAGCAGCAAGGCCAGGCACCGCCAGCGCGCGCGCATCAGAACTTCGCCTCCAGCGCCAGCTTCAGCACCCGGCCCGCCAGCGGCAGCGCCAAGTTGGGGCGGTACTCGATCAGGCTCGGCTGGTTGAAGGCATTGAAGAGATTGGCCGAGAGCGTCAGGTTCTTGAAGCCGCCGTACTGCAGCCAGAGATCGGTGCTGGTCCAGGCCTTGATGCGGCAGTCGCCCTCGGCCACGCCGCGGGCGGCGCAGCCCTCGGGCAGGTTGTCGCTGTCCCAGTCGGCGGCGGCGAGCTTGGTGGCGCTACTGTAGTTGACGCGGGCGCCCAGCTTCCAGTCGGCGCGCGCCCAGTTCAGCTTGAGCACCGAGTTCTGGCGCGGCGTGCCGCGATAACCCACGCGGTTCTCGGTGTAGTCGGCGGCAAAGCTGTCCCAGTAGCGCACGCCCAGCTTGACGTTGGTCTCCAGGTTCACGTCCAGCGTGCCCCATTCGCCCAGCTTCCAGCGGCTGCGCAGGTCCAGGTCCAGGCCCGAGACCTTGGTCTTGCTGAGGTTCTGGTACTGCAGGCCCACGGTGCGGATGGAACCGACGGCAAAGCCGATGTCCTTGCCCGACAGCTCCTTGACCCGCTTGGCATAGTCCTTGTCCTGCGCGCTGACCGGATCGCGCGGTGCCAGGCCGGGGTGCGCATCCTCGTTGGTCAGCACCTCGTTGATGTCCAGGGTGCCAATCTCGTCGCGGCGCTGGATGTTGTAGTAGTCCAGCGAGGCGCTGATGTTCTGGCTGGCCTGGAACACCAGACCCAGCGAAGCGTTGTTGGAATGCTCGGGCTTGAGGCCGGGGTTGGGCGTGATCACCGAGGGGAAGCTGATCGAGCAACCCGAGTTGTAGACCGCGGTGGCGTCGAGCTTGTCGTTCGCGTCACCGGTCTTCAGCACATCGCGCATTTGCCGCGCGGTGTCGCAGCGCTTGGGGTCGAGGTAGCCGTTGTTGAACCAGGAGGCGCCGCCATTGCCGGTCTCGGGCAGGCTGGGCGCGCGGAAGCCCTGGCTGGCGGTGCCGCGCAGCATCAGCTCGCGCAGCGGGCGCCAGGCCAGCTGGACCTTGGGCGTGATGGCACCGAAGCCGTTGAAGACCTTGTCGCCGCGCAGCGCCAGCGTGGCCTCGATCTGCTTGGTGAAGGGGGCGCTGAACTCGGTGAAGATCGCCGCCACATCGCGCCGGCCCTGGATGTCCACGCCCGAGAAACCGACGATGCGGCCCTCCAGGATGTTGTCCATGCTGCGGTGCTCGAAACTTTCATGGCGCAGCTCGGCGCCCAGCGCCATCATCAGCGCCCCGCCGGGCAGGCTGCCGATCTCGCGCGAGCCCTTGAAGTCGGCGAAATGCTGGCTGTAGGTGCCCGAGGAACCCATCTCGGGGAACATCTTCTCGAGCAGCTCCGGCGCGTTCTGCTGGCCGAACTTGTAGGCGCCGCTGGTGATCGCATCGGCATAGGCGTAGCGGTCCCTGTAGAGATGCTGGCGCTGGGTGGCGTGCGAGCGCATCGTGCCCACCGCGCTGTCGATGTCCCAGCCCCAGGCCGTGCCTTCCACGCCGGCCAGCAGGCGGTAGTCGCGCGAGGCGCCGACGTTCTTGAACATCTCCGGATCGTCGACGAAACGGTAGGCCAGGCCCACCGGGAAGCCATAGGGATTACTGGGATGGCCGGCCGGCAGCAGCGGGTCGGTGAAGCGCTGCAGCTCACCCTTCAGCGAGTTGTACCAGCTGCTCACCGCGCCCGGGTTGCTGCGCGGGATGCTGGTGTAGTACTTGGCCTTGATGTCGGCGCCCTGCAGTTCGGCAAAGGCCGTCAGGTCCTTGTTCAGCTGCAGGCGCGCGCCCGCCAGGAAGGTGACGCGCTCGGTGGCCGGGCGGGCGTCGCTGTCCTTCCAGTAGTCGTACTGGCACACGCCGCCGATCAGGTTCTCGGCCGCGCAGCCGGGCGCCGGCGTGTTGATGCGCTTGCCGGCCAGCGCCGGATCCTTGTAGTCGGCCGGGTAGCTGCCCGTGTAATTGCCCGGGAAGGAACCCGCCGAGCGCTGGCCGCGCGCCGGGTTCTCCAGCAGATACCAGTCGGGCAGCAAGGGGCGCACCTCGCTGTCCTTGTAGCTGCCGCGCTTGTAGAGCTCCAGGTGCGCGTAGGCATTGAAGCCGTCGCTATCGAGATTGCCATGGCCCACCGTCACCGAGCCCTGCTGGTCTTGCGCGAGGAAGCTGCGCTTGAGCGACTGCTGCGCGCTCACTGCCACGCCCACGCCGCTGTAGTCGCGCTTGGTGATGATGTTGATGACGCCGCCGATCGCATCGGAGCCGTAGATGGCCGAGGCGCCGTCCTTCAGCACCTCCACGCGTTCGATGATGTTGGCGGGGATGGCATCGATATTGGTGAAGTTCAGCTGCAGGCCGTCGGCAAAGCCGTAGCTGGCCAGGCGCCGGCCGTTCAGCAGGGTCAGCGTGCCGCCGGTGCCCAGATTGCGCAGCGACACGCCCGAGGCACCGCTGGCCCAGGAGTTGGCGCCGCCCAGATCGCTGATGGCGCTGCCGTCGTTGGTGGTGAGATTGGCCAGCACATCGCCCACGGTGAGCGCGCCCATTGCCTTGATCTCGTCGCCCGAGACGACCTGCAGGGCCTGCGAGGTCTCGCTGTCGGTACGTTTGATGTTGGAGCCGGTCACGACCACGCGGTTCAGCGTGGTGGCGGACGCATCCTTGGCGCCTTCCTGGGCCTGGGCGGCAAAGCCGCTCAGGGCCAGGGCGGCAGCCAGCGCGATGGGGGTCAGGTCTTGTTGTTTGCTCACGGGTCTCCTCGGGGTTTGCTTTTCTGAAGCCCCGAAGCTTAGGAAGCGCGCCCCCGCCCGTCTTGATGCGGGCCGCCGGCGCGGCCGCCGAAATCAGCACATGCGGGTTTAACCGAGCAGCTGTTCCAAGCCCGCCTGGCCGCGGCGCGTCAGCCGCAGGGCGCGGCTGTCCAGCTCGTCTTCGACCCAGCGGCGCTCCAGCAGCAGCTGCAGCCAGGCGGCGCCGAGCGCCCCACCCAGATGCGGGCGGCGCTCGCTCCAGTCCATGCAGGCGCAGGCCAGGCGCCGGCGCCTGGCGCCGGCCGCCGCCACGTCCAGGCCCAGGGCCCCGAGCGCGGCCGCACCGCGCGCGCTCAAGGCATAGGCGCGCGCCTGGCTGAGGTCGGGCTGCAGCCAGCCCTGGCGCAGCGCATGATCGTGCAGGCGCACCGCCCAGCGGCCGGCCATGTGGTCGTAGCAGCGCCGCGCCTCGCGCAGCCCCACAGGGGTGCTCGGCTCGAAACGCGGCGCGCTGCGCCCGGCCAGCACCAGCATCGCTTCCAGCGCCGCGCCCACCTCGCCGCCGGCCAGGCGGTAGTAGCGGTGGCGGCCCTGGCTCTGGCAGTCCAGCAGACCCTTGGCCTGCAGCCGCGCCAGGTGGGCGCTGGCGGTGGAGGCGCTGACCTCGCCCACCGCGGCCAGCTCGGTGGCGGTGCGCGCATGGCCATCCATCAGGCAGCACAGCATGCGCGCGCGCGCCGGCTCGGCCATGCACTGGGCCACCTCGGCAAGGGCGCTGTCCGCGAAATTCCTGTCTGCATCCATGCTTCGATGCTAAGCGAAGCATGAACGCCGCGGCCGGTTCACAGTCGCGCCATGAGCTGCCCCCATGCCACCACCCACACGCCCATCCATTCATTGAACGCCGCGCACCACGCCGATCCCTGGGCCTTCTACCGCACGGCCTGCGCGCGCCCGGGCCTGCATTTCGACACCGCATCGGCGCAATGGATGGCCGCCGACGCGGCGACGGTGCGCGCGCTGCTGGCCCACCCCGGCCTGGGCGTGCGCCCGCCCGACGAGCCCGTGCCGCGGGCCCTGCTGGGCCGGCCCTTCGGTGCCGTCTACGCGCGCTGGCTGCGCATGCGCGACGACGCCGGCCATGCGGCCGAGAAGGCGGCCCTGAACGCGGCGCTGGCGCGCTGGACGGACGCGCAGATAAGGCGGCATGCCGAGGCGGCCAGCCGCCTGGCTGCCAGCGGCGGCCCGCGCCACTGGCAATGGGCCAGCCTGCCCTGCAGCATCGCCGGCCTGCTGGGCCTGGCGTTGCCGGATCTGGCCGCACAGCGCCGCCTGTTGCGGCAGCTGGCCAGCTGGGCCGCCGCGTTCAAGCCCGGCGCCACGCCCGCCGAGCTGGATGCCGCGGACGCCGCGGTGGCCGAGCTGGGCCAGCTCGACGCCCAGCTCGATGCCCAGCTCGACGCCCAGCAGTTGGCCCTGCTGTGGCAGGGCTACGAGGCCGGCGCCGGCCTGCTCGGCAATGCCTGGCTGGCCGGCACGGCGCCGGACGGACAGCCCCCGCCCGTGCACCACACGCGCCGCTTCGCGCAGGCCGAGCTGCGGCTGGCCGGCGCCACGCTGGCGCGTGGCGCCTGCGTGCTCTTGCTGCTGGTGGCCGAGCCGGCGCTGGGCTTTGGCCATGGCCGGCATCAATGCCCCGGCCGCGAGCTGGCCATGCAGATCGCCAGCATCGCCCTGCGGCACGCGCCGGCGCGTCCGCCGCAGCTGGCAGCCGCCTGCCTGCCGCTGCCCAATGTCCGCATTCCCGAACTGTCGCTGTGAGCCGCCCATGATTGCCGTGATCTTCGAAGTCAGCCCCGCCCCGGGGCGCCTGCAAGCCTATCTGGACCATGCCGCGGCGCTGCGCGCCGAACTGCAGGCCATCGACGGCTTCATCAGCATCGAGCGCTTCCAGAGCCTGAGCGATCCGGCGCGCCTGCTTTCGCTCTCGTTCTGGCGCGACGAGGCGGCCGTGCAGGCCTGGCGCCGGCTGGAGTCGCACCGCGCCGCCCAGGCCGCCGGCCGCGCCGGCGTGTTCAGCGACTACCGGCTGCGCGTGGCCGAGGTGCTGCGCGACTATGGCCTGCACGAGCGCGCGCAGGCCCCGGACGACAGCCGCAGCTTCCACGCCTGATACGCTTGTAGCCATGCGCATCCAAACCGCCTTGCCCCTCCTGCTGGCCTTGCTGAGCCTGCCCGCCCTGGCCGAGCCCATCGGCGAGGTCGACACGGTGTTCAAGTTCATCGGCCCCGACCACAAGATCGTCGTCGATGCGCACGACGACCCCAAGGTGCAGGGCGTGACCTGCTATGTCTCGCGCGCCAAGACCGGCGGCATCAAGGGCGCCCTGGGCCTGGCCGAGGACAAGAGCGAGGCCTCGATCGCCTGCCGCCAGACCGGCCCCATCAGCTTCGTGAAGCCGCTGGCCCAGCAGGAGGATGTGTTCACCGAACGCATCTCGCTGGTGTTCAAGAAGCTGCGCATCGTGCGCATGGTGGACGTGAAGCGCAACACGCTCGTCTACCTGACCTATTCCGACCGCGTCATCGAAGGCTCGCCGCAGAACAGCGTCACCGCCGTGGCGGTGGACCGGGGCACGCCGATACCGCTGAAGTAGGGCGCGGCTCAGTCAATCCTGCGCCGGCACGATCAGGATCTTGCCCTGACGCTCGCCGGCGGCGGCGGCGATGGCCTGCTTGATCTGCGCCACCTCGTAGCTGGCCTGGATGGGCGTGCTGAGCTTGCCAGCGGCGATCAGGTTGGCGAGCTCGGTCAGCAGCGCAAGTTGCTGCGGCTGCGGTGTGACGCGGAACCAGCGGGCCAGCCAGAAACCCTTCAGGGTGACGTCGCGGAACACCAGCTCGCGCGGAGATACGGTGCAGGGCTCGCCGCCGAGCGCGCCGTAGTTGACGATGGTGGCGCTCTCGGCCAGGGTGCCGGCAAGCCGCATCGTGGCCTTGCCGCCCACGGCGTCGATGCCCAGCTTGATGGCAGCGCCGCCGGTGGCCGTCTGCACGCGTGCGGCCAGGTCATCGCCGTCGACCAGCACCACGTCGCCGCCCTGTGCCTGCACCCCCGCCACGGCCGCTTCGCGACGCACGATGTTGACGGTCTTCAGCCCCCTCAGCCTGGCCAGCTGCACCACATAGCTGCCGACGCCCGAGTTGGCGCCGTTCTGTATCACCCAGTCACCCGGCTGCAGCTGGACGAAGTCGCTCAGCAGCAGCGACGCCGTGGGCGGGTTCACCGTCAGCATGGCCAGCTGCTTGGGATCGGCGTCGTTGGGCAACGGCAGCAGCCGCGCGGCCGGTGCAACCAGATGGCTTGCCCAGGTGCCGGAACCGGCGGGCAGCAGCACGGTCTGGCCCACGGCCGGGCCCTGCGTATCCGGGCCGAGCTCGATCACGCGCCCCACCCCCTCGCTACCGCCAACCGCCGGCAGCGGCGGCAGCATGCCGTACTGGCCGGTCAGCATCAGCACGTCGCTGGGGTTGATGGGCGCGGCCAGCACGGCCACCAGGGCCTGGCCCTGGGTCAGCGTGGGGCGCTCGAACGGCACCGCCTCGATCACGGCTTGCGGCACCGGGCCGCGTTCGGAGTATTGGGCTTTGAGCATCGTCGTCATGGCGGGTTCCTTGCTGCCGGTGTCGGCCTTGGCTTGTGGTGAGTGAATGCTAGAGACAAGGCAATCAATACGGAACTGGGCGTATTCGGCAAAATCTTTTGCCACAAAGGCAACAATAGCTCGCTTGGAGGACTGCCACGGACAAGCTGCGCGCCCTGCAATACCTGCTCAAGGTCGCCGATACCCTGAATTTTTCGCGTGCCGCCAAGGCCTTTGGCGTGCCCGCCTCGTCGATCTCGCGCCGCATCGCCGATCTGGAAACGGCATTGGGCGTCGAGCTGCTGCACCGCACCACGCGCACCGTGCGGCTGACCGAGGTTGGCGCGCTTTACCTGGAGCAGGTGCGTGCCGGCATGGCCCTGCTGCACGATGCCGAGGAGCTGGTGGGCCAGCGCAGCAGCGCACCCAGCGGTACCTTGCGCATCAGCGCCATGCCCAGCTATGGGCAGCTGCTGCTGATGCCGGCGCTGCAGGACTTCAGCGAACGCTATCCCGACATCGTGCTTGACGTGCAACTGAGCGACGCCCTGGTGGACCTCGGCCGCGACCAGATCGACATTGCGATACGCGGCGGCAGCCAGCCGCAGGACCGCGTGGTGGCGCGCCGGCTCGACCCGAATCGCTTCGTGCTCGCCGCCTCGCCGCAATACCTCGCGCAAATGGGCACGCCGCGCACATTGGACGAGCTGACGCAGCACCGCGCGCTGATGTACCGCGGCCCCAACGCGCTGATCAAATGGCAGGGGCTGGACCAGGACGGCTGGCACGAGGTGCCGATCACACCCGCCTTCATCAGCAACGACGGCGCCAGCCTTATTGCGATGGCTTGCAAGCACCGCGGCCTGGTGCTGCTGTCGGAATGGGGTCTGCAGGACTATCTGCGCCGCGGCGAGCTGGTGCAGCTCACGCTGGAACAGCCCTTGTCGGTCGGCCGCGGCGGCGAGTCAGGCATCTATCTGCTCTACCTGCAGACGCGCTACCAGATCCCCAAGGTGCGGGTGGCGGTGCAGTTCTTGGTGGAGCGACTGGCGGCTGGTATGACAGGCCAGCGCGACGAGCCAGGCAACCGCGGCTCGCGCTAAGCTCCCACCGCTTGCACTCAGGAGAAGCCCATGAAGAGAGTCACAGGTATCGGCGGCATCTTTTTCAACGCCAAAGACCCGGTGGCGCTGCGCGCCTGGTACCAGCAGCACCTGGGCATCGACGTCCAGGCCTGGGGCGGCACCGCGTTCAGCTGGGCCGATGCGGCGGGCCAGCCGACCGTGGGGACGACGGTCTGGTCCATCGGCGCGGCCGCGGGCGAGCCCTTCGCGCCCAGCCAGGCCAGCTTCATGATCAACTACCGCGTCGACGACCTGGCCGCGCTGCTACAGGCGCTGCGCGCCGAGGGCTGCCAGGTGCTGGACAAGACCGACGACTCCGAATACGGCAAGTTCGGCTGGGTCATCGACCCCGAGGGCAACAAGGTCGAGCTCTGGCAGCCGCCGCCGGGGCACTGAGCGCCCGGCGCCGGGCGGCATGGCACGGCCTCACTGGCGATGCGCCTGCAGCACCGCCAGCAGCTGTTTCACGCTGGGGGCCAGCGCTTTTTCGTTGCGCCGGTGCGCCACCGCCATCTCGCGATGCATGGCCGGCTGCAGCGGGCGCAGCTGGATGCGGCCGTGCAGGGCCAGCTGGTGGGGCTCGGCCTCGCCGTCCAGCGGCAGCACCGCGGCGCCATAGCCGGTGGCCACCAGGCTCTTCATCGCCTCCGTGTAATTGAGCTCGATGCGCGCGCGCGGGTGCAGGCCGACGGCGGCGAACCAGGCCATGGTCTGGCGGTAGATCTGCGAGACCGGTTCGTTGAGGATCAGCGGCCGCGCCGCCAGCCACTGCGGCGTGATGCGCCTGGGGGCCTGCCATTGCGGCGGCAGCAAGGCCATCACCGGATCCACGCGCCAGCGCTTGAGCACCAGATCAGCCGACTCCTGCACCGGCATGGACACCAGCGCCACGTCCACGGTGCCGGCCAGGACGCGCTCGCAGGCCTGCGTGGTGCCCAGCAGGCTGAGCTCCACCTGCACCTCCGGATGCGCGCGTGCCATCTGCTCCAGCACTGGCGGCAGCAGATGCACCAGCGGGCCGGTGCTGGCGGCCAGGCGCACCCGGCCGGTCAGGCCCTTGGCATGCAGGCCGATCTGGCGCTCGGCCTCGTCGGCGTCCTGCAGCAGCTGGCGCGCGCGCGGCAGCAGGGCCTCGCCGGCGGCGGTGAGCGCCACCGCCCGTTTGCTGCGCAGCAGCAGCGGCGTGGCCAGGCGCGCTTCCAGCTCGCTGATGTGCAGGCTGACCGTGGGCGCTGCGAGGTGCAGGGCCTGGGCGGCGGCAGCAAAGGTGCCGAGGTCGGCAATCGCCACCAGGGTTCGCAACTGGTCGAGGTTCAGGCTACGCATCAGGATTTCTGACGTGAGACGTCAGATGATTCAACTTTCCAGATGATAGCGAGCGCGGCACGATGCGCTCATGAACACCACCCCAAGCCCCTCGCTGCTGCTGAAACTGCTATCCCTGCTGCGGCGCGCCCGCGCGCGCCGGCTGGCACGCCAGCAGCTGCGCGCCATGGAGACGCGCGAGCTGCTGGACCTGGGCATAGGCGCGGGCGAGATCGATCAGCTCACGGCTGCGCCAGCACAAACACCACCGCGCTGCGCGCCGGCACGCTGAAGCTGCCGCTCACCGCATCGAAGCGCGCCTCGGCGGCGATGCGCGCATCCGCCGCGCCCGCGGCCAGATGTACCGGATGCAGGGTCAGGGCCTTGCCCTTCAGCGCCGGCACCGGCACCGTCTGCGCCAGCTTGTCGGTGTTGAGCAGGTAGACGAGCTCCTTGAAGCCCGCCCCCGCCAGGCCTGCGCCGTTCAGTGCCCCGACCAGCACCGTGGGCACCTGGCCCGAACCGGTGTTGTGGAACACCAGGCGGCTCTTGATCTCGTCGGCGCTCTTCAGGCGGAACAGCGTCGAGCTGGCGCGGATCCTGAGCAGATCGCGGAAGGCATCGCGGGTCCAGGCGATCTCGGCCGGCGTGGGCTTGATCGAAGCATCTGCCAGCAGGGGCTTCATCACCGACCAGCTGTCGCCGTTGTCGCCCTTCATCGGCAGGCCGACGCCGAAGTTGTTGTCCTGGTAGCTCCAGTCCAGGCGGTTGAACCAGTCGCCCGCGTCGTAGCTGTTGCGGTCCAGCGATTTGCTGCGCAGCGTGTCCACGCCGGCGTGGAAGTAGGCCACGCCCTGGCTGAAGGCATTGATGGCCGCGCCCAGGATCTGCACCCGGGCCCGATCCATCCGGCTGGTGCCCTGCGGCAGGTGGTAGACGTTGATGTCGAACAGCGTCTGGTTGTCGTGGTTCTCGATGTAGTTGACCACCTCGGACGGGTCGGTGACGAAGCCGGCACCGTTGAGTTGGTCCAGCGTCACGTTGGCATCCCAATGGGTCTGCAGCGCGTAGCTGCGGATCGAGCCGGCCAGGCCGGCCTTGATCAGGTCGCCCTGCCACATCAGATCGCTCTTGGCGCGGCCGCCGCCCTGCGCATTGGGATCGAAGTACAGGCCGTTGATCCAGCCCTGGTTCTTCAGCAGGGCTGAGCCCGCATCGAACGGACTGCCGCCGCGCACCGCGTCGCGGATGAAGGGATTGAAGCTGCCGATGCCCGAGCCATTGAGGCTCCACATCGAGGCCTGCACGAAGCGCGCACCATCGGCCACCTCGCCAAAGTTCCAGCCCTCGCCCAGCAGCTGCACCGGCCGGCCGGCGGCCGCGGCCACGGCGCTCTTGAGTTGCTCCATCACGCTGCGCGGCTGGTGGCCCATCACGTCGAAGCGGAAGGAGCTGATGTGATAGTCGCGCGCCCAGACGATCGTCGAGTCGATCATCAGCTTGCCCATCATCAGGTTCTCGGTGGCGGTGTTGTCGCAGCAGGTCGAGTTCTCCACCACGCCGCTGGCGTTGAGGCGGTGGTAGTAGCCGGGCACGATGCGGTCCAGCACCGACTTGCCGTTCTGCCCCGAGGCGGTGGTGTGGTTGTAGACCACGTCCATGCCCACGCGCAGGCCGGCGCTGTTGAGCGAAGCCACCATCTGGCGGAACTCGAGGATGCGCTTGGCGCCGTCGCTCGCATCGCTGGCGTAGCTGCCCTCGGGCGCGGTGTAGTGGTAGGGGTCGTAGCCCCAGTTGAAGCAGTCGCCGCCGGCGCTGGCGGCCACTGTGGCCTGCTGGCTTTCGGCGTCGGGCGCACCGGCGGGCGCGGGCGTGCTGCAGCCGCTCTCGGGCACGCTGGCGAGGTCGAAGCTGGGCAGCAGATGCACATCGGTGAGGCCGGCATCGGCCAGCGCCTTCATATGCTTCATGCCCTGGCTGCCGACCTCGCTGAAGGCCAGGTACTTGCCGCGGTTGGCGGCGCTGACGCTGGCGTCGTTGGCCGAGAAGTCGCGCACATGCAGCTCGTAGATCACCATGTCGGTGGATCCGCTCACCTTGGCGGGCGGGCTGCTGGCATCCCAGCCGGCGGGCTTGAGCTTGGCGGCGTTGAGGTTGGCGATATAGCTGCGCCTGGACTCGGCGCTGAGGCTCAGCGAGTACGGATCGGTGACCAGGTTGCGCACCAGGCCCGTGCCGCGCACGAACACGTCGACGGCGAACTTGTAATAGCGGCCCGAGAGGTCGCCGCTCTTGCTGACGCTCCAGACGCCGGTGGCGGCATCGAAGGCGAGCTTGTCCACGCTCAGCGCGTCGCCGCTGCCATCGGCGTAGGTGAACACCAGCACCTGCTGCGCGGTGGGGGCCCAGAGCTTGAAGGCGGTGTTGCCATTGGCCACGGTCACGCCCAGCTCATTCACCTGGGCGGCGGCCGCGTACAGATCGTCCAGCGCGCCGGGCAGCTGGGCGGTGGTGGCGTTCTGCACATTGCCGCCGGCATCTTCCTGCACCAGCAGCAGCTGTTTCTTGAAGAGCTCGGGCAGCTGCGGCAGATCGGCATCCTTCACCGCCAGCAGCGCGCCGGGGCTGACGAACTTGAAGCGCGTGGCCAGCGCCTGGGGCAGCGCGGCGCCATAGCGCTGCAGGGTCAGCGCGCCGTCGGCACCGGCCACCTTGCCGTCCTTGGGCGCGGTGATCTGGCCGGTGGCCGAGTGGTAGAGCTTGAGCACGCCGCTGCCGTCCACGCGTGGCCACTGGATGATCTGCTTGCTCAGCCAGTAGGCACGCGCGTCGCTGGTGGAGACCGAGCGGGTGTCGGGCGCGCTCGCGTACACGCCGGCATCCTGCTGCACCAGCCAGACCTCGGCCAGCTGGTTCTTGATGACGAGGCTGCCGTAGTCGACCCTGATGTTGTCGCTGCGGCCGTCCTTGTCGTTCTCGTTGGGCGCCAGGCCGTGGATGATGAACTCCAAGGCCTTGCGCGACGCGTCGGCCTTGGGATTGAGCACGGGGATGTCGAACACCACCTCGCTGGCGCCGGCGCTGTAGCCCGGCATCTTGGCCAGCGGCACGGCCTGGCCCCAGTCCTCGATCACCACGCCGGCGGGCAGGCGGGCGCTGTCCAGGCCGCTGCCGTTCCACAGATGCAGGCCCCAGGCCGCGTAGTCGGCTCCATAACGCTTGTAGTGCACGCGCACGGTCGTGAGGTCCGGCGCCGCGGCGCCCAGCGGGTTGCTGAGGTAGGTGGCGCTGTCGTCCTGCACGCGCCAGATCTCGTTCTTTCCGCTTTTCAGCAGGTATTTCTGATCGGTGCCGCCATGGTCCTTGCTGTCGCCCTTGTGGAAGAGGTAGCCCACCTCGCCGCTGGCGGCGGCCAGGGGCACTTCGTAGACGGCGCCGAAGGCGTCGCTGCCGCTGGCGTTGTAGCCGGCATTCCAGCCCGGATCCTTGGCCGCACCCCATGCATGCAACTGCCAGCCGGTGTAGGCGGCATCGCTGCGGCGGTAATGCACCGTCAGCGTGGTGGGCGCGTCGCCGCCGGGCGCCGGCCCGGGGTTGGCCGGGCTGGCATTCAGCACGGTCTGGAAACCCTCGCCATTGCCCAGCGCCAGCAAGGGGTCGGCGGGCGCGGGCGGCGGCGGCGCCGGGCTGTCGGCTCCGCCACCACCACCACAGCCCAGCAGGCCGAGGCAGGCCAGCGCGGCCAACAGCAGATGGCGCCAGCGGCGCGGCGGCTTCACAAAGGTGGGCAGGGCCATGCTTGTCTCACTCGGCTGTGTTTTGGCCATCGTAGTGAAACAAAACTACTCGCGTAAGCAAGGAATTACCCCGTGTAATTTGATGAAACAACCAGGAGCAAGCATCATGAATTTAGTCAAACTACATTTGTTGCCACTGCCGCGCCGCCAGATTTCGGCACGCCCGGACGGCATCACAATGCGAGGTATGAGCTCGCCCTTCTTCGCCCCCCTCGCCTTTGACGATGCTGCCGCGGCCCTGGCCTGCGCGCAGCGGATCTACAGCGCCGGCGTCACGCATCTGCGCGATGCCTTGCAACGCTTCGTGGCCGGCGAGGATCTCGCCCGCACGCGCGCCTGCTACCCCTTTGTGCGCCTGCGCACCAGCACGGTGGCGCGTGCCGACTCGCGCCTGGCCTATGGCTTCGTGTCCGGGCCCGGCAGCTTCGAGACCACGCTGACGCGGCCCGATCTGTTCGGCCCCTACTACCAGGCCCAGTTCGAGCTGCTGCTGAAGAACCATGGCGTGAGCCTGGAGGTGGGCAGCAGCCACCAGCCCATCCCGCTGCACTTCGCGCTGGGCGAGCACGACCATATCGAGGGCGCACTGAGCCCCGAGCGCCGCCTCATGCTGCGCGATCTGTTCGACCTGCCCGACCTGGCGGCGATGGACGACGGCATCGCCAACGGCACGCACGAGCCGGCGCCCGGCGAGCCGCATCCGCTGGCGCTCTTCACCGCGCCGCGTGTGGACTACTCGCTGCAGCGCCTGCGCCACTACACCGGCAGCTCGCCCGAGCATTTCCAGAACTTCGTGCTCTTCACCAACTACCAGTTCTACATCGATGAGTTCGTGCGCATGGGCCACGAGCTGATGCTGCGCGCGCCCGACCCCGCAAGACCCGACCCCCTGGACGATTGCATCGCCTTCGTCGAGCCCGGCAATGTGGTGACGCGGCGCCTCGGCTGCGCCGCCGAGCCGCTGGATGGCTTGGGCGCACCGCCGCCGCGCCTGCCGCAGATGCCGGCCTACCACCTGCTGCGCCGCAACCGCAGCGGCATCACCATGATCAATATCGGCGTGGGCCCGGCCAACGCCAAGACCATGACCGACCATGTCGCGGTGCTGCGCCCGCATGCCTGGCTGATGCTGGGCCATTGCGCCGGCCTGCAGAGCAGCCAGGCCCTGGGCGACTATGTGCTGGCCCATGGCTATGTGCGCGAGGACCATGTGCTGGACGAGGAGCTGCCGCTGTGGGTGCCGATCCCGGCGCTGGCCGAGATCCAGGTGGCGCTGGAGCGCGCGGTGGCCGAGGTCACGCAGCTGCAGGGCTTCGAACTCAAGCGCGTGCTGCGCACCGGCACCGTGGCCTCCACCGACAACCGCAACTGGGAGCTGCTGCCCAGCCACCACAAGGGCGGGCCCGAGCGCCGCTTCAGCCAGAGCCGTGCCATCGCGCTGGACATGGAGAGCGCCACCATCGCCGCCAACGGCTTCCGCTTCCGCGTGCCCTACGGCACCCTGCTGTGCGTCAGCGACAAGCCCCTGCATGGCGAGATCAAGCTGCCCGGCATGGCCAACCAGTTCTACCGCGAGCGCGTCGACCAGCACCTGCGCATCGGTCTGCGCGCCGTCGAGCTCTTGCGCTCCGGGCCGCTGGGCCAGTTGCACAGCCGCAAGTTGCGCAGCTTTGCGGAAGTGGCCTTCCAGTAGGCGCGCACATCCACCACAATCGGCCAGCGCCCACACAACAACACCCTCATGCGCCTGGACATTCCCACGCTTTTCAGTCTGCTGCTGATCCAGTCGCTGGCGATGGCCTTGATGCTGCCCCTGCTGATGGGCTGGAAGCAGAGCCGTGGTGCCCGCCTGGCCCAGGGCGCGGCCGAGTTGCAGGCGCTGGGCTGGCTGCTGCTGATGATCTCGCCGCTGGGCCTGCAGCGCTGGCTGGCCAGCGCCGCGATGCTCTCGCTGAGTGCCAGCCTGGCCCTGCTCTGGTTCTCCATCCAGCATTGGCTGGGCCACCGGCCCGGGCGCTGGCTGGCGCTGGCGATCCCGCCCCTGCTGACGCTGGGCTATCTGCTCGGCTTCGACAGCTATGCCTTCCGCCTGGGCTGGAGCAGCGCCTTGTTCGCGCTGCAGATGCTGGCCATCAGCCTGGCCCTGCTGCTGCAGAGCCCGCATGCCGAGCGGCACAGCCTGCGTTGGCGCGGCCTGCTGGGCGGCAGCCTGGCGCTGATGGCGCTGTTCAGCCTGGCGCGCGGCCATCTGGCCGTGACAGACACCGCGGCCCTGCCCGCCTACACCGCCGAGCACTGGATCAACACCGGCTTTGCGCTGATGGGCAATATCAATCTGCTGGCGGTGATGCTGGCGGTGCTGGTGGCCTGGCGCGGCGAGACCGAGACCCAGCTGAAGCGCCTGACCCAGCTCGACGACCTCACCGGCCTGTGCCACCGCCGCGCCTTCGGCCTGCGCGCGGTGGACATGATCTCGATGGCGCGCCGCTACGACGAACCACTGGCCCTGATGCTGATGGACCTGGATAGCTTCAAGCAGATCAATGCCGAGCATGGCGAGGCCGCGGGCGACCAGGCCCTGGCCCTGTTTGCCAGCTGCCTGCAGCAGCAGATGCGGCTGGGCGATCTGGTGGCGCGCGTGGGCGGGCAGGAGTTCGCCGTGCTGATGGCGCGCAGCGACGCCCAGGGCCCGCGCGCCATGGACCTGCGCGTGCGCGACGCGCTGGCCGCCCGCAGCCCGGCCGAGCTGGGCTTCGCGATCAACTACTCGGCCGGCTGGGCCAAGCTGCGCCACGGCGATCGCAATGTCGAGGACCTGCTGCGCCGCGCCGATGCGGCGCTCTACGAGGCCAAGCGCACCGGCAAGGGCTGCCTGGTGGCGGAGCCGGGGCTGGAGGCCTGAGGCCGGCCACGGCGAGGCCTCGTGGCAAGACCTGGCAAGACCTGGCACAGGGCTTGCGTTAGGGAATACCAGATCCCGTCCACAAGACGGGCGGAATGTTTGATTGATCGAACTCTGATCTGGGAGCCCTCACCATGCACGTCGCCTACAGCCCTTCCGCCGTTCCCGCCCGCGCCCCGCGCGCCCTCACCGCGCTGGCACGCGACAGCGGCGCCCAGACCAGCCTGCGGCGCACACCGGTGAAGGTGCTCAAGCTCAACTCGCGCGATCTGCAATGGCTGCCGGCGCTGGCCGATCTGCTCATCGACAGCGTGCACCAGGGCGCCTCGCTGGGCTTTCTGGCGCCGCTCTCGCGCTATGCGGCGCTGGACTACTGGCATGGCGTGTACGCCAAGCTGGGCCAGCACCACAGCCTCTGGATCGCCAGCGAGGACGAGGGCCATGGCCCGCTGCAGGGTGCGGTGCAGCTCTCGCTGTGCCCGCAGGCGAATGCGCACCACCGCGGGGAAGTGCAGCGTCTGATGGTGCACAGCCATGAGCGCGGACGGGGCATCGCCAGCCAGCTGATGAGCCGGGTCGAATGCGAGGCCATCAGCCAGGGCCGCCATCTGCTGGTGCTGGACGCGCCGGCCGATTCGCAGGCCGAGGCGGTCTACCAGCACCTGGGCTGGCAGCGCGCCGGCGAGATCCCCGACTACATGAGCTGCGCCGAGGGCCGCCTGCACAGCTCGGCGCTCATGTACAAGCGTCTGCCGGGGCGCTGATCAGCAAAAGCCCGCTTCGATCAGGCGCGCCAGCCCGTCCAGGCGCGCCTCGAAATCCCGCCAGGGATAGCCGGCCTCCCGGGCCAGGCTTGTTTCCAGCAGGGCCGCGCCATGCAGGGCCGCCCACAGCGTCTGTGTGGCCAGGTCCAGGTCTTGCCAGCCGGCCGCCAGCCGCAGCTGACCCAGGGCCGTGCGCAAGAGCGCGTAGGCCTCCAGCGCGGCCGCCTCGTCCAGCGCCGGATCCACGCACAGCAGCCGGTAATGATGCGGATGCGCCACCGCCCAACGCACATAGGCGATGGCCATGCGCCGCAGCGTCAGCCGGCGCTCGGCGGCGCCGGCTGACGCCGGCCCGGCCTGGCCGGCCAGGCAATCGCGCAGCAGCTCGGCCCCCTCCTCGCTGAGGCGCGCCAGCAGGCTGCGCTTGTCGGCAAAAAAGCTGTAGATGGTGGCGTGTGAATAGCCCACCGCGGCCGCCACCTCGCGCAGCGTGACGGCCTCGTGGCCGCGCTCGGCAAACAGGGCGCGGGCGGCATCCAGGATGGCCTGCTCCAGCGCCTCCTTGTGCGCCGCCCGGCGCAGCTTGGAGGCACTGGGCGCCGCATCCTCGCCCACGCTCTTGCGCGCCTGCCGCTTCAGCGGCCCTTCCGGCCTCGCCAATTTCTGGCGCGTGCGCGGCACCGGCTTGGCGGCCGGCCGATCCCCCTCTGGTGCGGGCGTCACCACCCCGGTGCTGGGGTGCAAGCCCTTGGCGCCAGTGGGGCGGGCAGTGGGATTTGCGTTTTTGCTAACCATTGGTTAATAATTTGTCACTGGATAAATTCTTACCGCAGGCTCTACCATGCCACAGATTGCCGCCGAACCCACCGCCCATCGCCTGCTGCCGCTCGACCCGGCCGCGCCGGTCGCCCTCGAACTGATGCAGGCCTTGAACGCCGAGTTGGCGGCCATCAGCGGCGACAGCGGCGCCGCACGCTTCGATCCGGACACGGTGCGCGGCGAGCGCGCGCTCTTCATGGTGGCCCTGGGCGCGCAGGGCGAGGGCCTGGGCTGCGCGGCCCTGCGCCCGCTGGGCGAGGGCCATGCTGCCGAGCTCAAGCGCATGTATGCGCGAGCCGGCACGCGCGGCGTGGGCAGCGCATTGCTGCGCCATCTGGAGCTGCAGGCCCTGGATCTGGGCTACCGCGAGCTGTGGCTGGAAACGCGGCCCGCCAACGCGCGCGCCCTCGCCTTCTATCGGCGCCATGGCTATCGGGAGATCGCCAGCTACGGCGACTACGCGCTGCGGCCCGACTCGATCTGCCTGGGCAAGACGCTGGTGCCGGCGCTGCTGCTCAACGAGGTGGCGCAGCTCGACGCGTCCCTGCTCGCCCAGCTCTGCGAGCTGCTGATCGACAGCGTGCAGCGGGGCGCCTCGGTGGGTTTTCTCAAACCTCTGGGCATGGCCGAGGCACAGGCCTACTGGCAGCAGGTGGCGCGCAGCCTGGGCCCGGCCCAGCGTCTGCTGGTGTTGCAGGAGGGCCAGCAACTGCTGGGTTCGGTGCAGCTGGCGCTGTGCCAGAAGCCGAATGGCCGCCATCGCGGCGAGCTGCAGAAACTGTTCGTGCACAGCCGCGCGCGCGGCCGCGGCCTGGCCAGCCTGCTGCTGCGCCGCGCGGACGAACTCGCGCGCGCCGCGGGCTGCAGCCTGCTGGTGCTGGACACCGAGAGCGGCTCCAAGGCCGAGCAGGTCTACCGCCATCTGGGCTGGCAGCATGCCGGCAACATCCCGGACTACGCGAGCACCCCGGAGGGCAGGCTGCACCCGACGGCGCTCTATTTCAAGCAGCTGTAGACATGCAGCTGGCGCCGGGGCTCAGGGCGCCATCGCCTTGAGTGCCCGCACCGCCACCTCCCGCACCGCCTTGTCGGCCTTGGCGTCCTCGCCGGCATTGCTGACCACCAGCACCGCATCCTCGCTGTCGGGCTTCATGGCGATGAGCGCGAACCAAAGCTCGTTGCTGCCGGTGTGTGCGAGGTGGCGTGCCGTCACACCCGCCATGCTGCCCTGCAGCCGCCAGCCCAGCGCGAACTTGCCCCCGGCGCGCGCCGCCTGGTGCAGGAAGCGATAGCTCTCGGGCTTGAGCAGCTTGCCGCGGCCCTGCTCGCCGGCCATCTGGTCGATGGCAAAGCGTGCCCAGTCCGCCAACGACATTTGGATGCCACCTGCGGGTGCCAGCACGGCCGGGTTGTCGGCTTCGGGCCCTTCCACCGGCACGCCGGCCTTGTGGCCCAGCGGCTGGCCGTGGTGCGTGGCACCAAAGCCCGCGCTCGCCAGGCCGAGCGGCTCGAACAGCTCACGCCGCATCAGGGTTTCATAGGGCAGGCCGGTGGCACGCTCGGCCACCAGGCCGGCAATCAGCACGCCGCTATTGGAATAGCCATCGGCGCTAGCCACGGCAAAGGCCGGGGTCTGGGCCAGGGCCAGGCGGGCAAAGGCCAGGCGCTGCTCATGGAGGCTGCGCCGGTCCTTCTGGAACACCGGCGCCCAGGACTCGTCAATGTCCGGCTGCATGCCAGCCTGGTGGGCAAATAGATCGCGCAGCGTGGCCGCGCGGTAGCTGGGCTGCATGTCGGCGGCCAGTTCGGGCAGCAATTGGCTCAAGGGCGCATCCCAGGCCAGCAGGCCGCGCTCCACCAGGCGCGCCACCATCACCGCCGTCATGGCCTTGCCATTGGAGCCGAGGTGCCACACATCGCCTGGCTGCACACTGTCAGCCGATCCACTCGCGCGCAGACCCAGCACGGCTTGCTCGCGCAGCTGCCCCTGGCGTATCAGCACGGCGCCCATGGCGGGCAGTTTGTGTTCGGCCAAGGCGGCCTGCAGCAAAGCGTCCAGGCCCACGGCCGGGACGGCAGGCTGGGCGGCTGCCACTGGCTTGGCCGCCTCGGTGGCCGCTTCGCTGCCCCAGGCAGTGGTCGTGGCGGCGGCAGCGCACAGCAGGGCGGCGCGCGCGGCCAGGCCCATGATTGTCATGTTCATCATCTTGGATGGGTCGCTTGCAGAGGAGGAAGGCGCGCAGTGTCGCCAGGCACAGGCCGCCGAGCCGCGACGGAGCGACTCAGCGCCCAGCCGGTGGCATGAACTGCCGTGGCGAGCGATGCACAGTGGCTCAGGAAGCGTCGGGCTCGGGCGCACCGTCCTTCATCCAGTAGCCGCTTGCCAGCAGCTGCTCGCGCACCTGGGCGCGTGCGCGATGCAGGCGGCTCTTCACCGCCTCCAGACTGAGCCCAAGCTGCGCGGCCACCTCGGGCGCCGTCAGCTCATGCACATCGCGCAGCAGCAGCACCTCGCGATGGGCCGGGCTGAGCCGCTCCAGCGCGCGCAGCAGGTCCAGGCGCAGATCAGTGGGCAGGGTCGGCGCGCTGGGCTGCTCGGTGGGCGCCAGTTCGTCCAGATCCTCGGTCTTGCCGCGGCCGCGGTAGAGCCGGTAGCACTCGCGCTCGACGATGCGGAACAGCCAGGTCGCGAAGGTAGCCACGGTGCGCAGCGTGCCGACCTTGCGGTAGAGCTGCCAGAGCGCGATCTGCACCGCGTCCTCGGCGTCCTCGCTGCTGGCGCAGGTGCGCCGGGCAAAGCGCTTCAGGTCGGGCTGGCAAACGCTCAGCAGGCTGGAGAGCGCACCCGGGTCGCCGCGGGTGGCGGCCTCGATCAGCGGGGCTTGGGCACGGATCATGGTGGCTCAGTTCTTCAGGGCGCGGCGCCCCAGCATCGCACAGGCCGGGCAGAAGCCGACCAGGGCGGTCGAGGCCAGGGTGGCGGCGGCGGCGCCCGCCATCCAGCTCAAGGGGCCGGCACCGAACCAGCCCATGAAGACGGCCCCGCCCATGAGCAGACCCATGAGGATGCGCAGGGCGCGCTCCCAGTGCGGCAGATTGCGTTTGATGAAGAACATGTGTGGCTCGGTTTGGAAGTGATGGACACCGACCTAGAGTGCGAAGGGCCTCAAAAGGATTCGGCATTGCGAAAAGAATTCGCCCGCCCCCGGCCCGCCCCGGATGGCGCAGCGCCAGCGACTGCGCTCTACTTCCGGCATCAACAAAGCGAGAGCATGGAGCCCGGGCATGTGGCAGACGCACAGCATCAGCAACCAGGTCGATGACTACGCCGACTACAACGTGTTGGCCACCGACCCGATCCTGCGGCAGGCGCTGGCGCGCGCCGGCGCCGACTGGGCCGAGCCGGCCCTGCTCGATTTCGGCGCGCAGCTGGGCCGGCGCGAGAGCTATGCCCAGGCCGAGCTGGCCAACCGCCACGGCCCCGAGCTGAGGAGCCATGATGCGCGCGGCCGCCGCGTCGACCAGGTGGAGTTCCACCCGGCCTGGCATGAGTTCCTGGCGCTGTACCGCGGCCAGGGCCTGGTGAGCCTCGCCTTCGAGACCGAGCGCCGCGGGCGCTGGAGCGCCTTTGCCGCCGGCTTCTACCTGCATGGCCAGATCGAGGCCGGCAGCCTCTGCCCCGCCACCATGACGCAGGCCTGCATCCCGGTGCTGCAAAAGGAAGCGGCGCTGTTCGAGCGCCTGCGCGGCCAGCTCTACAGCCGCGCCTACGACCCGCGCGACCTGCCGCTGGAACAGAAGACCAGCCTCTGGGTGGGCATGGGCATGACCGAGAAACAGGGCGGCTCGGACCTGCGCGCCAACACCACGCTGGCCACCCCCCTGGGCGCGGGCGGCCGCGGCGGCGAGTACAGCCTGCGCGGCCACAAATGGTTCTTCTCGGCGCCGATGTGCGATGCGCATCTGGTGCTGGCGCGCACCGAGGCCGGGCCCAGCTGCTTCTGGGTGCCGCGCTGGCGGCCCGATGGCACGAAGAACCCCATCCACATCCAGCGCCTCAAGTCCAAGCTGGGCAACCGCAGCAACAGCAGCAGCGAGGTCGAGTTTGCCGATGCCTGGGGCCTGATGCTTGGCGAGGACGGGCGCGGCATCCCCACCATCATCGAGATGGCCGGCTACACGCGGCTGAACTGCGTGATCGGCAGCGCCGGCATCATGCGGCAGGCGCTGGTGCAGGCCCTGCACTATGCGCGCGAGCGCCTGGCCTTCGGCAAGCGCCTGGCCGAGCAGCCGCTGATGCGCAGCGTGCTGGCCGATCTGGCGCTGGAAAGCGAGGCCGCGGCGCTCCTGATGATGCGGCTGGCCCAGGCCTTCGAGCGCGGCGCGGACGCTCCCGCCGAGCGCGCCTGGCAACGCATCATGACGCCGGCCGCCAAGTTCTGGGTCTGCAAGCGCGCCGTCGAGCTGAGCGGCGAGGCGATGGAGGTGTTGGGCGGCAACGGCTATGTGGAGGAAGGCGTGCTGGCGCGCCTGTACCGCGAGGCGCCGGTGAATTCGATCTGGGAAGGCTCGGGCAATGTGATGTGCCTGGACGTGCTGCGCGGCATCGCACGCGAGCCGCAGGCCGCCCATGCCCTGCTGGACGAGCTGCAGCAGCTCGCCGGCGACAGCGCGCCGCTGCGCAGCGAACTCGCCGCCCTGCGCGACCTGCTCACGCGCACCCCGGCCGCCGACTTCGAGGCCCTGGGGCGCCAGTTCGCGCAGCGCCTGGTGCTGCTGGCCCAGGCCTGCCTGATGAGCCAGCATGCCCCCGGCGAGGTGGCCGAGGCCTTCATCGCCAGCCGCCTGCTGGACGCGCAGAGCGGGCGCGTGTTCGGTGCGCTGGACACGCGCGGCATCGCCATCGATGCGCTGCTGGCGCGCGCGCTGCCGATCTGAGTCAGAGCGCGGCGAGCGCCTCGCGCAGGGCCTGCTGGTATTGCTCGAAGCGCTGCAGGTCGTTGTGCGCCGCGCCGGGCACCAGTACCAGCCTGGCCTGCCCTTGCTGCCGCAGCAAGGCCTCGCTGTGCTGGGGTGCGATGAGGCTGTCCTGCCCGCCATGCACCAGCAGCAGCGGCGTGCGCAGCCGGGCCACGTCGGCGCCGGTGTCCAGCGGGTAGCGCAGCAGGCCCGGTGGCACCCAGGGAAAGTGCTCGCGCATCAGCGCCGACATGCTGGCGTAGGGCGATACCAGCACGGTCAGCTCCGGCCCGACCTCGGCGGCCAGCCCCGCCGCCAGACCCGTGCCCAGCGAGCGCCCATAGATCACATGCTTGAGCCCGCGGTACTGCGGCGCTACGGTGTCCCAGGCGGCGCGCACATCGGCGCGCAACTGCGCCTCGCTCTCGATATGGCCGCTGCTCTTGCCATAGCCGCGGTAGTCCAGCATGAAGAGGTCGTAGCCGGCGCGGCGATAGAAGTCGGCGTTGACGAACCAGGTCTGCAGATTGCCGGCGTTGCCGTGCAGAAAGAACACCAGGCCCTTGGGCCGGGGCAGGCGCAGATGCAAGGCCGAGAGCGTGGCTCCGGGCACGTTCAGCCGCAGGTCCTGCACATCGGCGCCGAGCTCGAAGCGATGGCCGGCGGCCAGCGGCTCGGGCTGGAACAGCAGCTGCTCCTGGCGCCAGTACAGCCAGGCCATGGCGGCGCCATAGGCCAGCAGCAGCATCAGGCCGGCCCCCAGAATGGTCTTGCGCATGCAGCATCCTCCACGCTTGCCCGCAGTCTACGCAGGCGGCGCCCCGCCGGATGCAAGACCTGGGCTACACTGGCTCCCGGATTCAGGAGAGTGCGGCCCGCCCTGCGAGCCGCCGCCGAAGGCGCAAGCTCCCATACTCGCTCAGGCCCCGTACTGGATCCGATTTCAAGCCGAATGCTGGAGAGTGCCTCATGTGCAATGCATGGGGCCGCCGAAGGAGCAAGGCGCGGGCCGCAAGCCCGGCGCCGAATCTCTCAGGCACCAAGGACAGCGGGAGCGGCGCGCCCAGGCGCACGCATCCCTTTTGGCATCACTTCCGCCAGAGACTGCACGCCTGCGCGTTCAACCCGAACGGAGTATTCGCAATGCATGTCATCGTCCTGGGCGCCGGCGTCACCGGCATCACCACCGCCTGGTATCTGCGCGCGGCCGGCCATGAGGTCACCGTGCTCGAACGCCAGCCCGCCGCCGGCCTGGAAACCAGCTATGCCAATGGCGGCCAGATCTCGGTCTCGCACGCCGAGCCCTGGGCCAATCCGGGCGCGCCGCTGAAGGTCCTGAAATGGCTGATGAAGGAGGACGCGCCGCTGCTGTTCCGCCTGCGCGCCGACGCCGCGCAATGGCGCTGGGGCCTGCAGTTCCTGCGCGAATGCACGCCCGGCCGCACCGCCCACAACATCCGCAACATCGTCAGCCTGGGTCTCTACAGCCGCGCCAAGCTGCAGAGCCTGCGCCAGGAGCTGGGTCTGCAATACGACCAGCGCAGCCAGGGCATCCTGCACTTCTACACCAGCGAGGCCGAGTTCGAGGCGGCGCAGGAGCCGGCGCGCATCATGCGCGAGCAGGGTTGCGAGCTGGACATGAAGACGCCCGACGATTGCGTGGCCATCGAGCCGGCGCTGGCGCAATGCCGCGGCAAGATCGTCGGCGGCAGCATGACGCCCAGCGACGAATCGGGCGATGCCCATGCCTTCACCCAGGCGCTGGCGGCGCGCTGCGCGGCGGCCGGCGTGCGCTTCGAGTACGAGACCCGCATCCTCGGCCTGGAACAGGGCCGGCAGGGCGTTGAGCGCGTCATCGTCGCCAACGCCGCGGGCGTGGTGAGCCGGCGCAGCGCCGACCGCATCGTGCTCTGCATGGGTTCCTTCAGCCGCCAGCTGGCGCGCGAGCTGGGCGTCTCGCTCAACATCTATCCCGCCAAGGGCTACTCGGTCACGCTGCCGGTGATCGCGCCGGCGCACAGCTACCAGGTCTCGCTCACCGACGACGAGTACAAGCTGGTGTTCTCGCGCCTGGGCGACCGCCTGCGCATCGCCGGCACGGCCGAGCTGAACGGCTACAGCACCGAGCTCAATCTGGTGCGCTGCGAGGCCATCGTGCGCCGCACGCGCGAGCTCTTCCCGCACATGACCGATGGCCAGGGTGCCCAGTACTGGACCGGCCTGCGCCCCGCCACGCCCTCCAACCTGCCCTATATCGGCGCCAGCAAGGTGGCCGGCCTGTACCTCAACACGGGCCATGGCACGCTGGGTTGGACCCATGCCTGCGGCTCGGGCGCAGCCATCGCCGACATCGTCAGCGGCCGACAGCCGGCGCTGGATTACGCCTTCACCGCCGCGACATGCAGGCCACGGCAGCTGCAGGCGGTGGCCGCCTGACAACAGTGTGGCGGCTTTGATCTGACCCCTTGCCGCCGGGCACCGCATCCTCTACGCTGGGGCCATCCCAGAAGGAGGATGCCATGTCCCCGAGCCCATCGATGCACAACGACGGAGGCGCGATGGCCTCCGACAGCCCCAACGGTAGTCGAGGGGGCGCCGGGGGGCCGGCGGCCCAGGCCGAGATCGCCAAGATCCGGACCCTGGCCCTGCTGGGCCCCGCCGGCGCGGGCAAGACCAGCCTGATCGAGGCGCTCTTGCATCACTGCGGCGTCATCACGGCGCCGGGCTCGGTGGAAAAGGGCAACACGGTCAGCGACCACGATGTGCTTGAGAAGCGCATGCAGCATTCGCTCTATGCCTCGCTGGTGCACATGAAGCACCAGGGCCTGCGCATCCACGCCATCGACACCCCCGGCGCGCCCGACTTCGTGGGCCTGGCGCTGCCGGCGCTGGAGGCGGTGGAGAGCGCGGTGCTGGTGATCAATGCGCAGAACGGCATCGAGCTGATGGCCTCGCGCATGATGGAGGCGGCGGCGCAGCGCGGCCTCACGCGCCTGATCGTGGTGAACAAGATCGACGCCCCCGGCGTCAATCTGCCGGCCCTGCTGGAACAGCTGCAGGCCGCCTTCGGGCGCGAATGCCTGCCGCTCAATCTGCCGGCCGGCGGCGGCACCCGCATCGTCGACTGCTTCTTCAACCGCGCGGGGGAGTCGGATTTCGGCTCGGTGGAAGCCGCGCACCGCGCCCTGGTGGAGCAGGTGGTGGAGGTGGACAGCGCCTTCGTCGACCGCTATCTGAACGAGGGCGACGTGGACGCCAGCGAGCTGCATGCGCCGCTGGAGCAGGCGCTGCGCGAGGGCCATCTGATCCCGGTGTGCTTCACCGCCGCGAAGTCCGACCTCGGCATCAGCGAACTGCTGGATGTGGTGGCCAAGCTGCTGCCCAACCCCTTCGAGGCCAATCCGCCCAAGTTCCTGGAGGGCGAAGGCGCCGACGCCAAGCCGCTGCAGGCCGAGCCCGATGCCGGCAAGCATGTGATCGCCCATGTCTTCAAGATCAATGCCGACCCCTACCTCGGCAAGATGGGCGTGCTGCGCGTGCACCAGGGCACGCTGACGCGCAACAGCCAGCTCTTCGTGGGCCATGCGCGCAAGCCCTTCCGCGTCTCGCACCTGTTCATGCTGCAGGGCAAGGAGCATGTGGAGGTGGACCAGGCCATCCCGGGTGATCTGGTGGCGATCGCCAAGGTCGAGGAACTGCACTTCGACGCGGTGCTGCACGACGCGCAGGAAGACGAGCACATCCACCTCGCGCCGCTGGACTTCCCCACCCCCGTGCACGGCCTGGCCATCAGCCCCTCGCGCCATGGCGACGAGCAGCGCCTGTGGGAAATCCTCAGCCGGTTGGTGGACGAGGATCCCTGCCTGAAGGTCGAGCATGTGGGCCTCACCAACGAGACCCTGGTCTACGGCCTGGGCGAGTTGCATCTGCGCATGCTGCTGGACCGGCTGCGCGACAGCTACAAGTTCGAGGTCAAGACCCAGCCGCCGCGCATCGCCTACCGCGAGACCGTCTCGGCCCCGGCCGAGGGCCATTTCCGCCACAAGAAGCAGAGCGGCGGCGCCGGCCAGTTCGGCGAGGTCTATCTGCGCATCGAGCCGCTGGAACGCGGCGCCGGCTTCGAGTTCCGCGACGAGGTCAAGGGCGGCACCATCCCGGGCCAGTTCATGCCGGCGGTGGAGAAGGGCGTGCGCCAGGCCCTGGCCAGCGGCGTGGTGGCCGGCTATCCGCTGGTGGATCTGCGCGTGGTGGTGTTCGACGGCAAGCACCATAGCGTGGACTCCAAGGAGGTGGCCTTCGTGACCGCCGGCCGCAAGGCCCTGATCGCCGCGGTGCAGGAGGCCCGGCCCCTGGTGCTGGAGCCCATCGTGCATGTGGAGATCGTCACCCCGGAAAGCGCGATGGGCGACATCACCGGCGACCTGGCGGCGCGCCGCGGCCAGGTGAACGGCACGCGCAGCGCGGTGCCGGGGCTGATCACCGTGCAGGGCCTGGCCCCGCTGGCCGAACTTGCCAGCTATCAGAGCCGGCTCAATGCCATGACCAGCGGCCAGGGGCGCTACAGCCTGGCGCTCTCGCACTACGAGGCGGTGCCGCCCAACACCCAGGCGCAGCTGATGGCGGCGCACAAGGTCAGCGACGAGGAGTAGACAGGGTCTGGCGCGACACTATCTTGCTCACCCTGGGCAACTGGGGTGAAGCCGGCTTTATCATACGCAGATGTGTTCCGCTGCCCGGGACGTCGCCCAGATCCGCTTGGACAACGCGATGCTCCTGTTTGAAGAGTTCGTTGCCGCCACCGTCAAACACGCCGATGCCGCCGCCCTGCGCGGTCTGGAGCGGCGTTTCGCGGAGCGCTTGCAGATCCAACCCAGCTATTGGAGCCAGATCAAGGGTCGCTCGCGCCAGATCGGCGAACGCCTGGCGCGCCAGTTCGAGCTCTTGTGCCACAAGCCGCAGGGCTGGATGGACCAGGAGCATGGCGCCCATGGCCAGCCCGCCGCCGCCGGCCCGGCGCCGCAGGACAGCACGCCCAGCGTGCCGCAGGATGACGACGAGCGCTTCATCGTCGGCCTGGTGCTCACCTATTACCGCCGCCATCCGCAGCGCGCGCGCACGCGCTTGCTGGATCTGCTGGGCGAGGTGCTGACGCCCGAGCCGGCGCCGCTCGGTGCGGCCAGCGCCGGCAAGCCCGTGGCGGGTCTCAAGCCGGCGGCCCTGCCGGGCCCCAAACCCGTGCCCGCCCCCAGCCCGGCGGATGAGCTGGACGCCTGGCGCCGCCTGCAACAAGGCATCGCGCCGCTCAAGCCCAAAAAGCGCTGATAACGCTGACCCCTAATTTGTTTATCAGATCCGATAAATAACACTTGCGCAAGATAATCAATCGTTTATCATTTGCGCAAGTCGCGGATGGTTCACCGCGGCGAGGCCCCTCTTTCCATTGACGCCTTGACCGGGTGCCGCTCGCCAGAGCTCACCATGCCGCCCGCGGGTCCGAACCGGCCCGCCGTGCCCCGCATGTGCCGCAGCTCCGCGCGACGCTAGCGCCCAAACCGAACTCAGCGCCAGGCTGAGTGCTCTCGTTCCCAGTTGACGCCCCGGTGGTCCGTCCGGCCGCTGCGCTTGGCATCGCCCTTGTGTTCCCCATTAACGCTGCAGCGCCGCAGTGGCGCCGCCGCATTGCCCAGGAGTTTTGCACCCATGACCCAGTTCACCTCACCGCGCCCCATGAGCCTGCGCCTGAACAAGCCGCGCAATCCGATCGTCGCGCCCAGCCTGCTGCGCCAGGCCGGACGCCATGCGCCGGGCCATCAGCGCCAGGCCCAGCGCCGCGATCTGCACAAGCAGCTGCTGCAACTCGCCAGCAGCGACAGCAGCCCCTGAATTCACCGGCAAGCCTCTGAAGAAGGCTGGTCGGGTTGGAGACCCCCCATGAGATTGACCGAATTGCGCGGCCCGCAAGATGCCGCCCAGAGTTACGAAGCCTGGCGCCAGCGCCTCGCCCCCTTGCTGCAATGGAGCAGCGCCGCCTTGCTGCGCACCGCGCGCCGGCTGGCCCGCGTGAAAGCGGCCTATTGCCAGCCCGAGCTGGAGTTGTACGCAGAGGCCGCAGCGCCCGAAGGCGCCCTGGTGGTGCCGCTTCTATCCAAGGACCCAGGCGCCCGACAGCGCAGCAAGACGCGGAGGCAGCATGTACGCGGATTGGCGTGAGCCCACCACCCGGCTGCTGCTGCGCGGCAGTGCCCTGCTGACCCGTACCGCACTGCGCCTGGCGCAGGTGCGGCCGAGGTCGGAACGTAGCATCGTGGAGTTCCATGCCGAGCGCGGCGCCGAGGGCGGCACCTTGTTTGTGAACGGCCAGCGCGTTGGCATGCTCACCGGGGTGCGCAGACTGTGACGAATGTCGCCGGAGTCCGGGCGCGCCGACGCCCGGACTCAAGCCGGCGACTGGGCTGTCGATATACGATCAACGCAAACCTCGCGATGTCGCGGGCGCGCTTGCCACCTCATATCGACATGTCGCTGCCATGAACTACGCGCCGCTCACCCAGCCCCTGCCGGACCTGGCACGTTGGACCGCGCACTTTCGTGGCGAGGAAATCCCCGTGCTGGCCCGCAGCGCCGAGCAGCTGGAGTTCTGGCGTGCCAACGAGGACGATGTGGACGCCAACAGCCTGGGCGAGGAGATTGCTTGCGATCCCCTCATGACGCTGAAAGTGCTGGCCTACGCCTCGGCGCATCGCTCCGCGCGCCTGCTGGCGGATGCCGAGACCGTCACCGCGGCCCTGGTGCTGATGGGCATCACGCCCTTCTTCAACGCCTTCGGCCCGCAGCCCACGGTGGAGCAGCGCCTGGCCGACCGGCCCGACGCGATGGCCGGCCTGCAGCGCGTACTCAGGCGCGCCGAGCGTGCCGCGCGCTTTGCGCTGGGCTTTGCCGTGCACCGCACCGATCCGGATGCGGCGGTGATACACAGCGCCGCGCTCTTGCATGACTTCGCCGAGATGCTGCTGTGGTGCTATGCGCCCGACCTGGCGCTGGAGATCCAGCAACGCCAGCGCCTCGACCCCGCGCTGCGCAGCGCGGTGGCTCAGCGCGCCGTGCTGAACATCGAGCTGGGCGATCTGGAACAGGCGCTGATGCAGGCCTGGCGCCTGCCCGAGTTGCTGGCCCACATCACCAACGACAAGCGCGGCAACGATCCGCAGGTGCAATGCGCCAAGCTGGCCGTGCGCCTGGCCCGGCATACCTCCGAGAGCTGGGAGAACCCGGCCGTGCCCGACGATCTGCGCGAGATCGGCAGCCTGCTGAATCTTGGCCCGGACCACACGCTCAAGCTGCTGCAGGAACTCGACGGCGAACTATGATCCTGCGCCATGGCAGGACCTACCCTCGAGTTTTGGCAGCAGCGCTTTGAATCCGGGCAGACGCCCTGGGATCGCGGCGCCGCACATCCCCAACTGCTGCAATGGCTGGCCGAAGGCCGCTGGCAGGCCGGCGAGGCGCTGCTGGTGCCCGGTTGCGGCCGCGGCCACGAGTTGCTGGCGCTGGCCGCGGCGGGCATCACCGCCACCGGCCTGGACTATGCCCCCGCGGCGGTGACGCTGGCCCGCGAGGCCCTCGCCGCGCGCGGGCTTGCCGGCCGCGTGGAGCAGGCCGATGTGCTGCTATGGCAGCCGGACGCCCCGGTCGATGCCGTCTACGAGCAGACCTGCTTGTGCGCCCTGCATCCCGATCACTGGCAGCGCTACGCGGCGCAGCTGCGGCACTGGATCAAGCCGGGCGGCCGGCTGTTCGCGCTCTTCATGCAGGCCCGGCGTGACAGCGCGGCGCAGGGTGTGGTGGAAGGCCCGCCCTATCACTGCGACATCAACGCGATGCGCGCGCTGTTCCCGCAGGCGCTGTGGGATTGGCCGGCACCGCCCTATGCGGCGGTGGGCCATGGGCAGGGCTGGCAGGAACTGGCGGTGGTGCTGACGCGCCGCCCCGATTGAGCCAGGCGGCCGGCCTCAGATGGGCACGGCCGTGGTGTTCTTCAGGCGGTCCAGCACAAAGCTGGTCTTGCAGTCCTGCACGCTGGGGTGCTTGAGCAGGGTCTCGGTGATGAAGCGGGAGTAATGCTGCATGTCCTGCACCAGCACGCGCAGCAGATAGTCCATCTCGCCGGTGAGGGCCGCGCATTCCACCACCTCGGGCCAGGTCTGCACCGCGGCGCGGAACAGGTCCATGGGGTTGCGCTTGTGGCTCTCGGTGTGCTTTTCCAGCCGCACATTGATATAGGCCGTCAGCCCCAGGCCGACATGCTCGGGGCTCACCAGGGCCACATAGGCCGCGATCACGCCCGCCTCTTCGAGCCGCCGCACGCGCCGCAGCACCGCCGAGGCGGACAGATTGACCTGCGCCGCGAGGGCGTCATAGGTCACGCGCCCGTCGAGCTGCAACGCCCTCAAAATGCGCTTATCAATGGCATCGAGCTGGGTTTCCTTGTCCATTTCTGCATTTTTGCAGTTTTCCTGCGCGCGAAAACAAAAGTCGCGCGCCAATCGCATGAATCCTGCAGGCCCCTGGACCTACAGTCTTGACCCATCGCAAGACATCCGCTGCAGGAGACAACATGGCATTCACTCCCTGGGACAACCCAATGGGCACCGACGGCTTCGAGTTCATCGAGTTCGCCGCGCCCGATCCGGCCGCGCTGGGCAAGCTGTTCGAAACCATGGGCTTCACCGCCGTGGCCAAGCACCGCCACAAGAACGTGACTTTGTACCGCCAGGGCGAGGTGAACTTCATCATCAATGCCGAGGGCGACTCGTTTGCCCAGCGCTTTGCGCGCCTGCACGGCCCCTCGATCTGCGCCATCGCCTTCCGCGTCAAGGACGCCGCCTTCGCCTACCAGCGCGCGCTGGAGCTCGGCGCCTGGGGCTTTGACAACAAGGCCGGCCCGATGGAGCTGAACATCCCGGCCATCAAGGGCATCGGCGATTCGCTGATCTATTTCGTCGACCGTTGGCAGGGCAAGAACGACGCACCCGCCGGCGCGATCGGCAACATCAGCATCTACGACGTGGACTTCGTGCCCCTGCTGGACGCCGAAGGCAAGCCGGTCCCGTCCAAGCCGGTGGGCCATGGCCTGACCTATATCGACCACCTGACGCACAACGTGTTCCGCGGCCGCATGAAGGAATGGGCCGAGTTCTACGAGCGCTTCTTCAACTTCCGCGAGGTGCGCTACTTCGACATCGAGGGCAAGCTGACCGGCCTGAAGTCCAAGGCCATGACCAGCCCCTGCGGCAAGATCCGCATCCCCATCAACGAGAGCAGCGACGACAAGAGCCAGATCGCCGAGTACCTGGACCTCTACCATGGTGAGGGCATCCAGCACGTGGCGCTGGGCACCGACGACATCTACGCCACGGTGGAAGGCATGAAGGCGACCGGCGTGGTGTTCCAGGACACCATCGCCACCTACTACGACCTGGTGAACAAGCGCCTGCCCCAGCATGGCGAGAACCTCGAGGAGCTCAAGCGCCTGCGCATCCTGATCGACGGCGCCGCTCACGAAGGTGCGCCGCACGAGTTGCTGCTGCAGATCTTCACCAAGGAAGTGATCGGGCCGATCTTCTTCGAGCTGATCCAGCGCAAGGGCAATGAGGGCTTTGGCGAGGGCAACTTCAAGGCCTTGTTCGAGAGCATCGAGCTGGACCAGATCCGCCGTGGCGTGCTGAAGGTCGACGAGCCCATCTGAGCGCCGGCGATCGAGCCGCGCCGCGAAACGCCTTGAGCCCTGCGCTCAAGGCGTTTTTTCTTGTGCGTCCTGCAGCAACGCCATCACTGCGGCGCGCAGGCCGGCGTGAAACAGCAGGTCGAGGTGGCCGCAGGCCTGCACGTGATGATTGCGCGCGCCTGGCAAGGCGGCGGTGCCGGCCGGGCAGACGATCTGGTCGGCATGACTGAAGAAGCAGTCGAAGCGCTGGTAGTGCTGCGCCTGCTCCAGCTGCGCCAGCGTCGCCAGCCACGGCGAGTCGCGGCGCATCTGTCGGGCATTGGCCGCCGATGAGAAGCGCGCCATCAGCGTGCCCGCATGCGGCGAGCCCAGGGTGACGATGCGGTGCACGCGGCTGCCGTCATGCCCCGCATGGCGCCACCAGGCACGTGCGGCCAGCCCACCCATGCTGTGCGCCACGATGATGGGCGCACGGCCGCTGCAGACCTCAAGCCGCCGCAGCGCCGCGTCGATGGCCGGCACATAGGCATCGATGCTGCCGAACGCCGGCTCCAGCGTGAGCGCCATGAAGGGCTGGCCACGCTCGCGCAACTGGCGCATCCAGGGATTCCAGAGTCCGCGGTTGCAGGTGAAGCCGTGCAGCAGCAGCACGCCGCGCTGCGCGCTGTGGGTGGGCAGATGGTCGGGCTCGGCCCGGTCGGCAAAGGGCTGCTGCCAGCTGAACACGCGCTCCAGTGCGCCGCATTCGCGCCACCAGGCGGCGATGGCCTGCCAGCGCCCCAGGCGCGGCACGCCCGCGGCAAGCGGCAAGCCGCGCAGCCAGAAGAACACCGGCAGCAGCGCGATCTGTTGCAGCATCAAGGTCGCAAGGGCCAGGCCGAGCCCCTGCCAGACGCCCCAGCGCGGCAGCGCCCAGGCCAGCGCCGCCGCGGCAAGCATGAGGCGCAAGCCCAGATGCAGGCGTTGCCAGCGCGCATTCACTCCCGCCATCTCGACGCCCTCCTCTAAGCTGTGAGCCAGTGTAGGCCGCCGGCAGCGGCACAATTTGAGTCCAGACTCTGAAGGTGGTCGATGCAAGCCGAGATCCTGGGTTTCCTGCAGCAAGTGGAGGCGGAGCGCCGGCGCCGCGCGGCCGACCCGGCCCTCGAGGCCCGGGTACAGGCCGTCAAGAGCTATCAGCAGGCGCGCTTTTCGCGCAGCTATGCCGACCTGCTGGCCAGCACGCGCTATGCCGGCGCCGCGCGCTTCTTTCTGGAGGAACTCTACGGCCCGGGCGATTTCAGCGAGCGCGATGCGCAGTTCGCGCGTGTGGTGCCGGCGCTGACGCGGCTGTTCCCCGCCGAGGTGGTGAAGACGGTGCGCCTGCTCGCCGAACTGCACGCCATCTCGGAGCAGCTGGACAGCGCAATGGCGGGCCAGCTGGCCGTGCCCCAGCTCTCGGCCCAGGGCTATGTGAGGGCCTGGCAGGCGGTGGCCCAGCCACGCTACCGGCAGCAGCAGATCGACCTCACCATGGCGATCGGCGCGGCCCTGGATGGCTACACGCGCAAGCCGCTGCTGCGCCAGGCCTTGCGCATGATGCGGGGCCCGGCCAGCGCGGCTGGCCTCTCGGCCCTGCAGCATTTTCTGGAGACCGGCTTCGACACCTTCAAGGCCATGAAGGGCTCGGGCGAGTTCCTGGCCTGCGTGCGCGAGCGCGAAGAGGCGTTTGCGCGGGCCTTGTTCGCTGCCGACGCGGGCGCGCTCGAACTATCTCGCCCCGCTTGTCCCACAGGTGACGATCCACTAGGGCAACTCCCCTAGCTGCGCAGGGCCCGCAACGCTGACCATCGGAGATCGCCGCCGACTACAAGACGAGGAGACATGGCCGCAGTACTCGCAGACAAGCCCTGGTTGAAGAGCTACCCCGAGGGCGTTCCGGCGGAGATCCGCACCGACACCTACCGTTCACTGGTGCAGTTGCTGGAAGAAGCCTTCCGCAAGCATGCCAAGCGCGACGCGGCCGCCTGCATGGAGCAGCGCCTGAGCTTTGGCGAGGTGGACGAGATGTCGCAGGCGCTGGCCGCCTGGCTGCAGGGCAAGGGGCTGGCGCGCGGCGCGCGCGTCGCCATCATGATGCCCAATGTGCTGCAGTACATGGTCGCCATCGCCGCCATCCTGCGCGCCGGCTATGTGGTGGTGAACGTCAATCCGCTCTACACGCCGCGCGAGCTGGAGCACCAACTGAAGGACTCGGGTGCCGAAGCCATCATCGTGCTGGAGAACTTTGCCGCCACGCTGGAAGAGGCGATTGCCCACACCGATATCAAGCATGTGGTGCTGGCCTCGCTGGGCGACCTGCTGGGCTGGTGGCGCGGCCCGCTGATCAATTTCGCGGTGCGCCATGTGCGCAAGATGGTGCCGGAGTTCCGCTTGCCCACCGGTGCCGGCCACAGCGTCACGCGCTTCAACAAGGCGCTCGACGAGGGCCGCGGCATGCGCATGAAGCCGGTGGAGGTGGGCGCCGACGACGTGGCCTTTCTGCAGTACACCGGCGGCACCACCGGGATCTCCAAGGGCGCCACGCTGCTGCATCGCAATGTGGTGGCCAACATCCTGCAAAGCGAGGCCTGGTTCGGGCCCATGCTGGCCCGCATCGGCAATAAGCAGCTCACGACCGTCTGCGCCCTGCCCCTGTATCACATCTTCGCGCTCACGGCCTGCTACATGCTGGGCGCGCGGCTGGGCATGATGAACCTGCTGATCCCGAATCCGCGCGACATCCCCGGCTTCATCGCGACGCTGCAGCAGTATCGCGTCAATATGTTCCCTGCGGTCAACACGCTCTTCAACGCCCTGGCCAACGAGCCCTCGTTCGCGCGCCTGGATTTCAGCGAGCTGGTGATCTCCAACGGCGGCGGCATGGCGGTGCAACAGGCCACGGCGGAGAAGTGGCTCAGCATCACGGGCTGCCCCGTGGTGGAGGGCTACGGCCTGTCGGAAACCGCCCCCGTCGCCACCATCAACCGGCTCGACCTGCACGACTTCAATGGCTCGATCGGCCTGCCCGTGCCCAGCACCGAGATCGCGATCCGCGACGACGCCGGGCAGGACGTGCCGCAGGGCGAGCGCGGCGAAATCTGCATCCGCGGCCCACAGGTGATGGCGGGCTACTGGAACCGCCCGGACGAGACCGCCAACGTCATGTATGCGGACGGCTTCTTCAAGAGCGGCGACATCGGCGTGATGGACGCCGCGGGCTTCATCCGCATCGTCGACCGCAAGAAGGACATGATTCTGGTCTCCGGCTTCAACGTCTATCCCACCGAGATCGAGCAGGTCGTCAACATGCATCCGGGCGTGCTGGAATGCGCCGCCGTGGGCATCCCGGACGCCCGCTCGGGCGAGACCGTCAAGCTCTATGTCGTGAAGAGCGACCCCGCCCTGGCGGAGGAAGACCTCAGCGCCTTCTGCCATGACCAGCTCACCGCCTACAAGCGCCCCAAATACATCGAGTTCCGCGACGAGCTACCCAAGAGCAACGTCGGCAAGATACTGCGGCGCGAATTGCGCAGCTGACGATGGCGGCCGCGCACGCCTTGCTACCGCCCCAAGTACGCGTGCTGGAGCGGGGCTGGCTGTCGTCCAACTCGATCCTGCTCTTGGGCGACCCAAGCGCCGGGCCCATCCTGATCGACACCGGCTACGCCAGCCATGCCCAGCAGACCCTGGCGCTGGTCGCCGAGGCGATTGCCGGTGAAGCGCGCGGCCTGAGCCGCATCATCAACACCCATCTGCATTCCGACCACTGCGGCGGCAACGCGGCCCTGATGGCGGTCTATGGCTGCCCGGCCTGGATCCCGCCCGGCCACTACCAGGCGGCGCTGGACTGGAACGAGGCGCAGCTCAGCTATCGCCCCACCGGCCAGCAATGCCCCCGCTTTACGCCCACGGCCATGCTGGAGCCCGGCGCCTTGATCGAGCACGCGGGGCTGCGCTGGCAGGTCCATGCAGCGCCCGGACATGATCCGCATTCCCTGCTTCTGTTCGAGCAGTACTCGCGCACCCTTGTTTCGGCCGACGCCTTGTGGGAGCACGGCTTCGGCATCGTCTTCCCGGAAATCGAGGGCGAGGGCGCCTTCGACGAAGTGGACGCCACGTTGACGCTGATCGAGGAGCTGAATCCCCGCGTCGTGATACCCGGCCATGGCGCCGTCTTCGACAACGTGAGTGCGGCCCTGAGCGAGGCCCGCTCGAAGCTCGCCTTTTTCCGCAAGGAGCCGGCCCGGCATGCCAAGCACGCATCCAAGGCCTTGATCATGTTCCATATGCTGGAAGTGCGCGCGCAGTCTCGTCCCGATCTGCTGGCCTGGCTGCAAGAAACCCCGATCCAGCGCCTTATGTGGGAGCGCTATTTCTCAGAACAGCAGATGCAGGCATGGTGCGAGCGCGTGATTGCCGAGCTGCTGGCAGGTGGCGTATTGACCATGGATGAGCAGGAGCGGCTGTCGATCGCTTGATCGAATTTGCGGCCCTTAAAAGCAAAAACCCTCCGACTCATAAGAGGCGGAGGGTTTGCTTTGGATATTAGCCTGACGATGACCTACTTTCACACGGGAATCCGCACTATCATCGGCGCTGAGTCATTTCACTGTCCTGTTCGGGATGGGAAGGAGTGGGACCAACTCGCTATGGTCATCAGGCTTAACTGGTTGGCAAGTTGTTGCTGGAACAACTTACCCAATTTGTAGAGTTGCGCATTATACAAGGGCGTTGGCTCTTGCGCGCTTCGAATCAGCTTTGATTTTGATTGCGTTCAATTCAGACTTCTGAAGAACAGCATAACTTGTGCTTACCTCAATAAGCTCTGACTTGCTCTTTCGAACTGTCAAAGTTATAGGGTCAAGCCTCACGGGCAATTAGTACTGGTTAGCTTAACGCATTACTGCGCTTCCACACCCAGCCTATCAACGTCCTGGTCTCGAACGACCCTTCAGGGGGCTCTAGGCCCCGGCAAGACTCATCTTGAGACGAGTTTCCCGCTTAGATGCTTTCAGCGGTTATCTCTTCCGCACTTAGCTACTCGGCGATGCCACTGGCGTGACAACCGATACACCAGAGGTGCGTCCACTCCGGTCCTCTCGTACTAGGAGCAGGCTCTCTCAATCTTGCAGCGCCCACGGAAGATAGGGACCAAACTGTCTCACGACGTTTTAAACCCAGCTCACGTACCTCTTTAAATGGCGAACAGCCATACCCTTGGGACCGGCTACAGCCCCAGGATGAGATGAGCCGACATCGAGGTGCCAAACACCGCCGTCGATATGAACTCTTGGGCGGTATCAGCCTGTTATCCCCAGAGTACCTTTTATCCGTTGAGCGATGGCCCTTCCATACAGAACCACCGGATCACTTTGTCCTACTTTCGTACCTGCTCGACTTGTCAGTCTCGCAGTCAAGCACGCTTATGCCAATGCACTATCAACACGATTTCCGACCGTATTTAGCGTACCTTCGAACTCCTCCGTTACACTTTGGGAGGAGACCGCCCCAGTCAAACTGCCCACCATACACTGTCCCCAATCCCGATAAGGGACCAAGGTTAGAACCTCAAACACACCAGGGTGGTATTTCAACGTTGGCTCCATAGAAACTAGCGTCCCTACTTCAAAGCCTCCCACCTATCCTACACAGATCTGTTCAAAGTCCAATGTAAAGCTACAGTAAAGGTTCATGGGGTCTTTCCGTCTTTCCGCGGGGAGATTGCATCATCACAAACATTTCAACTTCGCTGAGTCTCTGGAGGAGACAGTGTGGCCATCGTTACGCCATTCGTGCAGGTCGGAACTTACCCGACAAGGAATTTCGCTACCTTAGGACCGTTATAGTTACGGCCGCCGTTTACTGGGACTTCAGTCAAGAGCTTGCACCCCATCATTTAATCTTCCAGCACCGGGCAGGCGTCACACCCTATACGTCGACTTTCGTCTTTGCAGAGTGCTGTGTTTTTAATAAACAGTCGCAGCCACCGATTCTCTGCGGCCTCATTGGGCTCCCCAAGTAAATGGTTCACCTACTAAAGGCACACCTTCTTCCGAAGTTACGGTGTCAATTTGCCGAGTTCCTTCTCCAGAGTTCTCTCAAGCGCCTTAGAATACTCATCTCGCGCACCAGTGTCGGTTTGCGGTACGGTCGTCTGTAGCTGAAGCTTAGTGGCTTTTCCTGGAAGCAGGGTATCACTCACTTCGTCTGCAAGCAGACTCGTTATCACACCTCAGCTAAGCCCTCCGGATTTGCCTAGAGGGCACGCCTACATGCTTGAACCAACTATTCCAACAGTTGGCTGAGCTAACCTTCTCCGTCCCCACATCGCACTACAGATCGGTACAGGAATATTTACCTGTTTCCCATCAGCTACGCATCTCTGCCTCGCCTTAGGGGCCGACTCACCCTACGCCGATGAACGTTGCGTAGGAAACCTTGCGCTTACGGCGAGGGGGCTTTTCACCCCCTTTAACGCTACTCATGTCAGCATTCGCACTTCTGATACCTCCAGCAGGCTTCACAACCCACCTTCACAGGCTTACAGAACGCTCTCCTACCACGTGCAATAAATTGCACATCCGCAGCTTCGGTAACTGGCTTAGCCCCGTTACATCTTCCGCGCAGGACGACTCGATCAGTGAGCTATTACGCTTTCTTTAAATGATGGCTGCTTCTAAGCCAACATCCTGACTGTTTTAGCCTTCCCACTTCGTTTCCCACTTAGCCAATTTTAGGGACCTTAGCTGGCGGTCTGGGTTGTTTCCCTCTTGAGTCCGGACGTTAGCACCCGGTGCTCTGTCTCCCAAGCTGTACTCATCGGTATTCGGAGTTTGCATAGGTTTGGTAAGTCGCCATGACCCCCTAGCCTAAACAGTGCTCTACCCCCGATGGTAATACTTGAGGCACTACCTAAATAGTTTTCGGAGAGAACCAGCTATTTCCAAGTTTGTTTAGCCTTTCACCCCTATCCACAGCTCATCCGCTAGTTTTGCAACACTAGTCGGTTCGGACCTCCAGCACCTGTTACGGTACCTTCATCCTGGCCATGGATAGATCACTTGGTTTCGGGTCTACACCCAGCGACTGATTCGCCCTATTCGGACTCGATTTCTCTACGGCTTCCCTATTCGGTTAACCTCGCCACTGAATGTAAGTCGCTGACCCATTATACAAAAGGTACGCAGTCACCCTTGCGGGCTCCTACTTTTTGTATGCATGCGGTTTCAGGATCTATTTCACTCCCCTCCCGGGGTTCTTTTCGCCTTTCCCTCACGGTACTTGTTCACTATCGGTCGATTACGAGTATTTAGCCTTGGAGGATGGTCCCCCCATATTCAGACAGGATTTCACGTGTCCCGCCCTACTCTATTCGCGCCTAGTTCCACAATCTGCATTTTTCATACGGGGCTATCACCCGCTGTGGCCGGACTTTCCATTCCGTTCTGATATACAAACTGCTAAAACGCGAGGGCTACTCCGATTTCGCTCGCCACTACTTTCGGAATCTCGGTTGATGTCTTTTCCTCGAGCTACTGAGATGTTTCAGTTCACCCGGTTCGCCTCGCATACCTATGTATTCAGTATGCGATACCTCTTGCGAGGTGGGTTTCCCCATTCGGAAATCTCCGGATCAAAGCTAATTTGCCAGCTCCCCGAAGCTTATCGCAGGCTATCACGTCCTTCGTCGCCTGTAATCGCCAAGGCATCCACCACATGCACTTAGTCACTTGACCCTATAACTTTGACAGCGCTGACTGCACTGTCGTCAAGGACTCGTACAGACTATCGTTCAGTCCATACGTTTATTGAGTATTCACGCGTTACGCCGTTCTTCATACCTAAGCAATTTCTTGCTCAGTTGAAGTCTATGTTGACGCAATCAAAATGCTACTAGCGGCACGGTGCTCCACCCCCTTTACGAGGCTTTGCTTTCCGCTAGCAGCGCTGATTCGACTCTACAAATTGTTAAAGAACAACAGCCAATAAAGACTGGCAAACCACAATAGCCCGAAGCCACTGTGGTTTGCCAACCTAGGAGTGAATTGGTGGAGGATGACGGGATCGAACCGACGACCCCCTGCTTGCAAAGCAGGTGCTCTCCCAGCTGAGCTAATCCCCCGGGATCTCTTTCAAGTTCTCACTTGAATCCGTGGTGGGTCTGGCTGGATTCGAACCAGCGACCCCCGCCTTATCAAGACGGTGCTCTAACCGACTGAGCTACAGACCCACGCGTTAATCTCGCGTGCCCCTGTCTCAGTAACGCTCGCCTTGGAGGCCAGCTCGGCAGGCTCACGCATTATTCACTCACTGTTGTGATACAGCCGATAAGTGTGGGCGCTTGAATTTGAGTCTATGTAGATCTCGCTGGTCACTTGCTGCATGCAACAAATAACTGCTCGACCATTTTCTAGAAAGGAGGTGATCCAGCCGCACCTTCCGATACGGCTACCTTGTTACGACTTCACCCCAGTCACGAACCCTGCCGTGGTAATCGCCCTCCTTGCGGTTAGGCTAACTACTTCTGGCAGAACCCGCTCCCATGGTGTGACGGGCGGTGTGTACAAGACCCGGGAACGTATTCACCGCGGCAAGCTGATCCGCGATTACTAGCGATTCCGACTTCACGCAGTCGAGTTGCAGACTACGATCCGGACTACGACCGGTTTTCTGGGATTAGCTCCCCCTCGCGGGTTGGCAGCCCTCTGTACCGGCCATTGTATGACGTGTGTAGCCCTACCCATAAGGGCCATGATGACCTGACGTCATCCCCACCTTCCTCCGGTTTGTCACCGGCAGTCTCATTAGAGTGCCCTTTCGTAGCAACTAATGACAAGGGTTGCGCTCGTTGCGGGACTTAACCCAACATCTCACGACACGAGCTGACGACGGCCATGCAGCACCTGTGTTCAGGTTCTCTTTCGAGCACTCCCAAATCTCTTCAGGATTCCTGACATGTCAAGGGTAGGTAAGGTTTTTCGCGTTGCATCGAATTAAACCACATCATCCACCGCTTGTGCGGGTCCCCGTCAATTCCTTTGAGTTTCAACCTTGCGGCCGTACTCCCCAGGCGGTCAACTTCACGCGTTAGCTACGTTACTGAGAAGAAACCCTCCCAACAACCAGTTGACATCGTTTAGGGCGTGGACTACCAGGGTATCTAATCCTG
Source organism: Paucibacter sediminis (assembly GCF_030254645.1). Classification (NCBI taxonomy): domain Bacteria; kingdom Pseudomonadati; phylum Pseudomonadota; class Betaproteobacteria; order Burkholderiales; family Sphaerotilaceae; genus Roseateles; species Paucibacter sediminis. The sequence continues at coordinate 901,296 of NZ_CP116346.1, forward strand.
TTTGCTCCCCACGCTTTCGTGCATGAGCGTCAGTACAGGTCCAGGGGATTGCCTTCGCCATCGGTGTTCCTCCGCATATCTACGCATTTCACTGCTACACGCGGAATTCCATCCCCCTCTACCGTACTCTAGCCATGCAGTCACAAAGGCAGTTCCCAGGTTGAGCCCGGGGATTTCACCTCTGTCTTGCATAACCGCCTGCGCACGCTTTACGCCCAGTAATTCCGATTAACGCTTGCACCCTACGTATTACCGCGGCTGCTGGCACGTAGTTAGCCGGTGCTTATTCTTCAGGTACCGTCATTAGCCCTCTGTATTAGAGAAAGCCGTTTCTTCCCTGACAAAAGCGGTTTACAACCCGAAGGCCTTCTTCCCGCACGCGGCATGGCTGGATCAGACTTGCGTCCATTGTCCAAAATTCCCCACTGCTGCCTCCCGTAGGAGTCTGGGCCGTGTCTCAGTCCCAGTGTGGCTGGTCGTCCTCTCAGACCAGCTACAGATCGTTGGCTTGGTGAGCCTTTACCCCACCAACTACCTAATCTGATATCGGCCGCTCCAATTGCGCGAGGTCTTGCGATCCCCCGCTTTCACCCTCAGGTCGTATGCGGTATTAGCCACTCTTTCGAGTAGTTATCCCCCACAACTGGGCACGTTCCGATACATTACTCACCCGTTCGCCACTCGTCAGCTTAACCTGTTACCGTTCGACTTGCATGTGTAAGGCATGCCGCCAGCGTTCAATCTGAGCCAGGATCAAACTCTACAGTTCGATCTTGATTTACTCAACGGAATCGACTTAAACCATTTGCATAGTTCAAATCTAATTTCCGTGAGCGTTTAAAGTCTAAGAGACTTGATACTCGTCACCGAGCATCAAAACTCACCTTCAAACGCCCACGCTTATCGGCTGTGAATTCTTAAAGAACATCAAGCTGTCTGTCGACTTGCTTGGCGCTGATCAGCGATCAGCACAGAAGCGAGATTATTGACGATTTTATTACTATCGTCAACCCTTATTGCAAACTAATTTGCACGCTTCGGATCTGCGAGCACCAGGCCTGCGCCTGGCACATCAGCAAGTGCAAACACTCGCGAGTCGATCTCGAGAACGCTTGCATCTGCTGACACAGATGGAAACGCCCAGTCTTGCGACTGGGCGTCTTCGGATATTAGCCTGACGATGACCTACTTTCACACGGGAATCCGCACTATCATCGGCGCTGAGTCATTTCACTGTCCTGTTCGGGATGGGAAGGAGTGGGACCAACTCGCTATGGTCATCAGGCTTAACTGGTTGGCAAGTTGTTGCTGGAACAACTTACCCAATTTGTAGAGTTGCGCATTATACAAGGGCGTTGGCTCTTGCGCGCTTCGAATCAGCTTTGATTTTGATTGCGTTCAATTCAGACTTCTGAAGAACAGCATAACTTGTGCTTACCTCAATAAGCTCTGACTTGCTCTTTCGAACTGTCAAAGTTATAGGGTCAAGCCTCACGGGCAATTAGTACTGGTTAGCTTAACGCATTACTGCGCTTCCACACCCAGCCTATCAACGTCCTGGTCTCGAACGACCCTTCAGGGGGCTCTAGGCCCCGGCAAGACTCATCTTGAGACGAGTTTCCCGCTTAGATGCTTTCAGCGGTTATCTCTTCCGCACTTAGCTACTCGGCGATGCCACTGGCGTGACAACCGATACACCAGAGGTGCGTCCACTCCGGTCCTCTCGTACTAGGAGCAGGCTCTCTCAATCTTGCAGCGCCCACGGAAGATAGGGACCAAACTGTCTCACGACGTTTTAAACCCAGCTCACGTACCTCTTTAAATGGCGAACAGCCATACCCTTGGGACCGGCTACAGCCCCAGGATGAGATGAGCCGACATCGAGGTGCCAAACACCGCCGTCGATATGAACTCTTGGGCGGTATCAGCCTGTTATCCCCAGAGTACCTTTTATCCGTTGAGCGATGGCCCTTCCATACAGAACCACCGGATCACTTTGTCCTACTTTCGTACCTGCTCGACTTGTCAGTCTCGCAGTCAAGCACGCTTATGCCAATGCACTATCAACACGATTTCCGACCGTATTTAGCGTACCTTCGAACTCCTCCGTTACACTTTGGGAGGAGACCGCCCCAGTCAAACTGCCCACCATACACTGTCCCCAATCCCGATAAGGGACCAAGGTTAGAACCTCAAACACACCAGGGTGGTATTTCAACGTTGGCTCCATAGAAACTAGCGTCCCTACTTCAAAGCCTCCCACCTATCCTACACAGATCTGTTCAAAGTCCAATGTAAAGCTACAGTAAAGGTTCATGGGGTCTTTCCGTCTTTCCGCGGGGAGATTGCATCATCACAAACATTTCAACTTCGCTGAGTCTCTGGAGGAGACAGTGTGGCCATCGTTACGCCATTCGTGCAGGTCGGAACTTACCCGACAAGGAATTTCGCTACCTTAGGACCGTTATAGTTACGGCCGCCGTTTACTGGGACTTCAGTCAAGAGCTTGCACCCCATCATTTAATCTTCCAGCACCGGGCAGGCGTCACACCCTATACGTCGACTTTCGTCTTTGCAGAGTGCTGTGTTTTTAATAAACAGTCGCAGCCACCGATTCTCTGCGGCCTCATTGGGCTCCCCAAGTAAATGGTTCACCTACTAAAGGCACACCTTCTTCCGAAGTTACGGTGTCAATTTGCCGAGTTCCTTCTCCAGAGTTCTCTCAAGCGCCTTAGAATACTCATCTCGCGCACCAGTGTCGGTTTGCGGTACGGTCGTCTGTAGCTGAAGCTTAGTGGCTTTTCCTGGAAGCAGGGTATCACTCACTTCGTCTGCAAGCAGACTCGTTATCACACCTCAGCTAAGCCCTCCGGATTTGCCTAGAGGGCACGCCTACATGCTTGAACCAACTATTCCAACAGTTGGCTGAGCTAACCTTCTCCGTCCCCACATCGCACTACAGATCGGTACAGGAATATTTACCTGTTTCCCATCAGCTACGCATCTCTGCCTCGCCTTAGGGGCCGACTCACCCTACGCCGATGAACGTTGCGTAGGAAACCTTGCGCTTACGGCGAGGGGGCTTTTCACCCCCTTTAACGCTACTCATGTCAGCATTCGCACTTCTGATACCTCCAGCAGGCTTCACAACCCACCTTCACAGGCTTACAGAACGCTCTCCTACCACGTGCAATAAATTGCACATCCGCAGCTTCGGTAACTGGCTTAGCCCCGTTACATCTTCCGCGCAGGACGACTCGATCAGTGAGCTATTACGCTTTCTTTAAATGATGGCTGCTTCTAAGCCAACATCCTGACTGTTTTAGCCTTCCCACTTCGTTTCCCACTTAGCCAATTTTAGGGACCTTAGCTGGCGGTCTGGGTTGTTTCCCTCTTGAGTCCGGACGTTAGCACCCGGTGCTCTGTCTCCCAAGCTGTACTCATCGGTATTCGGAGTTTGCATAGGTTTGGTAAGTCGCCATGACCCCCTAGCCTAAACAGTGCTCTACCCCCGATGGTAATACTTGAGGCACTACCTAAATAGTTTTCGGAGAGAACCAGCTATTTCCAAGTTTGTTTAGCCTTTCACCCCTATCCACAGCTCATCCGCTAGTTTTGCAACACTAGTCGGTTCGGACCTCCAGCACCTGTTACGGTACCTTCATCCTGGCCATGGATAGATCACTTGGTTTCGGGTCTACACCC